>CAMCTC010000118.1 GCA_945878355.1 Bordetella parapertussis | reverse complement strand
CCCGAGGCGCTGCCGGACGCTGTTGAACATTCCGAGCCCCAGGACGATGCGGTCGCCCTAATGACTTCGGCATCGGCATCGGCGCCGGGCAGCGCGCAAGCCCCCACAGGACAGACCGTGATGAACCGTGAATCAGCCTACCGCCAGCTCGAGCAGATCGCTGAATTCCTGCAGCGCACGGAGCCGCACAGCCCGATACCTTATCTGGTTCGCCGCGCGATCACCTGGGGCCGAATGCCGCTGCCGCAGTTGATGCAGGAAATGCTCAAGCAAGAGGGCGATGTGCAGCGGTTGTTTGGGTTGTTGGGTGTAACGATGGATTCGGAATGAATGTACCTACAGTGTTCCAGAAATATGCCTGCGGCAAGTCTTGGTTGGACGAGTGTTGTATCACCTTGTCGGGCAACTGCAACCAAGGCGCAGCGTTTTGTAATAGCTGCTCAATGAGCAATCGTTTAGCGCGAGTTTCGTAAGCTTGCACTCTACGATCATTTATGAGAAAGGACTGAATCAATGGCTACCGTAAATATTCATTTCAGCAAATACAAAGAACCACATGGAGTTCAATTATCCAATTGGGGTTCGTTTGCTAGAAAAATTTTCCATTCCACTTCGCAAAGTACAAGCGCATTCTGGACTAAGCCATCAAAGAAGGAGGTTGCGACTGGCGCTGTCAACGTTGTGGGAAATGTGGGTGGTGTCATCGGCTTAGGTGCTGGGATTGCGGCGCTGTGCGGTGAGGCAGCTTTGATAGCCGCCGGCACGGCGGGATTTGTAGCCGCCGTCGGTGGGCCGCAAGTCGCGATCACCGCCGGGGTGATAGGTTTGGCGCTATTTGTGAAATCAGTCTACTCTGATCGCGAGAGTATTCACGAGCAATTGACGCCGTATCTTTGGAGTTTTATTGATGATGTGGCGCCACCCAAGCAGATTTCAAGCCCTGAGCTTTTAAAAGAGGCTTTTGGTCACGCATTAAATCTTATGACCGAAGGGCCCGCTCAGTTTAAGTTGATGGGCACTAAATTAAAAACTGCTGAAGAAAATTTCGAGAGATTTTATCTTGATTTATGCAAAGGCTATGATAAGATTTTGTATAAATCAGACAAGAGGCCACAAGAATCGTTGTTCGCTGTTTGGAAGGTGCAATGGGCGGCGCTCACTCCCGCTAGTAAAAAAGCCTGTGCAGATGAGATACTTTCGAAGTATTCGGAGATCAGCCAGATATGGGATGAAGGCAAGAAAAAATTGGAGACTGCGGGCGCACAAGGGGGTGCAATATTTGAATTCATGAGGCGCTTGGTTCATATGGGTAATTATATTCAATGCGCCCATCTGATTCATGAAGGGACTTTCCATGTCCTCAAGAATAATACGAATGCAGTTGCGGTGGATGGCGCCGGGCGGGATATCCTTAAAGATTGGACTGGTGCGGCATATTACCGCGAGAGACTGAAGAAGGTTAGCGAATATCTTCAAGATTGCGAGAGGCATTTCTTGATTTTGCAAGCGTTGGCAACCGAGGCTGATATAGCACGTAGCTCATGATGTGATTTTCGAGTTCCTCGGCGTCTGCTTAGCGCCGGCAAGCCCAGCCCATCGTCCGATGCCGCCGAACCTCTGGCCGCTAGGACAGCAACGCTCGCCCGCTCGCCAATCGAACCTTGTGCTCGCAGCCCTCGTGTGCCGCGGCGATCGCCACAGGCGTACGACAAGCCGCATTGCCCACCGGATTTCGAGCTTTGCGCTGCCCGCAAAGCGCGCAACATCCCGCTGACCCGGATGGCCTTCAGCAGGCATCGGGCGCGACTCGATAGAATGCCTCATGCCTCAGGATGACCCTCCCTCACCACCTCCCAAGCCACCAGGGCAGCCAGGCCGTGGCAACGACGGGGTGGTGGTGCTCGAGCGCAAGACTGCGCGCACCAAGCCGCCCCAGATGTACCAGGTGGTGCTGCTCAACGACGACTTCACGCCGATGGAGTTCGTCGTGATGGTGTTGCAGCACTACTTCCGCTGCGACCTCGAATCGGCCACGCTCATCATGCTCAAGATTCACCACGAAGGCCGTGGCGTCTGCGGCGTCTTCTCGAAAGACGTTGCGGCGACCAAGGTTGAACTCGTCCTGGCCGCGGCTCGCCGCGCCGGGCATCCACTGCAATGCATTATGGAGGCCGCATGATTGCGCAAGAATTGGAAGTCAGCCTGCACATGGCATTCGTCGAGGCGCGCCAGCAGCGCCACGAGTTCATCACCGTCGAGCACCTGCTGCTCGCGCTGCTGGACAACCCCTCGGCTGCCGAGGTGCTCAAGGCCTGCGCGGCCAACATCGATGACCTGCGCAAGAGCTTGACCACTTTTATCAAAGAAAACACGCCCACCGTGGGCGGCACCGAAGAGGTCGACACCCAGCCGACGCTGGGTTTCCAGCGCGTGATCCAGCGCGCGATCATGCACGTGCAGTCCACCGGTTCCGGCAAGAAAGAGGTGACCGGCGCCAACGTGCTGGTGGCGATCTTCGGCGAGAAGGATTCGCATGCGGTGTACTACCTGCACCAGCAGGGCGTGACGCGCTTGGACGTGGTCAACTTCATCGCCCACGGCATCAAGAAGAGCGAGCCTCCCGCACCGGCCAAGTCCGGTGAGCCTGGCGCTGAGGCCGAGAAGGAAGACACCGCCGACGCCGGCAAGGGCACGCCGCTGGACCAGTTCACACAGAACCTGAACCAGTTGGCCAAAGACGGCAAGATCGATCCGCTGATCGGCCGCGAGGCCGAGGTCGAGCGGGTGATCCAGATCCTGTGCCGGCGCCGCAAGAACAACCCGCTGCTCGTCGGCGAGGCCGGCGTGGGCAAGACCGCGATCGCCGAAGGCCTGGCCTGGCGCATCACCCAGTCCGATGTGCCTGAGGTGTTGGCAGCCTCCACCGTGTACTCGTTAGACATGGGCGCGCTGCTGGCTGGCACCAAGTACCGGGGTGATTTCGAGCAACGCCTCAAAGGTGTTTTGAAGCAGCTCAAGGAGCAGCCCAGCGCGGTGCTGTTCATCGACGAGATCCACACGCTGATCGGCGCCGGGGCAGCTTCAGGCGGCACGCTGGATGCCAGCAACCTGCTCAAGCCCGCCTTGAGCAACGGCGCGATGAAGTGCATAGGGGCAACCACCTTCACCGAATACCGCGGCATCTTCGAGAAGGACGCGGCACTGTCGCGGCGCTTCCAGAAGATCGACGTGGTCGAGCCTTCGGTCGAGCAGACGGTGGAGATCCTCAAGGGTCTGAAATCGCGCTTTGAGGACCACCACAACGTCAAATACGCGCTGGGTGCGCTTCAAGCTGCTGCCGAGCTGTCGGCCAAATACATCAATGACCGGCACCTGCCCGACAAGGCGATCGACGTGATCGACGAAGCCGGTGCTGCGCAGCGCATCCTGCCCAAGAACAAGCAGAAAAAGACCATCACCCGCAACGAGGTCGAGGAGATCGTCGCGAAGATCGCGCGCATCCCACCGGCATCGGTCTCCAACGACGACCGCGGCAAGTTGAAGAGCCTGGACCGCGACTTGAAGAGCGTGGTGTTCGGCCAGGAGCCGGCGATCGACGCGCTGGCCGCAGCGATCAAGATGGCGCGCTCGGGCCTGGGCCGGCCTGACAAGCCGATCGGCTCGTTCCTGTTCTCAGGCCCGACCGGCGTGGGCAAGACCGAGGTTGCCAAGCAGCTGGCCTATATTCTGGGCATTGAGCTGATCCGCTTCGACATGAGCGAGTACATGGAGCGCCACGCGGTCAGCCGGCTGATCGGTGCGCCGCCGGGCTATGTCGGTTTCGACCAGGGTGGCTTGCTGACCGAGGCCGTGACCAAGAAGCCGCACTCCGTGCTGCTGCTCGACGAGATCGAGAAGGCTCACCCGGATGTCTACAACGTGCTGCTGCAGGTGATGGACCACGGCGCGCTGACCGACAACAACGGGCGCAAAGCCGATTTCCGCAACGTCATCATCATCATGACGACGAATGCTGGCGCCGAGACGATGAACAAGGCGACGATAGGCTTCACCACCTCGCGCGAGCAGGGCGACGAGATGGCCGACATCAAGCGCTTGTTCACGCCCGAGTTCCGCAACCGGCTCGACGCGACGGTCAGCTTCAAAGCGCTCGACGAGTCGATCATCCTGCGCGTGGTCGACAAGTTCTTGCTGCAGCTCGAGGCCCAGTTGGGCGAGAAGAAGGTCGACGTCACTTTCACCGACACGCTGCGCACGCACTTGGCCAAGAAGGGTTTCGACCCCTTGATGGGCGCCAGACCGATGCAGCGCCTGATCCAGGACACGATACGTCGCGCGCTGGCCGACGAGTTGCTGTTCGGCCGATTGGTCGATGGCGGTCGCCTGACGGTCGATGTGGACGACAAGGGCGAGGTGTTGCTCGAGATCCAGCCGCCGCGCAACAAGAACGACAAGCCCAAGGCCGTGTCGACGGCGCTTTGACGATGGCCTGACGCCGGCTTGCTGGCGGATCGGACGCTGCGGCGGCCATCCCGTCGGCAATCTCGACGTCGTCAACCCGGGCTGAAGCTCGCCGGGTCTTGCCCGTAGTAGCCCGCCAGCATCGCGTACAGCGCGGGGTGCCTGGCGCGCAGCGCCTGGGGCGTGACGAAGAAGCTCTCGCTCATCACCGCGAAGAACTCGTCGACGCTGGTCGCGCCATAGGGGTCGATCAAGGTCTCTTCATCGGCGTCGACCGCGGCGCAAAAGCGCTCGAACTCGGGGTCGATGACGGCGATCCAGGCTTCGCGCGCTGCCGCGCTGGGCAGCGGCGGCACGCCATCGGCCTCGCCGTCGCCCATGTCCAGCACATGGGCGAACTCATGGATCACCACGTTGTAGCCCCAGTCGGCCAGCTCGCTGGCAGCGCTGACGTCGACCCACGACAGCATGATCGGCCCGCCCGCCATCGCCTCGCCGGCCAGCACTTCGTCGTAAGCGTGGACGATGCCGTCGTCATCGATGACTTCGCGCCGCGCCACCACCTCGTCCGGGTGCACGACGATGCCGACGAAGCTGCGGTACGGCGCCAGCCCGAATCGCAGCACCGGCAGGCAGGCCTGGGCGGCGATGCAGACGGCCATCGCGTCGTCGACCACCAGACCGCCGCCGCCGGTGAATTCCTTCTCGTCGAGAAACAGGCTCGCCAGGCGACGCAGTTCGTCCAGATCCTGCGCCGAGCGCTCGGCCAGGAACGGCACCCGCGCCAGCGTCAGCCGCCACAGCGGGTCAGGGATGGCGCGCCGCGCCAGCACCCGCGACTCGCGGTGCGCCTGCCAGCGCCGCCAAAGGGTTTTCAAACCTGGGCTTTCAAACCCGGGCCCTCAAGAGGGGTCGCCCAGGTCGATCGCCTGCAGCCCGTTCGGGCTCAGCTGCAGCATCCTGGCTCGGCTTGGCCTGGCGTCGAAATCCCAGTCGCCCAGCACATGTCGCAGCCCACCACCCGGCAGCGTATGTGTGCCCGGACGGTGGGTGTGGCCGTGGATCAGCGCGTTGGCGTCGGCCTGGGCAAGCCATTGCGCGGCCGCAGCGTCGTCGACATCGCTCCAATGCTGCGCGCCAAGGCTGGCCTGGTGTGCAGTGCTGGCGTCTCGCATGGCCCTGGCCTGGCGTTGGCGGTCTGCCAGTGGCAGCGCCAGGAACTGCTGTTGCCAGCCGGCGCTGCGCACTTGAGCGCGGAACTGCTGGTAAGCCTGGTCGGCCAGGCACAGCGCATCGCCGTGGCTGAGCAACCAGCGTTGGCCCCAGCAGCACAGCAGCGTGGGGTCGGCCAGGCGCTGCACACCGGCTTCGGCCAGCAGACGGTCGCCGACCAGAAAGTCCCGGTTGCCCGGCATGAAGGCCAGCACTTTCCGGGCGCTGGCCTGGCGCAGCACGCTGACGCATTCGGCCTCGAAACCCTGGTGGCTCGCGTCGTCGCCGACCCAGACCTCGAACAGGTCGCCCAGCAACAGCACGGCGTCGGCGGGCGTGCTCAACAAATGGTCGCGCCAGGCCTCGAAGGTGCGCGGCATGTCGGCGTGCAGGTGCACGTCCGACAGCAAGTCGATGCGCTGCCAGCTGAGGTCGGCCTGCCAGACCTCAGCCTCGGCTTGAGCGCCGCTCACCGCAAGGGACTCAGACGACTTCTACTGCCGTCAGGATCACCACGTCGTCGTTGGGCACGTCGTCGTGACCGCCCTTGCGGCCGGTGGCCACGAGCTCGATTTGGTCAACCACGTCCATGCCGCTGACGACACGGCCGAACACCGCGTAGCCCCAGCCTTGCGCGGACTCGCTGCTGTGGTCGAGAAAGCTGTTGTTCGTCGCGTTGATGAAGAACTGCGACGAGGCCGAATGCGGCGCACTGGTGCGTGCCATCGCCAGCGTGTATTTCAAGTTCTTCAGCCCGTTGTTGGCTTCGTTCTTGATCTCGCCCTGGGTGGGTTTTTGCTTCATGCCGGGCGCGAAGCCGCCGCCCTGGATCATGAAGCCCTTGATCACGCGGTGGAACACGGTGCCGTCGTAATGCCCGCTGCGCACATAGCTCAGAAAATTCTCCACGGTCAGCGGGGCTTTGGCATCGTCGAGCTCGATGGTGAAGCTGCCCTGGGCGGTGGTCATGGTGACGGTTTTGGTCATGTCATTTCTCCGAAAGGATGGTTGCTTTTTTGATGAGGATGGGGGTTTGCGGCACGTTCTGGTGGCCAGCCTTGTTGCCGGTCGGCACGGCTCTGATCTTGTCGACCACGTCCATGCCTTCGGTCACCTTGCCGAACACCGCGTAGCCGTTGCCGTCTGGTGAGTTGGCCGCGTCTAGCCGGTTGTTGTCGGCGAGGTTGATGAAGAACTGCGCGGTGGCCGAGTCAGGCACCTGGGTGCGTGCCATCGCGACCGTGCCGCGCTGGTTGGACAGGCCGTTTTTTGATTCGAGTGGGATCGGCGCACGGGTGGGTTTTTCCTCCATGTCTGGCGTCATGCCGCCGCCCTGGATCATGAAGCCGTCGATCACCCGGTGAAACACCGTGCCGTTGTACTGGCCGGCCTTGACGTATTGCACGAAGTTGGCCACCGTCTTGGGTGCTTTCTCGGCGTCCAACTGCAGCACGATGTCGCCCATGGCCGTGGTCAGGCGTACCTTCTGGGCCTGCGCATGCGCTGACAGCAAGCAGCTGGTCGCCAGCGCGGCAGCCAGGATATATCGGTTCATCGTTTCATCTCCTCAAGTGGTTGGGTAGCTGTCATGCCGCGCGATCAGCGCAGTTGCGCCAGTTCACGCGCCATGCGCAATTTTCCCTGTAAGCTGGCTTCGCTGTGCGGCCCGGCAGCGGCTTCGTAGGCACGCTGGGCCAGGCGTGCGAACACGTCACCCAGGTTCTCGTGCGCGGTGCGGTAACCGGGGTCCAGCCGCAGCGCGGTTTCCAGCAACTCGCGTGCTGCATCGATCTTGCCGGCAGCGGCTTGCAGCACGGCCAGATTGTTGTAGGGCTCGGGCAGGTCGGGAAATTCCTGCGTCAGGCGTTCGAACAGCGCGACGGCCTCGGCCGTGCTGCCGCCCGCTGACAGCATCACGCCTTGTAGGAAACGCAGCGCGACATCGTCGGGTTGCCGGGCCAGCGCTTGCGTCAAGTTCTGCTGCGCCAGCGTGGTCTCGCCGCGTTTGAATTGCTGCTCGATCGCCCGAGCCGGGCCATCGGCGGCCACAGCGGGCGTCCAAGCTGTCGTTGCCAGCAGGCAGGCGATCAGTCCAGATTTCAAGCGGCGCAGCGCAGCAGGCAAGGCCATCGACCGTGGAGGATTGGGAGAACGCAAGCCGGTTGCCGGGCAGTCAGATCAAATTCGGAGGCGGCATTGCCGCCGCTATACTGATTTCATTGTATCGACCCCCTGGTCTTGATCACGTGCGCTGCGGCGTAGCAGGCCGCCCCTCCAAGCCCGCCGGCCACGGCATCCCTCCTTGAACATCACGGCCATCCTGGAGGTGGCCGGTTTTTGTAACCCCCATGACATTGCGCCTTTACAACACGCTGACCCGCAGCCTGGAAATTTTCACGCCAATCGACCCAGGGTTCGTGCGCATGTATGTTTGTGGCATGACGATCTACGATCTGTGCCACATGGGCCATGCTCGGATGATGATGGCTTTCGATGTGGTCTATCGCTGGTTGCAAGCCAGCGGCTACCAGGTCAACTACGTGCGCAACATCACCGATATCGACGACAAGATCATCAAGCGGGCGGTCGAGCGCGGCATCAGCATCCGTGCGTTGACCGATGAGATGGTTGACGCGATGCGCCAAGACATCGGCGCGATCGGTGTCGCCGCGCCCACGCACGAGCCGCGGGCCACTGAGTACGTGCCACAGATGCTGTCCTTGATCAGCACGCTCGAGCGCAAGGGCTTGGCCTACCGGGCTGAGGGCGGCGATGTGAACTTCGCGGTGCGCAAGTTCCCGGGCTACGGCAAGTTATCGGGCAAGAGCATCGATGAGCTGCGCGCTGGCGAGCGGGTCGCGGTGCCCGGCGGCAAGGACGACCCGCTGGACTTCGTGCTTTGGAAGGCCACCAAACCCGACGAGCCTAGTGACGCCAGTTTCGACGCTGACTATGGCCCAGGCCGCCCTGGCTGGCACATCGAGTGCTCGGCGATGAGTTGCGCGCTGCTGGGCGAGCGCTTCGACATCCACGGTGGCGGCATGGACCTGCAGTTCCCGCATCACGAGAACGAGATCGCCCAGAGCGAGGGTGCGCTCGGGCATCGCCATGTCAATTACTGGCTGCACAACGGTTTTCTCAACATCGACAACGAGAAGATGTCCAAGAGCCTGGGCAACTTCTTCACGATCCGCGACGTGCTGCAGCGCTTCGATGGCGAGACCTTGCGTTTTTTCATGTTGCGCACCCATTACCGCAGCCCGTTCAACTTCAGTGACCAACTGCTAGACGACGCGCGCACCGGTTTGCGCCGCCTCTATACCGCGCTGGATGGCATCGCGCTGGCACCAGCTTGCCCGGCCATAGATTGGGCGCAGCCGCAGGCAGCTGCCTTCAAAGCGGCGATGGACGAAGACTTCAACACCCCTGGCGCGCTGGCCGTGCTGTTCGAGTTGGCTAGCGAGTGCAACCGCAGCCGCTCGGTCGACAGTGCCGAGTTGCTGCGAGCGCTGGCTGCCACGCTGGGACTGCTGCAGCAAGCGCCGCGTGCTTTCCTGCAGGCCGGCAGCGTGCTCGACGAGACCACCATCGCGGGCTTGATCGCTGATCGCGCAGCGGCAAAGTTGGCGAAAAACTTCGCCGAGGCTGACCGCATCCGCCATGAATTGGTAGCGCAAGGTATCGAGCTCAAGGATTCGGCGCTGGGCACCACTTGGGTGAGGGCTTGAGTTTGCCTGGGCGCAGCCTCGGCTCGATTGAACCGGCTGCCGTCGCCGTGACTGCGGTGCCAGCAGCCGTGACGCCGGATTACTGGGACGATGCCTGCCGGCACTTGTCCAAGCGCGACCGGGTGATGAAGAAACTCATCCCGCGTTTCGGCCAGGCACGTCTGCAGAGCCGGGGCGATGCTTTCACCACGCTGGCGCGATCCATCGTCGGCCAGCAAATCTCTGTCAAGGCGGCGCAGTCGGTGTGGGACCGGTTCGTCGCGGTGGTGGGCGGTCCGGCCATTCATCTGCAACCGTCAGCGGTGTTGGCACGGGACACGCCTGAACTGCGCGGTGCGGGCCTTTCAGCGCGCAAGGTGGAGTACCTCGGCGATCTGGCCCGGCATTTCGAATCCGATGCCTTGCACGTGCTGCAGTGGCAACAGATGGACGATGAGGCCATCATCGAAGAATTGGTCGCGATCCGAGGCATCGGCCGCTGGACCGCCGAGATGTTTCTGATCTTCCACTTGATGCGGCCTAACGTGATGCCGCTCGATGACCTGGGTCTGATCAAAGGCATCAGCCAGGGATACTTCAGCGGCGAGCCGGTTTCTCGGGCTGAGGCGCGCGAGGTTGGCGAGGCCTGGGTGCCGTTCCGCTCGGTCGCCACCTGGTACATCTGGCGTAGCCTGGATCCACTGCCGGTAGACTACTGACCTTCGAGTTGCCGGCTTCGACGCTCGCGTACTGTTCGCAGCCGGCCCGATTCACCCAACCCGAGGCGGCGGATGAGCAAACGACATTTCCTCGAGTTCGAGCACCCGATCGCCGAGCTCGAATCCAAGATCGAAGAGCTGCGGTTCGTGCAGTCGGAGTCTGCGGTCGACATCTCCGACGAGATCGGCCGGCTCGACAAGAAGAGCCACCAGCTCGCCAAGGACATCTACTCGAACTTGACGCCCTGGCAGGTGACGCAGATCGCTCGCCATCCGCAGCGGCCTTACACCCTCGATTACGTCAGCGAGATGTTCACCGATTGGCAAGAGCTGCACGGTGACCGTCACTTTGCCGATGACGCGTCGATCGTCGGCGGGCTGGCACGCTTCAATGGCCAGCCCTGCATGGTGATCGGCCACCAGAAAGGCCGCGACACCAAGGAGCGTGGCCTGCGCAATTTCGGCATGGCTCGCCCTGAGGGCTACCGCAAGGCATTGCGTCTGATGAAGCTGGCCGAGAAGTTCGGCCTGCCGCTGTTCACTTTTGTCGACACCCCTGGCGCCTACCCAGGCATCGGCGCTGAGGAGCGCGGCCAGTCCGAGGCCATAGGCCGCAACATCTTTGAGATGTGCCAGCTCGAGGTGCCGATCATCGTCACCATCATCGGCGAGGGCGGCTCGGGCGGTGCGCTGGCGATCAGCGTGGGCGATCAGGTGCTGATGCTGCAGTTCTCGGTCTACTCGGTGATCTCGCCCGAAGGCTGCGCGTCCATCTTGTGGAAGACGTCTGAGCGTGCATCCGACGCTGCCGAAGCGCTGGGCATCACCGCGCACCGGCTCAAGGCCTTGGGGCTGATTGACAAGGTGATCAACGAGCCGGTGGGCGGCGCCCACCGTGACACCCGGCTGATGGCCTCGCAGCTCAAGCGCGCGCTGGTCGATTCGTTGCGCCAGGTCTCGGACCTCAAGCCCAAGGAACTGCTGCAGCGACGCTATGACCGGCTGCAGGCCTACGGCCGCTACGCCGATACCAAAGACCGCTGAGGGCGGGATGAGCGCTGAGCCGCAGGCCTGCCAGGCCTGTGTGGCCGTGGCGTTCAGTGGCGGACGCGACTCGCTCGCGCTGCTGCACGCGACCTGCCGCGCCGCTGTGATCCTGGGTTTGCAGGTGGTCGCGCTGCATGTGCATCACGGTTTGCTGCCCGAAGCCGACGGCTGGGTTCTGCGGGCGCAGCGCCTGTGCGCGCGCTGGCGCGCCCGAGGCTGGCCATTGCGTTTGCGCTGGGCTCAATTGCCGGGCGCGCCGGCTCAGGGTGAAAGCGTCGAGGCCTGGGCGCGCACCGGCCGCTATGTGGCGCTGGCGCGGATGGCGCAAGAGGAGGGTGCCGGGTTGGTGCTGCTCGCGCAGCACCGGCGCGACCAGGCGGAGACTTTCTTGTTGCAGGCCTTGCGAGGCGGTGGTGCGGCAGGCTTGTCGGCGATGCCAGCCGTGTTCGATCGCCTTGGGCTGCGCTGGGCCAGGCCCTGGCTGGCCCAGCCCCGCGAAGCGATCGAGGCCTACGTCAGCCGCCATCGGCTGCGGCCAGTCGAAGATCCGTCCAATCTTGATGACCGGATGGCGCGCAACCGCATGCGACTGCAGCTGTGGCCGGCGCTGCAGGCCGCGTTCAGCGACGCCGAGACCGCGCTGGCCAGTGCAGCGCAGCGGGCGCAGGAGGCCCATGCTGCATTGGTGGAATTGGCTGCAATGGACCTGGCAACGCTGGTGGACGATCGCGGCGGCTTGCTGGTGGCCGGATGGCGACAGCTGTCATCCGCTCGACAAGCCAATGCCTTGCGCGCGTGGTGGCTCGCCCAGGCAGGGCAGGGCGCTTCGACCGCGTTGCTGCAGCGCTTGCTGGCCGAAGTGCCTGCGCAGGGCGCCGGGCGCTGGCCGGCCGGCGCGGGGGTCTGGTGCGTGCTGCACCGAGGCCGCTTGCAGCATGTGCTGCCTCGGGTGCAGAAGATCGGCCATGCGGCGTCGACAGTCGATTTGTCGCAGCCCGGGCGGTGGCTCGTGCCGGGCTGGGGCGGATGTTTCGAAGTCACCGACTGCCGCCGCGACGGCATGAGTCCAGCGCTGTTGCAGTCGCTTTGCTTGCGCGCGCGCGCTGGCGGTGAGCGCTTCCAGCGCGAACCGGGCGGACTGCCGCGCAGTCTTAAAAAGCAGTATCAGAGCGCCAACGTGCCCGAGCACGAGCGAGCGGGGCCGCTGCTGTGGGCAGCAGGACGATTGCTGTTCGCGCCGGGCCTGGGAATCGACGCGCGCAGCCGTGCTGCGGTCGGCGAGCCGCAGTTGGCGCTGCGCTGGTGCCCGGAGCGGATGTCGTCAGCCGCTACCCAGATGGTGTCCTAGCTCGACAGCTAAAATATTGGGTTGTGTTCCGGAATTGCGTCGCGTCTGATCACCGATCGGGCAGTCCCCGGCATCCCCAGCAACCCTGTTCCTGCAGCCATGGCATTGATCGTTCACAAGTACGGTGGTACCTCGATGGGCTCGCCCGAGCGCATCCGCAACGTCGCCAAGCGCGTCGCCAAATGGGCCCGCGCCGGTCATCAGATGGTCGTTGTCCCGTCCGCGATGAGCGGTGAAACCAACCGATTGCTCGGCTTGGCCAAGGAGGTCAATCCGGGTCTGCCCGATGACGCGGCAATGCGCGAGCTCGACATGATCGCCGCCACCGGTGAGCAGGTGTCGGTGGGCCTGTTGGCATTGGCGCTGCAGGCCGAAGGCATGGCCGCGGTCAGCTACGCTGGCTGGCAAGTGCCGGTGCGCACCGACTCTTCGTACACCAAAGCGCGCATCGTCAGCATCGACGACCAGCGCGTTCGCGCCGACCTGTCCGCGGGCAAAGTCGTGGTGATCACCGGATTTCAGGGCCTTGATGAGAGCGGTTCGATCACGACGCTGGGGCGTGGCGGCTCGGACACCTCGGCGGTTGCCGTGGCCGCGGCGATGGGCGCTGCCGAGTGTCTGATCTACACCGATGTCGACGGCGTCTACACCACCGACCCCAGGGTGGTGCCCGAGGCCAGGCGAATGAACACCATCAGCTTCGAAGAGATGCTGGAGATGGCCAGCCTGGGCAGCAAGGTGTTGCAGATCCGTTCGGTCGAGTTCGCCGGCAAGTACCGCGTGCCGCTGCGCGTGTTGTCTAGCTTCACGCCCTGGGACATGGACATCGACGAAGAAGCCAAGTCAGGCACCCTGATCACTTTTGAGGAAGACGAAAAAATGGAACAAGCGGTCATCTCTGGCATTGCGTTCAACCGCGACGAAGCCAAGTTCACCGTGGTCGGCGTGCCCGACAGACCCGGCATCGCCTACCAGATCCTGGGCGCAGTGGCCGACGCCAACATCGACGTCGATGTGATCGTGCAGAACGTATCCCACGACGGGCGCACGGACTTTTCGTTCACGGTGCACCGCAACGATTTTCAGCGGGTCAACGATTTGCTGGCGAACACCATCGTGCCCAACACCGGTGCCGCGATGTTCACAGCCGATCCGCGCATCTGCAAGGTCTCGATCGTGGGCATCGGCATGAAGAGCCATGCCGGTGTGGCGAGCACGATGTTCCGCACCTTGTCCGAGGAGGGCATCAACATCCAGATGATCACCACCAGCGAGATCAAGACATCGGTGGTGCTCGATGAGAAGTACATGGAACTGGCGGTGCGTGCATTGCACCGGGCATTCGGTCTCGATGCGCCCGCGACGCTGGTCTGACAGCGCGATTCGCTGATGATCGGTGAGCCAACTGGCAAATTGCCCGTCGAGTTGCAGTAGAATTCTTGGATTGCCCCGGGAGACGTGACCGAGTGGCCGAAGGTGCTCCCCTGCTAAGGGAGTATAGGGTGTAGAGCCTTATCGAGAGTTCGAATCTCTCCGATTCCGCCAGCTAGTTTAAAAAGCCGTTGATCTTTGTATCAGCGGCTTTTTTTTGGGACATTGCTGAGCTCGCTGAGTGAGGATGGGGTGGGTGGGTTCCTAATGCCATCGTAATAATCCGGGTGTAACATTTCTAAATGGCGATTAAATACGGCACCTCTGGCAACGACAAGCCCCTCACGGGCACGTCAGGCAATGACACCATCTATGGCTTGGATGGCAACGACCGCATCATTACCGATGATGGCGATGACATCGTGGATGCAGGTGATGGCGATGACGAGGTTAATGGCTACCAAGGCGTGGGAAGCGCCTACATCTTCTATCCCGCGACTGGCATTAAGAAAATACATGGTGGCAACGGTAATGACTTCATCGTTGGTGGATCTAGCAGTGATGAACTGTTTGGCGACGCGGGTATCGATACACTCTATGGCCGAAA
>CAMCTC010000117.1 GCA_945878355.1 Bordetella parapertussis | reverse complement strand
TGGCCGCAACTTCGCGGGTCTTGCCCAGATCGCGGCTGACCAGCGAGACGACTTCGACGCCGTCGATGTTCTGGATAGCTTCGATGTGCTTGATGCCAAAAGCGCCGGCACCGGCCAGCGCCACCTTGATCGTCTTGCTCATGCTTGGTTCTCCAGGATCAGATGGCCGACGGCGGTGTTGCTGGCAGGCACATGGTAGAAGCGATGCTTGACGATCGGCCGCTTGCCGCCCGCCACGTCATCCATCGCACCGCGGGCGATCAACCACATCACCAACTCGATGCCTTCGCTGCCGGCCTCGCGCACATAGTCGATGTGCGGCACGGCGGCTTGGGTCCCCGGATCGGCGATCAGGCGGTCGAGAAACGCGTTATCGAATTCGCGGTTGATCAGGCCGGCACGCGCACCCTGGAGCTGGTGGCTCATGCCGCCGGTGCCCCAGATCTGCACTTTCAGATCCTGGTCGAAGGACTCGACCGCCTTGCGGATCGCCTGGCCCAGCTTGAAGCAGCGCGCGCCACTGGGCACCGGATATTGCACGACGTTGACGGCAAACGGGATCACCGGACAAGGCCAGGCGGGATGTTCACCGCCAGGCTGCCCGCACATCAGACTCAAGGGCACGGTCAGGCCATGGTCGACATCCATCTTGTTGACGATGGTCAGGTCGAAATCGTCCTGGATCACCGACTGCGCGATATGCGCCGCCAGTTCGGGATGACCGATCACGGTGGGCACTGGCCTCGGACCCCAGCCTTCGTCGGCCGGCGCGTAACTGGCAGCGGTGCCGATCGCAAAGGTCGGGATCATGTCCAGACTGAAAGCTGTTGCATGGTCGTTGTAGACCAGGAAGATCACGTCGGGTCGGTTGTCGGCCATCCACTGCTTGGAGACCTCGTAGCCTTTGAACAGCGGCTGCCAGTAAGCCTCGTTGTCTTTCCCCAAGTCAAGCGCTGCGCCTATCGCGGGGACATGCGAGGTGAAGACGCTGGCGGTGATCTTGGCCATCAGTTGCTCTGCACTTTCTTGGTTTCGCCGACATATCGGTTGCCCTCGACCGAGCGGCCGCCGGCCAGCATCATCGCGGCGTATTCGTCCTGCGTCATGCCGGTCATGCTCGCGGCCATGTACTGGAAGCTCTTGCCGTCGGTCGCGCCGATCTTGGCCAGGAAGTAGATGTTGCCGCCTGCGGCGATGCAGCGATTCAGGTCGCGCGTCAACACGCCTTGCTTCTGCTCCTCGGTCATCGGCCATTCGTCAAGGTAAGCCCTTTCGCCGGCCTTGAAGCGCTCCCGGTTGGCGGCCTTCATCAGCGACATGCAGAACTGGTTCAGGTGGTAGCCCTTGCGCGATTGCTCGGCATCGAAGATCGTCGTGCCGGGCACGTCCAGATAGGGTTTGTCGAGTGCCATGGTCATGCCTCCTGTCGAGCCGCCTCAAAGGAAGCCTGCGCCCCCTCGGGGGTCAGTGAACGAATGTGAGCGTGGGGGAACATCAGGCCTCCTCGGGCCAGTACAGCCGCATCGGGTTGTCGACCAGCAGCTTGCGCTGCAGTTCGGCAGTGGTGGCAATGTGCGGGATGAAGTCGACCAGCAGACCGTCGTCCGGCATGTGGTCTTTCAGGTTGGGGTGCGGCCAGTCGGTGCCCCAGAGCACGCGGTCTGGAAACTGCTCGACGATGCGGCGCGCGAACGGGATCACGTCCTGGTAGGCATGCTGCTCACCGTTCAAGGCCTTGGGCCCGGTGAGCGACAGCCGCTCGGGGCAGCTGACCTTGCTCCAGACGTTTGAATGCTCTCGCATGAAGCGCTCGAACAGTGCGAACTGCGGTCCATCGACGCCCAAGCTGACGTCGGGCCGGCCCATGTGGTCGACCACGACCGTCGTCGGCAACTGGGTGAAGAAATCCCACAGCTCGGGCAGGTCGACGGCCTCGAAGTAGATCACCACATGCCAGCCCAGTTGCTGGATGCGAGCCGCGATCTCCATCAGCTCGTCCTTGGGCGTGAAATCGACCAGGCGCTTGACGAAGTTGAAGCGAACGCCGCGAACGCCGGCCTGGTGCAATGCCTGCAACTCGGCGTCGCTGATGCTGCGCTTGACGGTCGCCACGCCGCGTGCTTTGCCGCCGCTGTGGACCAGCGCATCGACCATCGCCCGGTTGTCTGCGCCGTGGCAGGTGGCCTGCACCACGACGTTGCGGGCGAACCCAAGGTGGTCGCGCAAGGCGTAGAGCTGGGTCTTGGACGCATCGCAAGGCGTGTACTTGCGCTCAGGCGCGTACGGGAATTCGGCGCCTGGGCCAAACACATGGCAGTGCGCGTCCACGCTGCCAGCAGGCACCTGGAAGAGCGGCTTGCTCGGGTCGGCGTACCAGTCGAGCCAGCCTGGGGTTTTGTCGAAATTCATGCTCATCGATCCTTGTTGCCGGCCAGGGTCACGGCCAGGGCCAGGATGCGGCCGACCTCGCCGTAGCCGATCAGACCCCCGCGCCAATGCAGAGGATCAGGGTTCATCGCGTCAATCGATGTAGCGCAGCCCGGCTTTGGCCAGTGCCTCGCGCATCTTGTACATGTCCAGCCCCAGCGTGCCGGCCGCGAGCTTGGCGCGCTTGTCGGTCTCGTTGGCCTCGCGCGCCTCGGCCGCATCGGCAACCTGCTGAGCGATCGCCGCCGGCACCACGACCACGCCGTCGGCGTCTGCGATCACCACGTCGCCTGGGTTGACCAGCTCGCCAGCGCAGACCACGGCGATGTTGACCGACCCCAGCGTCCCCTTGACCGTGCCCTTGGCGTTGACCGCCCGGCTGAAAACGGGGAAAGCCATCTCGGTCAGGTCTTTGACGTCGCGTACCCCCCCGTCGATGATCAGGCCGAGCGCGCCGCGGGCGCGGAACGAGGTCGCCAGCAGGTCGCCGAAGAAGCCGTCCTCGTTGTCGCTGGTACAGGCCGCGACCACCACGTCGCCGGTCTGCACCTGCTCGGCCGCCACATGCATCATCCAGTTGTCGCCGGGCTGCAGCAGCACCGTCACGGCCGTGCCGCAGACCTGGGCGCCGGTGTAGATGCCTTTCATGTAAGGCTTCATCAGGCCGACCCGGCCCATCGCCTCGTGGATCGTTGCGACACTGAAGCGTGAGAGTTTGTCGACCGCAGCGCGGTCAGCGCGCACGATGTTGCGCTTGACGATGCCCAGTTGGTTCAACGGCAGGCTCATCTCAGCATCCTTTGGCTTTGAGCGCGGCGTCGAGCCGCGGGTACACGCGGCGCGCATTGCCTTCGTAGATCGCATGGCGATCGTCGCCGACGACGATCGTCGAGGCCTCGATGTAGCGCTTGGTGTCGTCGAAGTAATGCCCTGTCTCGGGGTCGATGCCTCGCACCGCGCCGATCATCTCGCTGGCGAACAAGATGTTCTTTACCGGGATCACTTTGGTCAGCAGGTCAATGCCAGGCTGGTGGTAGACGCAGGTGTCGAAAAAGATGTTGTTGAGCAGGTGCTCGGTCAGCAGCGGCTTTTTCAACTCCTGCGCCAAGCCGCGGAAGCGACCCCAGTGGTAAGGCACCGCGCCACCACCGTGCGGGATGACGAAGCGCAGCGTCGGAAAGTCGGTGAACAGGTCGCTGGTCAGGCACTGCATGAAGGCCGTCGTGTCGGCGTTCAGGTAATGCGCGCCGGTGGTGTGGAAGCAGTCGTTGCAACTGGTTGACACATGAACCATCGCCGGGATGTCGTACTCGACCATCTTCTCGTAAACCGGATACCAGAACCGGTCGCTCAGCGGTGGCGAGGTCCAGTGGCCGCCTGAGGGGTCGGGGTTGAGGTTGATGCCGACGTTGCCGAATTGCTCGACGCACTTGACGAGTTCAGGGATCGAGGTCGCCGGGTCCACGCCTGGCGACTGCGGCAGCATCGCCGCCGGGATGAAGTGGTCGGGGAAGAGTTGCGCCACCCGAAAGCACAGCTCGTTGCAGATTGCAGCCCAGGTGCTAGAGATCTGGAAGTCGCCGATGTGGTGGGCCATGAAGCTGGCGCGCGGGCTGAAGATTGTCAGGTCGCTGCCCCGCTCTTTCATCAGCCGCAGCTGGTTTGACGCGATGGATTCGCGCAACTCATCGTCGCTGATCTTCAGGTCGCTCACCTTGGGCATCAACGACGGATCCTGAATGCCGGCAATCTGCCGGTTGCGCCAGGTCTCGAGAGATTTGGGTGCGGTGGTGTAGTGGCCGTGGCAATCGATGATCATCTTGGGTCTCTCCAGTGTTTTCAATGATGGCGGTGCAGGAACTGTCAGCCCGGCACCATGCCGTGCCTGCGCTTGGCTTCGTCGGCCAGCGGAGAACCCAGGAATTCAAGCAGCACGCGCAAGGCCTTGGGTTGGCGGCAGGTGCTGCAGACCGCAGCCGAGAAGACCGTGTCGATCTGTATCGCCGGCGGCAGCGGGCCGACCACGCGGATGCCGTCGACGTTGATCAATTCGCTGAGTTGCTGGAAGCCGAGCGAGATCTCGCCGCGCGCCACCAGCGAGCCGACCGGCACGCCCGGCGGCGCCTGGACCAGGCGCTGGCCCAAGGTCTGGACGATGCCCCAGCGCTCGAACAGTTTGAGCAACTGCACACCGCTGGGCCCGGTGGAGTAAGCAACGGTACGGGCATAGAGCACGGCTTGGCGAACCGCCGCCTCGCTGCCGATGTCGGGCTGCGGCGCTCCGGCGGGCACCGCGACGGCGACCCCTGAGTGCACCAGGTCGACCTTGCTGTGGGCGTTGACGCGGCCGGCTGCGATCAGCTTGTCGATCGCATCGGATGCCAACACGACCAGGTCGAATGCCTCGCCGTCCAGCACCCGGCGGGCGGCATCGACGCCGCCGACGGACTCGAAACTCACTTCGACGCCATGTCGTTGCCGGTAGTCGCTGGCCAATTCGGCCAGCATGCTGCGCGTTGCCATCGACGAGATGCCGCTGATGCGGTCGCTCATGGCTTCAAACCGTCACGGCGGTCCGGGTCAGAACGAAGGGCAGGGCAACAGTTTCGCATGGGCAATCTGCCGAAGTCCGTATGGAGATGCGCAAATTCTGGCGCTCCTGAGCGCCCCAAGGCCGGCCGAAGCCGGCCGCCCCCCGTGGGGATCAAGCAAAGTGGCAAAGCCACATTTGCTTGAGAGTCTATCAATCTGGGCCTGCCTGGCGATGGCTGCTACGCCGGCACAGCATTTCATATCGGGTCCGCAACCTGGCTGATCGGTCAAGCCGTTTGCGACGGCGCTACCGGCCTGTCGGCGGCTCACAGCGGCGCGATCTTCGCCGCGCGCAGCACCTCGGCCCAATGCAAGGTCTCGGCGGCCAGCGTGCGGCGCAGCTCCTCTGCGCTGCCGCCTTGCGGCCGCACGCCGAGCGCGCGCAGTTGCTGCTGAACCGCCGGCTGGACCAGCGCCTGGTTGGCCGCCGCGTTGAGCCGGGCCAGCACATCGGGCGGCGTTCGAGCCGGTGCGGCCAGCGCGTTCCACGAGCTCAGGTCGAAGCGCTGCAGCGCCGGCCCGCCAGACTCGATCACGGTCGGCAGCTCAGGCAGGTCGGCAAAGCGCTGCGCCGAGGTCACGGCAAGCGCCCGCAACACCCCGGCGCTGAGTTGAGGCAACCAGGGCCCGAGGATCTCGAAAGCAGCGTCGATCTCGCCACCGCGCAGCGCGCCGAGCAGCGCCGGCGTGCCTTTGTAGGGAACGACCAAAGCGTCGATGCCTGCGAGTTGCTTGAACCACTCCGACGCCAAGTGCTGGGTGCTGCCAACCGACACGCAGCCAAGCGTCAGCTTGCCGGGCTGCGACTTGGCGTGGTCGAGCAACTGAGCCAGGGTCTTCAGGCGCGATCCCGCGGCCACAAACAGCGCCAGATCGAATCTAGCGAGCAGGCAGACCGGCGCGAAGTCGCGCTGGGCGTCGAAAGGCAGCTTGCGGAACAAGCCGGTCGCGATCGCGTGGCCGTTGCTCATCAGCAGCAGGTTGTGGCCGTCGGCCGCCGAGTTGGCCACAGCCTGGCTGGCGACGATGCTGCCGGCGCTGGGCCGGTTGTCGACGACGACGGCCTGACCCAAGCTGACCGACATGGCTTGCGCCACCGCGCGTGCCGTCAAGTCGGCGATGCCGCCCGGGCCGAAAGGCACTGTCAGCGTGATCGGTCGCTGCGGAAATGCCTGAGCGATGGCAGGCAGGGCTGCGGTGGCCAGCGTGCACAGCGCAAATCGGCGCGACAGCAGGCAAGGCCGAAGTATCGGAGGACTGAGCATGGGCGGCTGGTGCATCGTGAGCGGCGATTGTCCGGCAGCCATGCGGCGACCTGTTTGAAGCGCCGACCCAGGGCTCGATCAGCCTGCGTGCCGAGTCGCCGCGCCGCTCGCCGTGGATGCCTGTCCGCACGCATCCTCTCGGGCCGCGCGATACTGCAGGCCAACCACAACGCATTGAGACCCGCATGCACTACAAGACCAGCAGCCGCGCGCCCGGCATGAAATTCGACCCCTTCAAGGCCTTGGCTGTGCCGCGCCCGATCGGCTGGATCGGCACCCTCAGCCGCGACGGCGTGCCCAACCTGGCGCCGTACAGCTTCTTCAACGCCGTCAGCGACCGACCCCCGATGGTGATGTTCTCGTCGGTCGGCCGCAAGGACTCGCTGCGCAACATCGAGGACAACGGCGAGTTCACCTGCTCGATTGCCAACTGGGACTTGCACGAGGCGATGAACCTGAGCTCGGCGCCAGTGGCCCACGGCGTCGACGAGTTCGCGCTCGCCGGCCTGACGCCGGCCGCGTCGATCTGCGTCAAGCCGCCCTGGGTCGCGCAAGCGCCAGCCGCTTTCGAATGCAAGGTCTGGAAAACCATCTCCCTGCCCGCCCCGATCGGGGCCGACGGCACGCCGGGCGACGGCTGCACGATGGTGATCGGCGAAGTGCTGGCGATCTACATCGACGAGCGCTTCATCGCCGACGGCATTGTCCAGACCGGCGCGATGCGCCCGCTGGCCAGGCTGGGCTACATGGACTACGCGGTGATCTCGCCCGAGAGCTTGTTCACCTTGAACCGGCCCACCGCCAGTGCCGATGGCCTCAGCGCGACCGTGCTGCCCGGCGCTTGGGATGGGGTCTACCGCTAGGCGCTTCCCGCGACAAAGCGGTCCTTGCGGCCTAAGCTCAACGATGAGCGCTGCGTCGACAACCCTCTCTGGAGCAATCAAGCGCCATGCCTCTCGAACACCACGACGTGCTGATCATCGGCGCCGGCCTGTCAGGCATAGGCGCTGCGCACCATCTGCAGACCCAATGCCCTGACCGAACTTACGCGATCCTGGAGGCCCGCGACGCGATCGGCGGCACCTGGGACTTGTTCCGTTACCCCGGCATCAGGTCGGATTCGGACATGTACACGCTGGGTTATTCGTTCAAGCCCTGGGAGCAGGCGAAAGCGATCGCCGACGGGCCGGCGATCCTCGATTACGTCCGGGACGCTGCGAAGGACAAAGGCATCGAATCGCACATCCGATTCGGCCACAGCGTCAAACGCGCCGACTGGTCCAGCGAAGACGCACGCTGGAGCGTCGAGGTCGAGGTCGGCGAGTCCAAGACCGTGCAGCGTCTGAGCTGCAATTTCCTGTTCGTCTGCGCCGGCTACTACCAGTACGCCCAGGGCTTCACGCCCGATTTTCCCGGCCGCGACCGCTTCCAGGGCCGTGTCGTCCATCCGCAGCATTGGACCGACGACATCGTCCACGCCGGCAAACGCGTGGTGGTGATCGGCAGTGGCGCGACCGCGGTCACGCTGGTGCCGGCGCTGGCCGAGCAGGCCACCCATGTGACGATGCTGCAGCGCTCACCGACCTATGTCGTGGCGCGGCCGTCGCAGGACGGCATGGCGAACTGGTTGCGACGCCATTTGCCGGCCAAGCTGGCCTATGCGATCAACCGCTGGAAGCGGGTGCTGCTGGGCATCTACTTCTTCAACCTGTGCCAGCGCGACCCGTCCAAGGTCAAGCGCTTGATCCTGGGTGGCGTTCGGATGGCTTTGGGCCCGGACTACGACGTCGCGAAGCATTTCAACCCTAGCTACAAGCCCTGGGAGCAGCGGCTGTGCCTGGTGCCTGACGGCGACTTGTTCAAGGCGATCCGATCCCAGCGCGCGTCGGTCGTCACCGACCAGATCGAGACCTTCACCGAGACCGGCATACAGCTCAAGTCGGGTCAGACGCTGAGCGCGGACCTGATCGTCACCGCCACCGGCCTGAATCTGCAGGTGCTCGGCGGGCTGCAGCTCAGCGTCGATGGTCACGCGGTGGACCTGGCCAAGACCTTGAGCTACAAGGGTGCGATGTACAGCGGTGTGCCCAACCTGGCATCGGCTTTCGGCTATACCAATGCGTCCTGGACGCTCAAAGCTGACTTGACGTCCGAATATGTCTGCCGCCTGCTCAAGCACATGAAGCGCAAAGGCCTATCCCAGTGCACCCCGCGCAACACCGACCCCACCGTGACCGAAGAGCCCTGGATCAGTTTCTCGTCGGGCTATTTCCAGCGCAGCGTCCATTTGTTCCAAAAACAAGGGTCGAAGGCGCCTTGGAAGCTGTACCAGAACTACCCGCTGGACATCATGATGCTGCGCTTTGGTCGCGTCGATGATGGCGTGATGAACTTCGCCTAGATTTTGCAGTCACGCGGCTGGCGCCGCGCAACGATTCAACCAGCCTCCAGGAGATCTCTACATGTTCGACACCGCGATCGCCGGCAGCTTGCCCAAGCCCGAATGGCTGGCCGAGACCGGCAAGCTCTGGCCTCGCTGGCAGGCCGAAGGCCAGGCGCTGAGCCAAGCCAAGCTAGACGCCACGCTGCTGTGGATCAAGCTGCAAGAAGAAGCCGGGCTGGACGTGATCGGCGACGGCGAGCAGTCGCGCCAACACTTTGTGCATGGCTTTCTCGAGCAGGTCGAAGGCATAGATTTCGAGCACAAGGTCGAGATGGGCATACGCAACGACCGCTACAAGGCGATGGTGCCGCAGGTGGTCGCACCGCTGCGGCTCAAAGGCCGTGTGCATGCTGCCGAGGCGCAGTTCCTGCGCGCCCACACCGAGCGCAAGATCAAGTTCACGCTGCCCGGCCCGATGACCATCGTCGACACGGTGGCCGACGGCCATTACCACGACCGCGTCAAGCTGGCTTTCGCGTTTGCCGAACTGCTCAACCAGGAAGCGCTGGCGCTGCAGGCAGACGGTGTCGACATCGTGCAGTTCGACGAACCCGCGTTCAATGTCTACCTCGACCAGGCCGCTGACTGGGGTGTTCGGGCGCTCGAGCACGCGGCGCGCGGCTTGCGCTGCAAGACGGCGGTGCACATCTGCTACGGCTACGGCATCCAGGCCAACATCGACTGGAAGAAAACGCTGGGCGGCGAATGGCGGCAGTACGAAAAAGTGTTCCCCGCGCTGGCCGCGAGTTGCATTGACCAGGTCAGCCTGGAGTGCATCCACTCGCTGGTGCCGGCCGAGTTGATGGCATTGCTGGCGGGCAAGGACGTGATGGTCGGCGTGATCGACGTGGCGAGCGATGCGATCGAGACGCCCGAAGAAGTGGCCGACACCATCGGCCGCGCGCTGCAGTTCGTGCCTCGCGAGCGCTTGTTGGCCTGTACCAACTGCGGCCTGGCGCCGATGCAGCGCAGCGTTGCCGAGGCCAAGCTGCGCGCGCTGGTGCAGGGCACCGCGCTGGCGCGTCAGCGCTATGCCTGAGCGCTATGCCTGAGCGTTACGCCTGAGCGCCGCGGGCCAAGGCCAGCCCGCGACGACGCTTCAGTTCGATTCCAGCCCCAGCGCCACCCGGGCTTGGTACTCGCGGTCGAGCAAGCTCATCACGATCAGGCTGTCGTAGCCGTCGGCGTTGTTGCCGGTCAGCCGAACGCTCTCGCGCAAGCGGCCTTCCTCGACGAATCCCTCGCTGTTGTAGAGGGTCTGGGCGCGGGTGTTCAGGCTCTTCACATCGAGCCAGAAGCGGTGCGCATGCAGGTCGCGAAACGCCATCTGCTTGAGACCCCGCACGCAGGCCCGACCGAGGCCTTGGCCCTGGCCGTCGTGCTGCAGCACGATGCGCTTCAACTCGACGCTGCGGTGTTGGTTGCGGCAGCCTTGCAGGATCACGAAACCGACGGCCGCATAAGCCGGCCCGGCTTCGACGATGAAGTGGCGGAAATCCGGAATGCGAACCGCGCCCTCGTGCTGCATGCGCTCCCAGGGCGTGATGAACGGCAGGTTGCGGCTGTCGGTCTCGACCTGGATCACGAATTCAAGGTCACTGAGCAGCGTGGGGCGCATGCGTACCCGCAGTGCGCCCTCCGCGGCCGCGCCAGCGTCAAACATCGAGGTCCACCGTGTCGCCGTGCAACTCCATCAACTCGCGCCTCGAGGCCGCCTCGCCCTTGCCCATCAGCTTGGTGAACGAGACCACCGTGTCGGCAAAGCTCATCAGCCCCCAGGCCACCGGCAGCAAGCGCCGGGTCTCGGGGTTCAGCGTGGTCTCCCAAAGCTGCTCGGCGTTCATCTCGCCCAGACCCTTGAAGCGGCTG
The DNA here is from genome assembly GCA_945878355.1 of Bordetella parapertussis. Taxonomy (GTDB): domain Bacteria; phylum Pseudomonadota; class Gammaproteobacteria; order Burkholderiales; family Burkholderiaceae_C; genus Pseudaquabacterium. The sequence goes on along the minus strand of CAMCTC010000117.1, from coordinate 3,889 downwards.
ATGCTCCAACTGCCCTCTTTCGCGCCTTCTTTGCGCAGCTTGTCCAGCGTCGCGTCCTGCTCGCCCTGGTCAAGCGCATAGAACTTGGCAGCTGGTTTCTTGCCACGCGCCGGCGCGTCGATGCGAAACAAGGGCGGCTTGGCGATGTAGACATGGCCGCGCTCGATCAGCTTGGGGAAATGGCGGAAGAACAGTGTGAGCAGCAGCACCTGGATGTGTGAGCCGTCGACGTCAGCGTCGCTGAGGATGCAGACCTTGCCATAGCGCAGGCCCGAGAAGTCCGGGCTGTCGTTTGGGCCGTGCGGGTCGATACCGATCGCCACCGAGATGTCATGGATCTCGTTGTTGGCAAACAAGCGGTCGCGCTCGACCTCCCAGGCGTTGAGAACCTTGCCGCGCAGCGGCAGGATCGCTTGCGTCTCCTTGTCTCGGCCCATCTTGGCCGAGCCACCGGCTGAATCACCCTCGACCAGAAACACCTCGTTCAGATTCAGGTCGCGGCTCTCGCAGTCGGTCAGCTTGCCCGGCAGCACCGCCACACCCGAGCCTTTGCGTTTTTCCACTTTCTGGCTAGCGCGCTGGCGGGTCTGGGCTTGGCGGATCACCAACTCGGCGAGCTTCTTGCCGAACTCCACATGCTGGTTGAGCCAAAGCTCAAGCGGCGGCCTGGTGAACTGGCTGACCAGTCGCAGCGCGTCGCGGCTGTTGAGCCTCTCCTTGATCTGGCCCTGAAACTGCGGGTCTAGCACCTTGGCCGACAGCACGAAGCTGGCGCGCGAGAACACGTCCTCGGGCATCAGCTTGACGCCTTTGGGCAGCAGCGCATGCAGCTCGATGAAGCTTTTGACGGCGCCGAACAAGCCGTCCTTGAGCCCGCTCTCGTGGGTGCCGCCGGCCACCGTCGGGATCAGGTTGACATAGCTCTCGCGCAACACAGAGCCGTCCTCGGTGAAGGCCAGCACCCAGGCCACGCCCTCACCTTCGGCAAAGTTTTCGCTCTCGGCGCCGCTGGCATAGCCTGAGCCCTCGAACAGCGGGATGATCGGGTCGGCCGCCAGCCCTTGGCTCAGGTAGTCGCGCAGCCCGCCCTGGTAGAGCCAGGTCTGGACCTCGGGTGGCTTGTCCCCGGTCCTCTCGACGGTCAGCGTCACCGTCACGCCGGGCATCAGCACCGCCTTGCTGCGCAGCAAATGGGTCAGCTCCTGGCGCGGCAACTCGGTGGCCTCGAAATACTGTGCGTCGGGCCAGACCCGCACGCTGGTGCCGTGCCGCCGCTCGCTGGCGCTGGCCTTGCGCAACACCAGCGCTTCGATCACGTCGCCGCCTGAGAACGCCAGCGTCGCTGCCTGTCCTTCGCGCCAGACGCTGACCTGCAAGCGTTTGGACAGCGCATTGGTCACGCTCACCCCGACGCCGTGCAGACCGCCCGAAAAGCTGTAAGCGCCACCCGACCCCTTGTCGAACTTGCCGCCTGCGTGCAGCCGGGTGAAGACGATCTCGAGCACCGGCACCTGCTCTTCGGGGTGCAGGCCGAACGGTATGCCGCGACCGTCGTCGTCGACCGTGATCGAACCGTCTGCATGCAGCGTGACGTCGATGCGGCGGCAGGTGCCGGCCAGCGCCTCGTCGGCCGCGTTGTCGATCACCTCTTGGACGATGTGCAACGGGTTCTCGGTGCGGGTGTACATGCCCGGCCGCTGCTTGACGGGCTCCAGCCCCTTGAGAACGCGGATCGATGCTTCGCCGTATTGCGCGCTTTGCTTGGGGGTTGTGGCCATGGCCGCCGATTCTAGGGACGGTCTGCGTCAGCCCGGCGCCAAGCACGCCGGCAGCACCCGGGTCGACCTGCCGACCGCCCCTTCAATGAAGGCTGCAGACCGCATTGGCTACAGTCTCGGCATGAACCTTCCAGTGACTGCCGCGCGCCAACTGTCCATGAACCAGGTGCTGTTGTGCGGCGCGCTGATCGTCACCTTGTCGATGGGCATACGCCATGGCTTTGGCCTGTGGCTGCAGCCGATGACGATGGATCGCGGCTGGAGCCGCGAGACCTTTGCTTTCGCGCTGGCAGTGCAAAGCCTGGCCTGGGGCATCGCCGGTCCATTTGCCGGCATGCTGGCCGACCGCTACAGCGCTTACCGGGTGCTGCTGGTGGGCGGACTGCTCTATGCGCTGGGCTTGTTGCTGATGGCGCTGTCGAGCTCGGGGCTGGCGTTTGCCGGCAGCGCTGGTGTGATCGTCGGCATGGCGCAGTCGGGCTGCACTTATGCGGTGATTTACGGCGTGATCGGCCGCAATGTCGCGGCCGACAAGCGATCCTGGGCGATGGGGGTGACGGCCGCAGCGGGATCGTTCGGTCAGTTCCTGATGGTGCCGGTCGAGAGCTGGCTGATCAGCGCCTGGGGTTGGCAGAACGCCTTGTTCGTGCTGGGCTGCGCAGCGCTGATGATCCTGCCGATAGCGCGCGGCCTGCGCGAAGAGCCCTTGACCGCACACCAGGGATTCCAGCAAAGCGTCGGCGCTGCGCTGCGCGAGGCTGTCGCCAACCCGAGCTTTCGCTGGTTGACGGCGGGCTATTTCGTCTGCGGATTCCAGGTGATGTTCATCGGCGTGCACCTGCCGAGCTACCTCAAGGACCATGGCATGGCGCCCAGTGTGGCCACCACCGCACTGGCCTTGATCGGCCTGTTCAATGTGCTGGGAACCTATACCGCCGGCTGGCTCGGTCAGCGCTGGCCCAAACGCTTTATCCTGTCAGGCAATTACGCGCTGCGGTCGCTGGTGATCTTGGTGTTTCTGCTGGCGCCACTCAACCCGACCAGCGTCTACCTGTTCGCTGCCGCGATGGGCTTGCTGTGGCTGTCCACGGTGCCGCCGACCAATGCGTTGGTGGCCCAGATCTTTGGCGTCCAGTACCTGTCGATGCTCGGCGGTTTGGTGTTCCTGAGCCACCAGATGGGCTCATTCATGGGTGTGTGGCTGGGCGGCAAGCTCTACGACGCCACCGGCAACTACGACCTGGTGTGGTGGGTCGCGGTGATGCTGGGGCTGGTGGCCGCGGCCTGCAACCTGCCGGTGCGTGAGTCGCCCATCGTTCGCGGCGATGCGATGCCGGCGGCAGCCTGACCATGCGCGATGTCAGACGTCTGCGCGGTCGACTGCTGTGGTGGGTCGCCGCTGCCGTGTTGCTCGCCGCGGTGTTCAGCGCTTACCTCAGCCCTCACCTGGTGGTCGACCTGGCCAACCGGGTCTGGGCTTGCTTCTAGAAAACAAACCGATGCACACCTCCCCCGCCCCTTCGCCGTGGCTGCTGCGCTGGGCCCATCTTCTGCCTGCCGGCGCCCAAGTGCTGGACTTGGCTTGCGGCCGCGGCCGGCACCTGCGTTGGCTGGCAGATCGCGGGTTCCGGGTCACCGGCATCGACCGCGACGCGGCGGCGCTGGCGGCCTCCCAGGACTTGGTCGAGGCCGGCCGCGCCGAGTTGATCGCCGCCGACATCGAGGGCGAGCCCTGGCCCTGCCCGGGCCGGCAGTTCGACGCTGTCGTGGTCACCAACTACCTCTGGCGCCCGCTCTGGCCGTCCCTGCGGGCAGCGCTCGCCCCTGGTGGCCTGCTGGTCTACGAGACCTTCGCTGCCGGCAACGAGTCCGTGGGCAAGCCGTCGCGGCCTGATTTTCTGTTGCTGACCGGCGAGCTGCTGGCACGTTGCGCCGGGCTGCGCATCGTCGCCTATGAAGATGGTTTTCTCGACAACCCAGCACGCTTCGTGCAGCGGGTGGTCGCGGTGGCGCCCGGCGCCGACACCGACTCGCCGCCACGCCACGGCTTGCAGGCCTAGTGTTGAGTGCCCCAAGGCCGGCCGACGCCGGCCGCCCCCCGTGGGGATCAA
>CAMCTC010000116.1 GCA_945878355.1 Bordetella parapertussis | reverse complement strand
CTGAAGAATCGCGACCTGGCACAACTACTACCGCACAACTGGCGACCGGCCAGTGTTATCGCCGAGACCGGCACTGTTGCCGCGACCGTTTAGCCGCCCTCAGCACACCGCCGGCTACGGCGCAAGGATGGGGTTCGCGGGACGCTTACCAGCAGCCAGCGGTTGCGCACGATGCGCAAGCCCAGCGCCGAGGCGCTGGCCGACTGGCAGTTGAGCACGTTGAACCACTGGCACATGGCCAGCACGGTGAAGGTCTCGGTGCGCACGATCTCCAGCGCAGCGCCCTCGCCCAGCCGCCACGCGAACCAGCCGAAGGTCACGGCAGCGATCAACGGTGTCATCAGCGCCACGCGCTTGAGCATCTCGGCGCCGAGCAGGCGGTCGTCGCGTGGCACCGGCGCACGGCGCATCTCGTCGCCGTCGGCCGGGTCCATCACCAGGTTCACCGTCACCGTGCCCTCGGTGACGATGTTGATCCACAGGATCTGCACCGCCACCAGCGGCAGCGGGAAGCCGCCCACCAGCGCCAGTAGCAGCACCAGCACCTCGGCCATCGAGGTGGCGAACAGGTACAGGATCACCTTCTTCAGGTTGGCGTAGACGACGCGGCCCTGCTGCACGGCGCCGACGATGGTGGCGAAGTTGTCGTCGGTGATGACGATCTTGCCCGCGCTCTTGGCGACTTCGGTGCCGGTGATGCCCATCGCCACGCCGACATCGGCGCGTGCCAGCGCCGGTGCGTCGTTGACGCCGTCGCCGGTCATCGCCACCACCTCGCCGCGCGCCTGCAACGCCTCGACGATGCGCAGCTTCTGCGCCGGTTGCACGCGGGCGAAGACCGCGATGCCCGGCAGCGCGTCGCGCAGGTCGGCCTCGCCCATGCGTTCGAGCTCGGGGCCGTCCACGGCGCGATCGCCGTCGCCCGCGATGCCGAGTTCGCGCGCAATGGCCAGGCCGGTGAGCTTGTGGTCGCCCGTGACCATGATCGGGCGGATGCCGGCGACCCGGCACTCGGCGACCGAGAGCTTGACCTCTTCGCGTGGCGGGTCAATCTCGCCGACCAGGCCGAGCAGGCGCGCGTGGCCTGCGAGGGCATCGAAGCCTGCGGTGGCATCGAGCGCATCGTCGTCCACGGTGGCGAAGGCCAGCACGCGCAGCGCCTGCGTGGCCATGCCCTCTGCGGCATCGCGTGCCGCCTGCTGTGCCGCACCGCCTTCGGACGCGCACAGCCGCAGCACGGCCTCGGGCGCGCCCTTGATCCACACGCGGCGCGCTGCGCTGTCCATGCGGTGCCGGGTGGCCATCAGCTTGGTGTCGCTGTCGAAGGGCAGTTCGGCTTCGCGTGGTGCGTCCCGGCGCAGGGCCTCGATCGTGAGACCGGCCTTGCACGCCAGCACCAGCAGCGCACCTTCGGTCGGATCGCCCAGCACCGACCAGCCGGCGCGTTCATCCTGCGGCGGCAGCAACTGCGCGTCGTTGCACAGCGCAGCAGCCATGCACAGTTCGCGCACGGCCCGGTCAGCGCCCACGGCAGGCCTTCCGTCCTCAACGAGGTCGCCTTCGGGGACGTAGCCGATGCCGCCGACGGCGATCTTGCGTCCGCCGGGCAGCCACAGCGCCACGACCGTCATCTCGTTGCGGGTGAGGGTGCCGGTCTTGTCGCTGCAGATGACTGTGGTGGAACCGAGCGTCTCCACCGCCGACAGGCGCCGGATGATCGCGCCGCGATCGGCCATGCGCTGCATGCCGACGGCCAGCGCGATCGTCATCGCCACCGGCAGGCCCTCGGGCACCATCGAGACCATCTGGCTGATGGCCACCATCAGCACCTCGGACAGCGGCAACTCGCGCCACAGGCCCAGCAGCACCACCAGCACGAAAAGGCCCAGGGCTGCGGCCACGAGGGCTCGGCCGAACTGCTCCAGCCGTATCTCCAACGGCGTCTTGGGCTCTTCGGCCCCTTCGGTGAGGCCGGCGATGCGGCCCACCTCGGTGTGGGTGCCGGTGGCGACGACGACAGCACGCGCCCGGCCGGCGGTGACGTGGGTGCCCGAATACACCATGCAGTGGCGGTCGGCCAGGCCAGTGGCATCGGGCACCGCCGCCACCGACTTCGACACCGGCACCGATTCGCCCGTGAGCGCGGCCTCGGCGACCTGCAACTGGGCCTCTTCGATCAAGCGCGCATCGGCGGCCACCGCATCGCCCGCGGCCAGCAGCACGGTGTCGCCGGGCACCAACTCGCGCGCCTCGACGACGAGCTCGCCGCCGTCGCGTTGCACGCGCACACGCAGTGCAGACAGCCGCCGCAGCGCCGCCATCGAACGCTCTGCCCGGCCTTCCTGGAAGCTGCCGATCAGCGAGTTGACCAGCACCACGGCCAGGATGACCCCGGCATCGCCGTGATGCCCCAAGGCCACGGCGAGCACCGCGGCGACGAACAGGATGTAGATCAATGGGCTCTTGAACTGGCGCGCGAAGGTCCGCCACAGAGGTTTTTTCGGCTGCTCGGGAAGAGCGTTAGGCCCGTGACGTGCTTGGGCTCGCACCACCGCGCCCGCATCAAGGCCCCTCTGCGGGTCGAGCTCGAAATGGCGCAGCAACTGATCGACCGGCAGCGCGTGCCAGTCGGGGTCGATGTCTTCGGTCTGTCGGTCCGTCACTCAGTGGTTCTCCGGGTATGGACGAGACAGAGGGTCGTGTCCTTGCGAGAGGCGGGGTTCAGCCACCGCGCACGACCAGCGTGTCGCAGTCCAGCGTGTGCAGGAGGTTCTCTGCCGTGCTGCCGAGCAGTGCCCTTGCAAGCCCGCTGCGACCCTGTGAACCCAGCACGACCAGGTCGACATCGGCACTGGCCACGTAGTCAGGGAGCAAGGTTTCCGGGGTACCCCGCTCCAGCACGCGATGCAGCGCGGCCTCGACGGACGCCAGGAGGGCGGCCTCGGCCAGGTGCGATGCGCACTCCTGCGTCACTGCGGCACGCCAAGAGTCATTGGCCACAGGCCCGCTGGTCAGCGCCGATCCGGGCGGGATGTAGGCGTGGAAGAGTGTCAGCCGAGCGCCCTCGAACCAGTGCGCGGCCAGCTGCAGGGCCTGCATGGCGGGCGTGGAGAAGTCCGTGGCGACCATCACATGGCGGTAGGCGCTGCGCGCGCGGCGCCGAACGTTCAGGACGGGTACGCGTGAGCGCCGCACCAGGGTGTCGACCGTGCTGCCCAGCTGGATGCGATCCATCCGTGCATCCTTGGCGATGCCCAGCACGACCAGGTCCGCGCGGTCGTCGGTCGCGCCCTGCAGCACGGCATCGGCCGTCGAGCCGATCACGACCCTTGATGTCGCGGCTATACCTTCCGCAGCCAGGTCGGAGCGCAGCGCCCGTTCCAGCGTCTGTGACCAGGACTCCGGTCGGCGCCACGACGGCGCGCCGCTCAAGAGGCGGTCGTGCGCAGCCACTTCAGCAGCATGCACGACATGCGCGACGGTCAGCTCGCTGTGCCAGGCTCGCGCGAGCAACGCCGCCCGGGCCAGTGCGCGGTCGCACCGTGCGCTCAGATCGCTGGCCATGAACATGCGTTGGGGCCGTGTGGTCTCGGTCATCATCGTCTCCTCGTTGAGCGGGATTGGTCTCGGCAGGTCAAATGGGGCGTGACTCGTCATCCATGGCGGGCGCAGCCATTGCGGTCCGAGCAGGGCGTCTCCTTCTCGGAGCGGCTCCGAGCCGCGTTGCCACCCACACAAGAAGGACAGGCCAGCGTGGGGCCTGGTTCCGGGGGTGACATTGACGAGAATCAATGGTTGCAGTGGGCCCGGGCAAGCGTGTTTCTGTCGAGGAGAGTGCTCTCCTATGGCAGGGACCGCAATCGCAGATTTCTTCGATGTTTAGGGTCTGAATATTCGAGCAATCGAGACCTGGTGCCGGAACTACAGTCGGCTTGCCGAGAAGAGGTGAGCCATGGCTGCCATTCGCGATCTGGTCGTTCATGTCAATGACGTGGTGGTGTCGCGCCACGCGTTCGAGCTGGCGACTTGTCTGGCAGCCGACCTGGGCGCCAGGTTGACGGCTGTGCTGGTCGCGGCGCCCATCAGTGCCGGCGTGGGCCTCAGCGCGGAGGCGGCGTCGCTGGCGCAGCAGCTTGCGCAGGCGCAGCGCGCAACGCTGCAGGGCCTCGGTGATCGCCTTGCGGCGGGTGCACGGCAGCGTCACGACCTCGCCGTCGACTTGCGATACGCCGATGGCGACCCGGTTGAAGTGCTCCAGTCCTATGCGCGCTCATCGGATCTGCTGATCACGTCGCAACGCGATCCGGCCCGCGACGGCGGGCTGTCGACCGGCCAGTCAGCGCGGCTGCTCGTCGGCTCCGCCTGTCCCGTGCTGACCGTGCCCTATGTCGGGGTTCCGACCGAAGGGGCCGTGTCTGGCGAGGCGGGACCGCTGCGCCGCGCACTCGTGGCGTGGGCCGACACCCGGGAGAGTGCGCGCGCCGTGCGCGATGCGTTGCCGCTGCTGGCGCGTGCCTCCCACGTCGAGCTGGTCAGCTTTGCGAAGGACGCCCGGGGCGACGGGTCATCTCACCGTGCTTCGCTCGAGCGGGTGGCGGCCTACCTTGCACGGCACGGCGTGCAGGCTCTTCCCACCCTGCTGAGCCAGGCCGAGGCTTCGGCCGGCGAGCGCATGCGGCGCGGCGGCGATCCCGACGTGGCCGTGGCCGAAGCGCTGCTGTCCCACGCCGCAGACATGCATGCCGACTTCATCGTGATGGGCGGTTATGGCCACTCACGCCTGTGGGAACTGGTTCTGGGTGGTGTCACCCGCACGATGCTTGAGACGATGACCGTTCCGGTGTTGATGTCGCACTGAGCACTGCCCGCCAGCGTGTCGGACCATGCGTCATGCCGTCTTTCAGCGCGCGCCCGCGCGGGACGTCTTTGCGCGCGCCGTGGGTTGGAACAACTCGCCTCGGGCAGCGCGGGTGATGGCGAGCACGCAGGCATGGGTGATGCGCCGCTCGACCGAGATGGCATAGAAATGTTCCTCGACCCCGTCGATCGTGCCCACGTGCTGCACCTGGTGTCGTGACTCGATCTCGTCGCCCAGTACCTCCGGCGCCAGCAGAAAGCCCACATCCTGGCGGCCGAACTCCTGCGCCAGGGCGCTGTCGTCGAACTCGGCGACGATGCGAGGCCGCAAGCCCTGGGACTTGAACCAGGCGCGCAGTTGCTGTCCGACGGCGGAGTCCTCGCCGGGCATCAGCAGCGGGCAGCCGTCCAGGCAGTCGGGGAAGGGCCTGCGCGAGCGGGCCTTCAAGGTACGCGACGCGAAGACGCCGACGCGTGAACTCCCGAGGAGGTGACTGAAGGCTTTCACGCTCACCGTGGACGGCAGCGGCGCGTCTGCGATCACCAGGTCCAGCGTGTGCACGGCGAGTTCGGCCAGCAGGCGATCGAGCCGCCACTCCCGGCAAACCATGCGTACCGGTTGCTCGATCGTCAGCGCCGGTTCCACCAACCGGTAGGCGATCGACTTGGGCACGGCGTCCGCCACGCCGATGCGGAACTCCAGTGTCCTTCCGACCCGGCGCTCTTCCCGCACCGCCGCTTCCAGTTCCGATCCGAGGGAGAAGATCTCCTTCGCGTAGTTCAAGGCCAGCTGCCCGGTCTCGGTCAGCTCCAGGCGACGGCCGACCTTCTCGAACAAGGGGCCACCGAGGCGGTCGCCGAGCAGTTGTATCTGCCCGCTGATGGTCTGCGGGGTCAGGTGCAGTTGTCGGCTGGCTGCCGCCACGCTGCCGGCCTCTGCCACCTGCAGGAAGTAGTGAAGGTGCTTGTAGTTCATCGCTGGCATCAGATTTATTCGAGTGACTGGACTCGATTAATCGAGTTTACGTGCGCACGTGAGAGGCCTAGAGTGACATAGATCGTTCATAGCGGAGCACCAGAAGAGGACATATCGTGGACATCCGGTTCCAGAGCGCAACGGCCCCAGCCGAAGCCGAACTTGCAGCGTATGCACGCAGGTGTCTGCGGCTGCAGCATCACAGCGACCGCGCCGGTCGCCTCGCGCAAGAGCAGTTGTGGCAGGCCGGCAGCCCGCAGGTCCCTCAGACCGAGACGGTGGCAACATGAAAATCCTGATTCCCGTCGACGGCAGCGACCACTCCGACGCGGCGCTGGACTTCGTGGCCTCGCGTTCGACCCTCATCGGGCAGGAACCCGAGGTCCACCTGCTCAACGTCCAGCCGACGCTGTCGGTGCGCGTAATCCGTGCCATCGGTCGGGAAGAGGCGAAGGCCTACCAACGCGCCCAGGCCGACGACGTGCTGCGTCCAGCCATGGCGAGGCTGAAGCAAGCGGGCATCTCGGCGAAGGCCAGCTACGTCCTGGGCAGTCGCTCGGATGCCATCGGGGCCGTGGCGGTGCGCGGCGGCACCGACCTGATCGTCATGGGTTCTCGCGGCCATTCGGGGCTCAAGGGGCTGCTGTTCGGCTCCATGACGAATGCCGTTCTCGCCGGCTGCACCAAGCCGCTGCTCATCCTGCGCAGCGCCAAGGCGCCCCAGCGGGACTCGCTGTCGGTGGGGATCGCCTTGGACGGCAGCCGCTACGGTCAGGCAGCCGTCCGTTGGGCGATCAAGCACCGCGATCTCCTCGGTGCGGAGCCGCGCATCGAGTTGATCCACGTCATCGACAGCGAGCGGACCGCGGCGCCACCCATCAAAGGCCTGGCCTACCGCGCGATACCTGTCTACGGAATTGCCGTGGACGACCATGCGCTCGCGCCACAGTTCGCCAAGGTCATGGCCGCCGCCCTGAAGCTCTTCGCCAAGGCGGGCATGAAGGCCACGGCCGCTCCGCTGCTGGGCGCCCATGCCGGTGATGCCATCGCCGACTACGCGCGCAGGCGCCAGTTGGACGTCCTGGTCATGGGCTCCCACGGCCAGGGGGCGTTCAAGTCCCTCGTGCTGGGGTCGGTCGCCATGCGGGTGGCCGCCCGCAGCGACAAGCCGCTGCTGCTGATCCGCGACCCGCGGCATGCAGGCCGGAACTGATGCCGATGCACGGGCCAGCTTGGTGCGAAGACGACTGCCGTTTCCAGGAGCCGAAATGAAAGTGCTGATCCCCGTCGACGGCAGCGCCACGAGCAATGCCTCGCTCGACTTCATTGCCTCCCGGGCCGCCTGCCTAGGCGCTCGGCCCGAACTGCGGCTGCTCAATGTCCAGTTCCCCATCCCGCCGCGTGCCGCGCGCGCTGCAGGACGCGAACTGGTGCGCAGCTATCACCAGACCGAGGCCAAGGCGGTGCTCGACCCGGCGCAGAAGTGTCTGGCTGCTGCAGGGCTCAAGTCCAAGGCGCAGTACGTCGTTGGCAGCCCCGCCGAGGTCGTCAGCCGCACGGCGACGCAGGGCCATGCCGACCTGGTGGTGATGGGCTCGCGTGGGCAGACGGCGCTCAAGGGTTTGCTGTTCGGTTCGGTCACTCAGGCGGTGTTGGCCGCCAGCACGGCGCCCCTGCTGGTGCTGCGCGATGGACCGCCGCCGCGCGCCGCGTCCCTCCGCGTGGTGGTTGCCGTCGATGGCAGCCGCCATGGGCTGGCGGCCGTGCGGGCGGCGCTGGCGCTGCAGGCGGTGTTCGGTCCTGCGCCGCAGTTCCGGCTCATGCACGTGGTGGACGGGCAGGCTGATGGGGTCGACCTCGACGCGGCCACCGCCCCGGCGCTCGCGCTGTTCGCCAAAGCCAAGGTCGAGGCTGAGTTGGTGCGGCTCGAGGGGCGCAACGCCGGCGACGTGATCGTGGAGTATCTGGCAGCGCACCCGGCGGATCTGCTGGTGATGGGCTCGCACGGGCGTGGTGCGTTCAAGGCCGTGCTGCTGGGCTCGGTGGCGACGCGCGTGGCGGCGCGCTGCAAGCTGCCGCTTCTGATTGCCCGGCCCCGCAGTCGGGGTTCGCCGGCGAAGCGCAAGGATGGCGCAACGGCCGCCGCACCGCGCGGGCGTGCCTCGGCCGACGTTACCCCGCAGTAGGCGTGGTGCATGCTGGTGGAGTCGGTCGCCTCGAGCAGCGAGGTTGGGTGAGACCTAACGGCAGCGTCCGAGTCGCGTTCGTTGATCGATATCAACGCCCGCTCGATACCCGCTTCATGCGATGGAACCCGAGCCGCTGCCGAGGCTCATTAAGGGAGCCACTGGAATCGGCCGCGGGGGTTGGTCTTTTCGCTGTGGCTACTTGGCACGAGGAGGGGAGACGATGACGCATTCTGTGCCGGCACCTGACGAAGCCTTGGCTCACGCACTGGCGATGATCGTGGCTGCCAACGGACGAATCGACGTGCGAGAACTGAGTGCGCTCGATGAACTCCATGCGTTCCGGCGTGTCGGCGTGAGCCGCGAACGCTTCGTCGACATCGCCCGCTCCTGCTTGGCCGATGTCGGGGCGCATCTTTGTGATCGCTCGTGGCTCTGCGCTGACCATCTGACCTACATCGACGCACTGCTCGATGCGGTTCCGGGTACCAATGACAGGATGCTCGTCTGCCGCCTGGCCGCGGCGGTCATCACCGCGGATGGAAGAGTGACGCACGACGAGCGGCTTGTCTACGACCACGCCCTGGCGCGCTGGCGCATCAATCAATCCGATGTGACGCAGGCGATCCTTGACGACCGAGTTCGATGAACGCTGCGCCGAGGCGGCGCAGCAGGACCCAGGTCGCTACAATTTATCAATGCTCACGCGGGTTCCTTGCCTCCTACTTGCCGTCGTCCTGCTCTGGTCCGGTCTCAGCACCTTCGAGCCGTTGCGCCTCGTGGCGCCTTCGTCGGCCGAGCAGCAGGCTGCCTTCGCCCCTGGCGGTGGACCTGTCGCGCTCGATGACGGATCGGTCGAAGATCACCATCTGGACGATCTTCCCTCACAGGCGCAAGGCGACCCGACGACGGAGACGCCCGGACTCCTCCTGGCTCGGCTCGAGGCCCGCATTCCAGCGCTGGCCATGAGGCGGGGGCCGGCGTTCAAGCTGAGCGACATCCGCACGCCATTCCTTGCCGGTCCCCTGCGACCACCCTGCGGCGCCGGCCTGACGGCCTGACAGGCCGCTTCGGGGCGGCGCGCCACCATCGCACTGCTGCGCGGTGTTGGGCTGCGGGGACGCCCGCGACGATGCCGACGGCATCGTCCGACCCACGAACCTGCCTGGCCTGGCCACACCCATCTGGACGCAAGTTGCGGTCCGGCACCTCCATCTCATCTCTTCACAGGACATCCCATGAACCAGACCACCACCTACGACTCGACCACCGCTGGTATTTCCAGCGTTGGCGAACGCAACCGCGTCCTGCGCAACACGTACTGGCTGCTCGCGCTGTCGATGGTGCCCACCGTGCTGGGCGCCTGGATCGGCGTCAGCACGGGCATCGTCCGCGCGATGTCGCCCGGCATCGGCCTCATCGTCTTCCTTGTCGGCGCGTTCGGCTTCATGTTCGCGATCGAGAAGAACAAGAACAGCGCCGCCGGCGTGCCGTTGCTGTTGGCCTTCACCTTCTTCATGGGCCTGATGCTGTCGCGTCTGGTCGGTGCGGTGCTCGGCCTGGCCAATGGCGCATCGCTGATCATGACCGCTTTTGCCGGTACCGGCGCCATCTTCCTGGGCATGGCGACGCTGTCGACGATCATCAAGCGTGACCTGTCGGCGATGGGCAAGTGGCTGTTCATCGGCGCGATCATGGTGCTGGTGGCGGGCATCGCCAACTTCTTCATCCAGTCGAGCGCACTGATGATCACGCTGTCGGTGCTGGTGATCGGCATCTTCTCGGCCTTCATCCTGTATGACCTGAAGCGCGTGCAGGATGGTCTGGAGACGAACTACATCACCGCCACGCTGGGCGTCTACCTGAGCCTTTACAACGTGTTCCAGGCGCTGCTCGCGCTGCTGGGCATCGCCGGTGGCCGCGACGAATGAAGGACCCGGCGAGTAGGCGGCCCCTCGCGGGGGCCGCGTGAGCGGCACCGCGTGGGCCGAGGCCGCCTTTCTGGGACTGCTGCAGGGCTTGACCGAATTCCTGCCAGTTTCGTCGAGTGCACACCTGCGCATCGTCGGGCCGTTGCTGCCCTCGGGCGGCGATCCCGGCGCCGCGTTCACGGCGATCACGCAGATCGGCACCGAGGCCGCCGTGCTGCTGCACTTCCGGCGCGAGTTGTCCGCCATCGCGGGGTCGTGGTGGCAGTACGTCGCCAGCGCCGGCCGGCATGCCGACGCCGATTCGCGCATGGGCTGGCTGATCCTGATCGGCACGCTGCCGATCGCGGTGCTGGGACTGCCGTTCAAGGATGCCATCGAGACCTCGCTGCGCAACCTGCACATCACGGCGGCCATGCTCATCGGCTTCGCCCTGCTGCTTTGGGCGGCCGACCGCTTCGGCGCGCAGCGCCGCACGCTGAAGGACCTGGGCTGGCGCGACGGCCTGCTGTTCGGCCTGGCGCAGGCGCTTGCATTGATCCCGGGCGTGTCGCGCTCGGGCGGCACCATCACCGCGGGCCTGCTGATGGGCTACACGCGCGAGGCCGCCGCCCGCTACTCCTATCCTGCTGGCGGTGCCTGCCGTGCTGGCGTCGGGGTTCTATCAGCTCTGGCGCAGCGCCGAGGTGGGCAGTCCCATCGCCGCCGGGCCGACGGCGATGGCCACGGTGGTGGCCTTCGGGGTCGGCTATGTCGTCATCGTCGCCTTCATGAAGTTCGTCACCACGCGCAGCTATCTGCCCTTCGTGTTCTATCGCATCGCGCTCGGCCTCGTCGTGCTGGCGCTGCTGCAGGCTGGTGTCCTCAGCGCGCTGTGAGCGCCTGAGCAGCGCCGTCTTTCGTTCGGACCCGCCATGGAAATCGCGATACTTTTTGCGCTCATCGTCCTCAACGGCCTGTTCGCCATGTCCGAGATCTCGCTCGTGACGGCGCGCAAGGCGCGGCTGCAGAAGCTCGTCGACGAAGGCGACGGCGCCGCCACGGCGGCCGTGAAGCTCGGCGAAGATCCGACCCGGTTCCTCTCGACCATCCAGATCGGGATCACTTCGATCGGCGTGCTCAACGGCATCGTCGGCGAGGCTGCGCTCGCAGCGCCGCTGGCGATCTGGCTCGAAGCGCTTGGTGTGCCGCACCAGTACGCCAACTACGGGGCCACCGGCCTCGTTGTGGTCACGATCACCTATTTCTCGATCGTGGTTGGCGAGCTCGTGCCTAAACGCATCGGCCAGACTCATCCCGAGACCCTGGCTCGCCTGGTGGCTCGGCCCATCAATTGGCTGGCCATCGCCACCAAGCCGTTCGTGAAGCTGCTCTCCCTCTCGACCCACGCGCTGCTGCGACTGCTGGGTGTCAAGGACAACGGCGCCAACGCCGTCACCGAGGAAGAGATCCACGCCATGCTGGCGGAAGGCACCACCGCCGGTGTGATCGAGTCCCACGAGCACGCCATGGTGCGCAACGTGTTCCGCCTTGATGACCGGCAGATCGGCTCGTTGATGGTGCCCCGTGGCGACATGGTGATGCTCGACACCCACCTGCCGTTTGAGGAGAACCTCGCGCGCATCGAGAAGAGCGACCATGCGCGCTTTCCGGTGGTCGCGGGCGGCCTGGACAACATTCTCGGCGTAATCAATGCGCGGCAGTGGCTGTCCCACGCTTTGCGCGGCGACGACCGGACCTTGGCCAGCCAGCCGCTGCAACAGCCGCTGTACGTGCCCGAGACCCTGACGGGCATGGAATTGCTGGACAACTTCCGCAGTTCCGACGTGCACATGGCCTTCGTGATCGACGAGTACGGCCAGGTGCAAGGCATCGTGACGCTGCAGGACTTGATCGAGGCCATCACCGGAGAGTTCCGCCCGCGGGACCCGAAGACATCGTGGGCGGTCCAGCGAGACGATGGCAGCTGGCTGCTCGACGGCCACATTCCCGTGCCCGAGCTGAAGGACCGGCTCCAACTTGCCAGCGTACCCGACGAAGAGCGCGGCCGATACCACACCCTCAGCGGCATGTTGATGCTGCTGTCCGGGCGCCTGCCCAAGGTAGCCGACGCCGTGAGCTGGGAAGGCTGGCTCCTCGAGATCGTCGACATTGACGGCAAGACGATCGACAAGGTGCTGGCCAGCCGCCTGCCCGAATCAGTATCGGGTGAGGACGGCGCAGACCCAGCGAGGCCTTGACGGTGGGCATGCTGGGCTGGCTGTCCCAGGCCTCGCGCACCGCATTGGGGGCGCTTTGCGCGCTGGTGCTGGTGGCGTGTTCCGATGGCTACCCGATCGATGACGTCCCTCAGGTCGACCCGACACGCATGACGCAGGCGCAACTTCTGGCGGCGCTCAACGCCATGGGCAAGGAGCCGCAGCTAGGCAAGCGTTGGCGCTACGTCATGCACGCTGGCTGTGAACTGGAGATTTCGGTGCGCGACGGCGATGCAAGTCGCCGCCGCGTGGAGCTCAAAGGTACCACGATCACCACCCGCTCGGTCGAAGAAGGTATCTCCGCGATCCGGCTCGTGCCGAAGGCCGGCAGCGAGACACAGGCCGTGACGGCCCTGGAGACCCGGCGCTGGTCCGACACGGTCCGCGCTCGGGCTCTGCTCACGCATCTCGAAGTGCGCTGCGGCAGGCCGGAGGTGCCCTCCGCATGACTGGGCCGAGAGGGAATCCTGAGGGCCGCCTGCCTTTGTCGGCGATGCTTCACGCCCTGGCACACGACGACAGCCGCGAGCGCATCGCCGTAGGCGACCTGCTGGCTGCGCTGGGTGACCGTGCGCTGGCCGCCTTGCTGTTCGTGTTCGCGGTGCCCAACGTGCTGCCGGTGCCGCCGGGGACATCGGCCGTGCTCGGCGCACCGCTGGTCTTCCTGGCCGCTCAACTGGCCTTCGGCCGCCGGCCCTGGCTGCCGGCGGTGATCGCGCGACGCACGATGACGCGGGCCGACTTCGCCGCCCTGGTCCGTCGCATCGGCCCTTGGCTGGCCCGAGCCGAACGGCTGCTCAGGCCCAGGGTGGAGCAGCTGGCGATGCCGCCGATGGAATACCTCGTCGGCGCGGTTTGCCTGCTGTTGGCGGTGGTTCTTGTCCTGCCCGTGCCGCTCGGCAACATGCTGCCTGCGCTGGCCATCAGCTTGCTGGCGCTGGGCATCCTGGAGCGGGACGGACTCTGGATCCTGGCCGGACTTGGGACGGCCGCCGTCTCGGCCATCGTGGTGTCGGGCGTGGTAATCGCGATGGTGAAGGCGGCCGTCTACTTCGTCACCGAGGTGCTGCGATGAATCGATCAGGGCGGCCGTGCACGACCTTGGCGTCACGCGCAGATCGTCGCATGGCGCCCGCTGCCGAGCCCCTTGGCGTCATCCGTGGCCTGCCGCGCGCAGTCTCATGGGCACCACTGTCGATGGCCGCCGTCGCCTTGACGATGCTGGTGGCCTGCCAGCGCGAACCGGATCTGCCGCCGCTGCCGCCGGCCAAGCTGGACGCCGCGCAGACGCGGGCCCTGCAGCAGATGAATGTCGCAGGAGCGACGGCGTTTGCCGGCTGGACTTGGCGCTACGAGTTCGGCGCAGGCTGCAGGTTGCGGGTGATCAAGCGATACGAGGACCGTCCGATCCCGATGATCGACCACGTGGTCGAACTCGTTCCCTATCCCGGGTCGGGCTTAGGCGTAAAGGCCTATCCACGCGCGAAGCCCGGCAGCGCGGATCTGTTCGACGCGCGCAGCGGGTCCCAGGTCACAGCCTTTGCGGCCGATGTCCAGCGGCTGCTGACGGCCTGCGGTACCTCGCCAGCCTCGTCCCGGTGACTCCAAGTCAGGTGAACGGGTTCTTCTCGCGCCGCTGGCGTGGCGGAGTACCCATGCGGATCGTCCTGTGGCGAGACATGCTCCCCGTCGGGACCGCTGTGAACATCCTGGCCACGTTCGTTGCGCTGATCGCGGCCAGCCAGGGCTTTCCGGCCTGGGCGGCTGCGGCCATCCACTTCTCGCCGCTGCCTGCACTCCGCGCTTTGGGTCAACCACCGCTACTGGTTCACGACTTGGCGCTGGGGAAAGGTGCTGGGCGAGATGCTGTTGATCGGCGCCGTGATGAAGCTGTCGATGTCGGCGTAGTCGGGAGCGCTTGCGAAGGGTTCTCTCGCGGCGAGGGTGTCAGTGCGACACCGTGGGCCGGCCGGCGCTCCACTGCTTGAGGTCGATGCGGCGCCACGCCACGGCGCGCTTGGCGAGACGGACCGGTGACGGGAACTTGTCCTCGGCCATCAGCCGATAGATCGTCGGCTGGCCGAGTACGGTCATGCGCACGACGGCAGCCTTGCGGACGAACACAGCGGGCTGCACATCGGCGGCGGGCGGTTTCGGCTGGGTCTGCGTCTGGCTCATCAGGCTGCTCCGTGTGGTAAGTAGACCCAGGGGATTTCACCCTGAGCCTCTCGCAGAACCGTGCGTAAACCTCTCGGTTTACACGGCTCCCGTTATCCAACCTTACGCTCCATGGGTCCGCCAATAGACGAAAAGTCCAGGAAGCTGATCCTTCATCTTG
>CAMCTC010000115.1 GCA_945878355.1 Bordetella parapertussis | reverse complement strand
CAGGTGCTGGTCGGCGCGGCGCTGGCTGAGCGATCGGGCGCCCGCGCGGGCGCCGGCGTCACCGCACGCGACGGCAAGCTCAGCGGCAGGTCGCTGCATGTGCTGGACTTCGAAGCCGATGCCTATGTCGTCGCCGACACCGAGGGCGGGCTGCACCTGGTCAGCGCCGATGCCCGCGGGCTGACCCGGGTCCGGCTCGAGACCATCGACCGCAGCCGCCCGGTCGGCGAACTGGTCTTCGACGCGGTGCCGGCCGACCGGCTGCCGGGCGGCAGCGCCGCAGTCTGCGACCGGGTGCTCGCGGCTGGGCGCTGCGTGCTGGCCGCCGACACGCTGGGCGCAGCGCAGCACATGATCGACCAGGCAGTGGCCTACGCCAAACAGCGCGAGCAGTTCGGCCGGGTCATCGCGTCGTTCCAGGCCGTCAAGCACCTTTGCGCCGAGATGGTGGCGCAGTTGGAGCCGTCGCGGGCTTTTGTCTGGTACGCCGGCCACCAGCTCGGCGAGTCGCCGGCCGAGGCCGGGCTGACCGTTTGCCAGCTCAAACCCCACCTGGACGAGGTCGGCCGATCGGTCGCCAAGACCGCCACCGAGGTGCACGGCGGCATGGGCTTCACCGATCTGCTCGGCCTGCACTATTGGTTCAAGCGCATAGGCTTCAACCGCCAGATGCTGGGCTCACCCGAGTACCTGCGCCGACAGGCCGCGCGCACGCAAGGCCTGATCGCTTGAGTTGATTTGTCGTGATGGACGTGAATTTCATACGTTAGGAAAATACCCATGGCCAGCTTCAACATCGCACCGATAGACGCCTCGTTCGGCGCCGTGGTCACAGGCATCCGCCTGGCCACGGTCGATGACGAATGCTGGCGCGAACTGCACCAGGCCTGGCTCGAGCATGCGCTGCTGATCTTTCCTGGTCAGCACCTGTCGCGCGACGAGCAGATCAGCTTCGCCCGGCGCTTCGGGCCGCTTGAGTTCGACATGGCAGCGATCAGCAACGTCAGGTCCGACGGCACGCTGCGCATCGAGGCCGACAACGACGATGTCGTCAAGATCCTCAAAGGCAACATGGGCTGGCATGCCGACAGCACCTACATGTCGGTGCAGGCCAAGGGCGCGGTGTTCAGCGCCGAGGTGGTGCCGGCTGCCGGCGGCCAGACCGGCTTTGCCGACATGCGCGCGGCCTATGACGCGCTCGACGACGGGCTGCGCGCCAAGGTCGAGGCCCTGGCCGCGCACCACTCGCTGCATTACAGCCAGGCCAAGCTCGGCCACCAGCCCGAGGCCGGCAGCGCTTACAGCGGCTACGGTTTTCACGCCGGCCCGGTGCCGCTGCGTCCGTTGGTCAAGACACACCCCGAGACCGGCCGCAAGTCGCTGCTGATCGGCCGCCACGCGCACAATATTCCGGGGCTGGACCCGGTTGAATCGGAGCGTCTGCTCGACGAACTGGTGGACTTCGCCTGCCAGGCGCCGCGCGTCTACCACCACCCATGGGAGGCAGGTGACGTGGTGATCTGGGACAACCGCTGCTTGCTGCACCGTGCCACGCCCTGGGACATGACCCAGCCGCGGGTGATGTGGCACAGCCGCATCGCCGGTGACCCGGTGGCCGAAGCCTCGCTGAACTGAAAGCGTTTGAGGCCGGTCGTTGAAGCCCCAGCGTCAGCGCTTGCCGGCGCGCAGCGGGTTGACGGTGCCGATGTCGGCGAAGTCTCGCTCGCTGTCGGTCACGACCGGTCATTGGTGAGCCAGCGCAGCAGTTGCGGCGCCAGCGTTGATCAGGTCCGGACCTTGCGTCCTGCCTCGGCGGTACGGCTGAGGTTGAGGTCGGCGCCAACCAGCGGCGAGCGGCGCAGGGCCTTGAGGATGCCACCCTTTGTTGGCGGGGCGCCGGTGATGGTCTTGCTGACCGCTGCGCGCAGCACGCTGGCCTCAGGCCCTTCCTCGGCCAGACGTCGCGCGAGTGAGCGTATGAGTTCGCGATCGACGCCGAGCCCCAGCACCTCAAACCGGATCAAGCCGCGCTCGCTGAGTCTGGTCCGGTAGTTCTGCACCGCCCGCGCTTGAGAACTGTTCATGGCTTGCCTCCGAAATATGGCCGGGAATTTAACCAAGGCGTCCAAGGTGGGCAAGTTCTTCTTGCACTGTCGCCCGATCAGCGCTGCTGAGACGAACCACGCATCGACCGCCCGACCCGTGCGAGACTCGGGATACCGTTTTTGCGCATTGAATGCCAACGCAACCCAGAAGGGTGAATGAACATGAACCAAGAGATCCACCCCTTTCGCATCCAGGTCAGCGACGCCGTGCTGGCCGACTTGCGCGCTCGCTTGCGCAACACCCGTTGGCCCGAGGCTGAACCGGTCAGTGATTGGAGCCAGGGCGCGCCGTTGGCCTGGATCCAGGACATCTGTCGCTACTGGGCCGAGGACTACGACTGGCGTGCGCGCGAGCACAGGCTCAACCAGTTTGACCAGTACAACACCGCGATCGACGGCCTGGACATCCACTTCATGCATGTGCGATCGCCGCACCCGCAGGCGATGCCACTGCTGATCACCCACGGTTGGCCCGGGTCGGTGGTCGAGTTTCACAAGGTCATCGCGCCGCTGACCGACCCCACCGCCCACGGTGGCAATGCCGCCGACGCCTTCCACGTGGTCTGCCCATCGCTGCCGGGTTTCGGCTTCTCGGGCAAGCCCAAGACCACCGGCTGGGGCGTTGACCGGATTGCGCAGGCCTGGGCCACGCTGATGGAGCGCTTGGGCTACGCGCGCTACGGCGCCCAGGGCGGCGACTGGGGTTCGGCGGTGACAAGCTCGCTCGGCGCCCAGGACCCAGAACACTGCGCCGGCATCCACATCACGCTGGCGATGGGCACCAAGCCCCAGACCGCCGGCGAGCCCAGTCCCGAAGAGGCCCGGGCGCTGGCCGGCATCAAGCATTACGCCGACTGGGATTCGGGCTATTCCAAACAGCAGGCCACCCGGCCGCAGACCTTGGGCTACGGCCTGACCGATTCGCCGGCAGGCCAGGCGGCCTGGATCCTCGAGAAGTTCTGGGCCTGGACCGATTGCAATGGCCACCCCGAGAACATCCTGGGCCGAGACGAGCTGCTCGACAACCTGATGCTGTATTGGGTGACCGCCAGCGCCACCTCGTCGGCAAGGCTGTACTGGGAGAGCTTTGGCGGGCGCCGCGCCAACCGGGTCGTGACGATCCCGACCGGCGTCGCGGTGTTCCCGAAGGAGATCGTCGCGCCGGTGCGGGCCTGGATGAGCAAGGACTTCAGCGACATCCGCCATTGGACCGAGATGCCCAAAGGCGGCCACTTCGCGGCCTTCGAGCAACCCGAGCTGTTTGTCGCCGACGTGCGGGCCTTTTTCAGGACTTTGCGCGGATAGTCGCGCAGCATGGGTCTGGCTTGGCGCAGACCTCGATTTCAACTTCAAGCTCGAAAGACCTTCATGGACCTGCAACTCAAAGGCAAGCGCGCCATCGTGACCGGCGGCAGCCGCGGCATCGGCAAGGCCATCGCTTTGGTGCTGGCGCAAGAGGGCGTCGACGTGGCGCTGCTCGCGCGCGGCGCCGAGGCGCTGGCGGCAACTGCAGCGCAGCTGTCAGCCGACACCGGGCGTCTGGTGGTCGGCGTCAGCGCCGACAGCACCAGCGACGACCAGGTCAGGCTGGCGGTGGCCGACGCGGTGCGTCAACTCGGCGGGCCGATCGACATCCTGGTCAACGCAGCGGCCGAGCCCGGGGGCTTTGGCGGACCGCCCAAGCTTGGTGAGATCAGCGGCGATTTTTTCCACGCTGAACTCGACACCAAGGTGATGGGCTACATCCGCTGCGCGCGCGAAGTGGTCGGCGGCATGCGGGCCCAGGGCTGGGGCCGCATCGTCAATATCAGCGGGCTGGCCGCGCGCCAGACCGGCAACACGGTGGGCAGCATCCGCAATGTCGCGGTCGCCGCGCTGAGCAAGAACATGGCCGACGAGTTCGGGCCCTCGGGCATCAACGTCACCGTCGTCCACCCCGGGCTGACGCGAACCGAGCGCAGCGCACCGCTGATCGCGGCCAGGGCGCAGGCCCAAGGCATCCCGGCAGCGAAGGTCGAGGCGCAGATGGCTGCGGGCAACTCGATCAACCACCTGGTCGATGCCAGCGAGGTGGCGCATGTGGTCGCCTTCCTGTGCTCGCCCAAATCGCGAGCCATCAACGGCGATGCGATCGCCGTGGGCGGCGGCGCACCGCGCAGCATCCACTACTGACTGGTCGGCCTGCGGGAGGTGATTCGCGTGAGCCGCCGGCCCTCGGGCCCGCGGAGCGCTTGCGTTGCAACCATGGTCCCGGACCGGTGGCTTGCCGTCACTTTGTCGCGGCCTCCGAGATCTGCAAGACTGTTTGCTGGTTGCCAACGGTGACCAGCAGGCGCAAGGGGTAAGCCCCGTCGGGCACCGCCCCCACCACCAGTGAGTGGTCTTCGGCGGAGTAGCGGATCCAGCTTGGTATGGGCCGCCCATCGGCTTGTGTCACCCGAACTTCACTTCGAGCAGCAGGCGTAGCCGCAAGCATCTCCGTTGGCAGCGGCACCACCAGGCCGTTGCCTGAGGTTGCGGTGCCGGCCGGGACGACCACGGTCACGAAGCCTTGGCGGGCCGCATTGGCCAGTCCGATCAAGGCCACGCTGACCCCATTGCTGCCAACCACCGCCGTGTTGGCGCCATCCGTGCTAGACCCACTGCTGCTTGTGCCACTGCCCGCGGCGTCGATGCCTGGCATCTGCGTTGGCGCAGGCGCAGGCGCAGGCGCAGGCGCAGGCGCAGGAGCGGGTGCAGGTTCTGGCGCTGGTGCTGGTGCTGGTGCTGGTGCAGGAGCAGGCGCAGGCGCAGGAGCAGTAGCAGCAGTAGCAGTAGCAGTAGCAGTAGCAGTAGCAGTAGCAGTAGCAGTAGCAGTAGCAGGCGCAGGCGCGGGTGCTGGTGCTGGTGCAGGCGCCGGTGCTGGTGCCGGTGCAGGAGCAGGAGCAGGAGCAGGAGCAAGCGCCGGTGCCGGTGCGAGCGCTGTCATGGGGGCCACCGGGATCCGCACGATCGGGGCTTCGACGGGTGGTGCGACCTTGAAGATCGACGCAGACGATGCCGCTGAACTGAGCTGATCGATCCGTGCCACCGCGGTCAGGTTGTGGCTACCGGTACCCAATGCGGTGCCGACCTGCAGGCTCCAGCTGCCGTTCTGGTCGGCGATCGCCGTGCCCAGCAGTGTGGTGCCGTCGTAAACAGAGACCTGTGTCGTGGGCTTGGTGCTGCCCGACACCAACGGCGCCCGATCGGTCGATCCTGCCGCCTTGGTCGACACCTCGTCGATCCTGACGTCGACCATCACCGCCACTTGGCTTGGATTGAAGGCCTTGACCTGCGTGGCGCTGAATGCACCGATCTGGTCTGTACTCAAGGAGGCGAGCTGGGGCACCGACAAGGCCGCAAGCTGGGCGCTGGACAAGGCGGCGATCTGGGCGGCGGTCATTGACGACAGCGTGGTGAGCGACGCCACCTGCGACGGTGTCAACGCGGCCACCTGGAGGGCGCTCAAACCGCCAAGCTGCGTTGCGCCCAACGCGCTGACCTGTACCGTGCTCAGCGATGCGACTTGCCCAGGCGTCAGACCTGACAGCTGCGGGGACGACAGCGAACCCAGCTGCGTCGCCGTCAAGCCGCTCAGCTGAGCTGTCGACAGCGCGCCGATCTGCGCGGCCGACAAGGCGGCCAACTGGCTGCCCGACAGTGCGGCGAGCTGGCCCGAGCTCAGACCGGTCAACTGTGCGCCCGTCAATGCGGCGAGGTCGGTGCTGCTGAGCCCGGCGATCTGCCCCGTCGACAGCCAGCCCAGCTGCGTCGCACTGAGGCCGCCGATCTGCGTCGGGCTCAAGGTGCCGAGCTGCGCTGGCGACAGCGCAGCCAGCTGGGCGCTGGACAACGCAGCGATCTGGGCCGGCGTCGTGCCGGTCAGCTGCGTCGCGGACAGCGAGGTCAGCTGGCCTCTCGTTAGACCTGCGAGCTGCGTGTTGCTCAGCGCGCCCAGCTCTGCAGCGGTGAGCCCGCCGATCTGGCCCAAGTTCAGCGATGCCAGCTGCGTCGCGCTGAGCCCACCGATCTGCGTCAGGCTCAAGGTGCCGAGCTGCGCTGGCGACAGCGCGCCCAATTGGACGGTGGACAAGGCCCCAATCTGAGCCGGCGTCATGCCGGTCAGCTGCGTCGCGGACAGCGAGGTCAGCTGGCCCGTCGTCAGGCCTGCGAGCTGCGTGTTGCCCAGCGCGCCGAGGTCCGCAGCGGTGAGTCCGCCGATCTGACCCGTCGTCAGCGATGCCAGCTGCGAAGCGCTGAACCCACCGATCTGCGTCGGGCTGAGGGTACCGATCTGCGCGGCGGACAAAGCAGCCAGCTGGCTGCTCGACAGCGCGGCCAGCTGGCCTGTCGTCAGGCCCGCAAGCTGCGCGTTGCTCAGCGCGCCCAGCTCAGACGCGGTCAATCCGCCGATCTGACCCGTCGTCAGCGATGCCAGCTGCGAAGCGCTGAGGCCGCCGATCTGCGTCGGGCTCAAGGTGCCGAGCTGCGCTGGCAACAGCGCGCCCAATTGGACGGTGGACAAGGCCGCAATCTGAGCCGGCGTCATGCCGGTCAGCTGCGTCGCAGACAGCGAGGTCAGCTGGCCCGTCGTCAGGCCTGCGAGCTGGGCATTGCTCAAAGCGCTTAGCTCAGAGGCGGTGAGTCCGCCGAACTGGGCTGTCGTCAGCGCTGCCAGCTGCGAAGCGCTGAGCCCGCCGATCTGGGTCGCGCTGAGCGCACCGATCTGCGCGGCGGACAAAGCTGCCAACTGGCTGCTCGACAGCGCTGCCAGCTGGCTCGCGGTCAGGCCGGCGATCTGCGCATTGCTCAGCGCGCCCAGCTCTGCAGCGGTGAGCCCACCGATCTGGCCTGTTGTCAGCGATGCCAGCTGCGTCGCGCTGATGCCGCCAATCTGCGCCGGGCTGAGCGCGCCGATCTGCGCGGCAGACAAGGCTGCCAACTGGCTGCTCGACAGCGCTGCCAGCTGGCTAGCAGTCAGGCCTGCGAGCTGCGCGTTGCTCAGCGCGCCCAACTCAGGCGCGGTCAATCCGCCGATCTGGCCCGTTGTCAGCGATGCCAGCTGCGAAGCGCTGAGGCCGCCGATCTGCGCCGGGCTCAACGCACCGAGCTGCGTTGGTGACAGCGCGGCCAGCTGGTTGCTCGACAGCGCTGCCAACTGGCTAGCGGTCAGGCCGGCGAGCTGCGCGTTGCTCAGCGCGCCCAACTCAGGCGCGGTCAATCCGCCGATCTGGCCCGTCGTCAGCGATGCCAGCTGCGAAGCGCTGAGGCCGCCGATCTGCGCCGGGCTCAACGCGCCGATCTGCGCTGGTGACAACGCGGCCAGCTGGTTGCTCGACAGCGCAGCGAGCTGGCCCGAGGTCAGGCCGGCGAGCTGCGCGTTGCTCAGCGAGCCCAGCGTCGCAGCGCTGAGTCCACCGATCTGCCCCGCGCTGAGCGCGCCGAGCTGCGACGCGGACAACGCGCCGACCTGGCTGCTGGAGAGCCCAGCGATCTGCGTGGGTGTCAGCCCCGCGAGCTGCGCACCCGTCAACAGCGCGAGCTGGGAAGCGGTCAAAGCGGCGATCTGCGCGCTGCTCAGCGCCGCGAGCTCGCTGGCTGTCAAGGTGGCGATCTGGCCGGGGGTCAGCGCGCTGATCTGTGCCGGTGTCAAGGCCCCGATCAACAGCGCTGGCAAGGCGTCGATCTGCGCCTGGCTCAGGCTGGCTTTCTGCGCGCTGGTCAGCGCGCTGGCCGCCAGCGGGCTGAGCGCCGCCAGCTGTGCCGGCGTCAAGGCTGCGAGTTGATTGGCCGAGAAAGCCATCAGCTGCGCTGGCGACAGCGAACCGACTTGCGTCGTGCTCAGCGCGGCGAGCTGCGGGCCCGAGAAGACAGCCATCTGGGCTGGCGTCAGCGCGGCCAACTGGCTGTTGGAGAGCTGCCCCATCTGCAGCGTGCTCATCGCCACCAGCTGAGCGTCGCTGAGTGCTGCGACCTCGGGCGCCGTCAATGACGGAACCTTGAGGCCGTTGCCGACCACGATGCTGCCACCGTTGATCGTCGTCGTGCCGGTGTAGGTGGGCGGGCTGGTCTCGGTCAAGGTGCCGATGCCCAGCTTGGTCAGCGACCCCGCGCCGGCGATAGGCTGGTCGATCTGGAGTGCGCCGGCGCCGCCGACGGTCAGGTCCTTGCCCAGCGCTGTGACGATCGCATCACCGCTGGTCGCATTGAGCTGCAGCGAACTGCCGGCGTCGGTGACGATCGATGCGCTGGCACCCAGCGTGATGACGCCAGCGTAGGTGTTCGTACCGCTGGCGCTGCGCAGCGCGCCGCCTTGGTCGACACCGGTGCCACTGATCGTCAGCGCCTCTGCGCCAATCGCGATGTCGCCCACAAGCTCCAGCGCCGCGCCTGAGGCGACGGTGGTGCCGCCCACCGTGCTGCCCAGCGCGCTGCTGTTGGCTGCCCGCAGCACGCCTGCGCTGATCGTGGTGCTGCCGTCATAGGTGTTGGCCCCCGACAGTGTCAGCGTGCCGCCCCCTGCCTGAGACAGCGACCCCGCCCCCGACACGGTGCCCGAGATCGTCTGGTCGGCGCTGGAGGCATAGGCCAGCGTGGTGCCGGCAGCCAGGCTGATAGCGCCGGCGTAGTTGCCGCCGCCCAGGCTGCCTGCGCCGGTGATCGCCAGCGTGCCGCCGTCCACCGCGGTGTTGCCGCTGTAGGTGTTGGCGCCCGACAGCGACAAAGTGCCGGCGCCCGCCTTGCTGAGCATCCCCGGCCCGGAGACCGTGTTGGCAAACGA
This sequence comes from Bordetella parapertussis, assembly GCA_945878355.1. GTDB lineage: Bacteria > Pseudomonadota > Gammaproteobacteria > Burkholderiales > Burkholderiaceae_C > Pseudaquabacterium. The sequence continues at coordinate 5,734 of CAMCTC010000115.1, read as the reverse complement.
CAGCGCTGCGCTGTTGGCAAAGCCCAACGTCCCGCTGTTGTTGATCGCGCTGGTGGGCGTCAGCGAGGCCAGGTTGGCGTCGTCGAAGACCACGCCGCTGCCGGCCGGGATGACCACCGTGGCGACGTTGCCCAGCGTCGGGATCGCGCCGCCGGCCCAGTTGCTGGCCAGCGACCAGTTGCCGCCCGCAGCGCCGATGTAGCTGACGCTGGCCAGCTGCGTGATGCTGCCCACGGCCCCGCTGACAGTCGTCGGCAAGACGTAGTTGGACAACAAGGTGCTGCCGTTGGCGGCGTAGTCAGTGCTGGTGAGCGCGCCCACGGTCACGGTCTTGCCCGTGCCGACGTTGCTGTTGTCGTAACTGCCGGCGGACTTGGTCACTGTCGCGCCTTCGCTGCCGACAAAGCCGCTGAGCAGGTAGTTGCCACTCGCCAGCGTGGCAGCGGTGTTGCCGTCGTAGACCTTGGTCACGTTGCCAGCCAGGCCAGCGGTGATCTTCGCTGGCGAGACGGTCAATGCGCCATCGGTGTAACTGAGCGTGTAGTTGCCGCTGCTCAGCCCGCCGGGCGTGATCGTGTAGCTGCCAGCGTTGACCGCGCCCTGGCTGCTGCCGCCAAACTTCAACGTACCGTCGAGCACCGCGCTGGTCTCGCTGTTGACGAAGCCTGCGTAGTTCACGCCGTTGCCGCCGATGTAGGCCCCGGCGTCGTAAGTCTTTGCCGCTGCGTTGGCGCTGACCGTCAGCGCAGCCTTGCTGATCGTTCCAACATTGCCGGTGATCGAGGTCGGCAGGCTGTAGTTGGCCAAGTTGGTGCCGCCGCCGGCCAGGTAGTCGGCAGATGTCAGCGCGCTCACGGTCACGGTCTTGCCAGTGCCTGCAGCCGCCGAATCGTAGCTGCCGGTGGTCTTGGTGACCGTCGCGCCGTCGCTGCCGGCAAAGCCGCTGAGCAGGTAGTTGCCACTCGCGAGTGTTGCAACGCTGCTGCCGTCGTAGACCTTGCTCACGGCGCCGATCAGGTTGCCGCTGATCGCTGTGATCGGCGCCGCCGCGACCGTCAGTGCGCCGTTGGCGTAGCTCAGCGTGTAGTTGCTGCTGCTCAGCCCGCTGGGTGCGATGACATAGCTGCCCGTGTTGACCGCACCCTGACTGCTGCCGGCATAGCTCACGGCGCCGCCCAGCACCGATGCCGTCTCGCCGCTGACGAAACCGGCGTAGCTCACGCCGTTGCCACCTGCATATGCCACGCCGTCGTAGGTCTTGCTGGCATTGCTGGCGGTCACGCTCAACGGCGCTTTGTTGATGGTCAGAGAACCGTTGGTGAACGTGCTGAAGTCATAGTTGGCAGCGGACAAGTTACCAGCACCAGCGGTAATGACTGCGCTGCCGACAGTGGTGGTGTTGACCGCCGTTGTCGTGGCGCTGCCTGTACCGGTGAAGCCCGCTGCGCTGGCGTTGGTTTCGCCGTTGACGAAACCACTCACCGTGGCGGTCAGCGCCGGGTTGGCTGCGCCGTAGAGACGGTTTGCCGCATTCGCTGTCACGGTGAGGTGGGCTTTGGCAATCGATGCCGCCACGTCTTTGCTGCTTGCATCCAACGCATAGTCCGTCGTTGCGCCTGTGCCAGTGATGCCACCAAGCGCCAGGCCAGAGACGGTCACTTTGGTCGCAGTGCCGACTGCAGCAGAGTCGTACGCCGCGCCCGTGTTGGTCACGGCCGCAGCACTGTCGCCCGATGCGTAGCCAGTGAAGGTGTAGGTCGGCGTGAAGCCCGCTGGTGCTGCCGTTGTGCCGTCGTAGGTCTTGGAAACACCCGTGTTGGTCAAGGTAGCTGTCAGTGCTTTGGCGCTGATCGTGACCGGTGCATGGGCGGCATCCAGTGTTGGCAATTGGTAGTTGCTGGCCAGGCCGCCTGATCCATCCGTCGCGTTTGCCAAAGCAATGGCGTTGATGAACTTGCTGCTCGTGGTGACATGTGCATCGTTGGCCGTGGCGCCCGTGTAGCTCAGTTTTTCGCTGCCGACCAGAGGGCCCAGCGTCACGAAGCCGGCCAGACTGGTGCTGCCGTCATAGGTCTTGCTGGCCGAAAGAGTCACCGTCTTGGCGTTGATTTGTCCATCAGTCCCGCTAAAACTGCTACCGCCGGTCAGGTAGTAGTTGCCAGCGTCTGTGCTGCCCAGCACCAAACTGCTGACGCTGTAATGGATGTTGGCAGTGGCGCTGGCGTCTTTGGTGGCGAACGCACCGTTGCCACTCACCGTCACCACATCCCCGGCTTCTTTGCCAGTCAAACCAACCGTCACGCCGCTCATCGACGTGTTGCCGTCGTAGGTTTTGCTGACGCCGCTGGCGCTAGCAGTCAACGGTTTTGCGCTCACTTGCTGCGCACCCACGACCACCAGCGTGTTGCTGAAGTTGGTGGTGTTGCCGCTGGTGACAGTGCCACCCAGTTGGTAGCTTCCCACCTTCAAAAAGCCACCCGTACCATTGGCTGCGCTGACGGGTGCCAATGTAAAGGTCACGCCGTCCAAAGTGACGGAATTTCCTGCCGCTGGATTTGCAAGCGTTGTGACGGTCGTTCCCGTCATGTACTGCGCGCTACTGACGGCATAGGTGGCGGCTGTGCCGTAGGTGGTCGCCGCATCGGTCACTTTGACCAGCAGTTGACCTGCCGGCACGATGGTGTAGGCACCCGCCTGGTGGGTGATGGCGTAGTTGCCCGCCGTGACGCCAGCGGGTGTCAACACGTAGGATCCCGCTGCATCCGTGCTGCCGTCACCCGTCAACCCGGTTCGAACTATGGCCAGCGTGCCACCCAATCCTGCCGTACTGGATGTTTCGCCATTCACAAAGCCGCTGTACCCGACTCCGGCGTAGTTTGCGGCAGCCGCTGCCGTCTCGGCTTGGCCAAAGAACCGCGCGTCGTTTTTGGCGCGCAAAGTGAGCGACTCGGCCGTGACCACCGCAGCAACGTCCTTGCTCGTTGCAATGAGCGCGTAATCCGAGGCCATGCTGGCACGGGACCCGGTGATGCCTGTGATGGCCAAGCCAGAGACCGTCACCTTGTTCGCGCTGCCAACATCCTTGCTGTTGTAGGCGCTGCCGGTGCTGCTCATGCTTGCAGCGGTATCGCCACTGACAAAGCCGCTGTAGCTGAAGCTGGGTGTAAACCCAGTGGGCGCATTCGTCGTGCCGTCGTAGGTCTTGGTCACGCCCGTGTTGCTCAGGGTGGGTGTGAGGGTCGCGGCGGTGATGTTCGCCGTCACGTCCTGCGTGCTCGCGCTGAGCACGTAATCGGTGCTCGCAGAGCCCTTGCTGCCGGTGATGCCGCTGATGGTTAGGCCAGAGACGGTGACTTTGCTCGCACCCGCGACGTGCGCGCTGTCGTAGGCTGCGCCGCTGTTGCTCAGCGTAGCAGTTGTGTCACCAGTGACCAAGCCGCTGAAAGAATAGGTCGGCACGATCGCGCTGGCCGTGGTGCCGTCGTAGGTCTTGCTCACGGCGGTGTTGCTCAAGGTGGCCGTGAGCGCTTTGGCATTGATCGTGCCCGCTACGCTGGCGATCGTGGGTTGCGCCGACAAGACGTAGTCCGTCACCGCCGAGACCACCAAATTGCCAGCAGTTCCGTTGGTCAAGCCGCTACCGTTGCTGGTCAAGGTGCCCAGGGTGGCATTGCCGCTGGCGGCAATTGTTTTGCTGGCGGTGGCAACGTGGGCATCGCTGTAGTTCAGTGCCACGGCGCTGGTGTTCAGCGTGAAGACATCGCTGCCGACGAAACCCGTCAGGTCGCCACTCAACGTGGAAGTGCTGGCGGCCAGCAGTCCGTCGTAGGTTTTGGCCACGGCGGTGATCGAAGCCGTGGCAGTGAGCGCTTTGGCGGTGATCGTGCCGCTGGCATTTGCAATCGTGGGGCCGATGAAGCTGTAGTCAGAGGCAACACTGTTTGCCGCGCTGGCACCTATGGTGAAACCTGCTGTACCGCTGGCGGCGATGGTGCTGGCGCCGACAACGTGCGCTGTGTTGTAGTTCAGCGCCAATGCGCTGGTGTCCAACGACAGCGTGTCACCAGCGACTCCTCCGCTAACCGTACCGCTGACGCTTGCACCGGTGGCTGCTGTAATCCCAGAAAAAGTCTCGGTCAGAATGCCGCCAATGCTGGCGGTTGAGGTCAATGCTTTGGCGTTTATCGTGACCGGGGCGTTGGCCAGGTTCAGCGTCGGCAACTGGTAGTTGCTGGCCAGGCCGCCTGATCCATCCGTCGCGTTTGCCAAAGTAATGGCATTGATGAATTTGCTGCTCGTGATGACATGTGCATTGCCGGATGTGGCGCCACTGTAGGTCAGAGTTTCACTGCCCGCCAGATTGCCCAGGGTTACGAAGCCGGTCAAATTGGTGGTCCCATCGTAGGTTTTACTGGCGCTCAAGGTCAGTGTCTTGGCTGTGATGTTGGCCGTGTCGGTGGCCGTCGTGGCAATGGTGTAGTTGCCCGCGTCCGTTGCGCTGATCGCCACGCCGTTGAGCGTGACAGTTTTTGCCGTGCCCACGTTCTTGTCACTGAAGGTGGCACCCGTGTTGGCAACCGTCACAGTGTCACCAAAGATCACCTCGCTGAGCGTGCCGGCGCTGCCGATCGTGGCTGTGGTACTGCGGTCGTATTCCTTGTTGGCGGCGTCGAAGCCGCTCAACGTCAGTGTCTTTTGCCCGACCGTCAGCGTGCCTGGGGCAGCACCCGTGACGTTGTAGCCCAAAGCCGCAAGGTTGGTGTTGGTCACCGCGTAGGCGCTGGACTTGTAATTGATGTTGCCCGTGCTGGAGTTTGCCCGGGCCGTGATGTCAAAGCTGGCCGTGTCGCCGTTCACCAGGCTGGTGGTGCTGCCCAGGGTGGGCAGGGTGTCGCCGTAGGTCATGGTGGATGTGTTCACCGTCACCGTGGTGGCGGGTCGCTCTCGGTAGATGCCGTACAGGCCCGACACCAACGCGCTGGTGTAGTTGGTCGCAGCCTCATCGCTGTAATAGCGAAAGCGCCCGCTGGCCGAGCCCACCCAAGCCGTCAGACCCGTGCTGCCGCTCACACCGCCCGTGTAGAGCTTGGCGATGCCGCCCGAGCCCACGCTGATGGTCGGGCTGCCGCTGACGATGATGTTGCCGCCCGTGCTGGTGCCGGCAACCGTGTCGATGCCCGCATCAATCGTCAGTGCGGAAGACGTGGTGTCTGTGGTCGTCAGGTTTTGGGCCACGGTCAGATCGAGGCTTTTGGTGCCTATGCTCACAGCCCCGCTGGCCGAGATGCCATGGGTGGTGCCCACAGTGCCCAGGGCCAGCGCATTGCTGTCGATGTAGCTCAGGCTGCCCACGCCACTGGCCGCAAGGGTGTCCACCGCGTTGTTGGCGTTGGTCAGCGCGACGTTGCCGCCCAGCAGCAACAGGTTGGTAGCACTCAGCGCTGCGGTCTGGGTGATGCTGCCGCTGCTTGTGAGCGTTATTGTATTGGTGCCAGTTGCAGTCAGCGCAGCATTGAGGGCGATATTGCCGCCGTAAATGCTGATCGGGCCGGCAACGCTGATGGTGCTACCGATGGTGATCCCAGCCGTATTGCTCACCTTGCCCAGCGTCAAGCCGGTCAGGGTGTTGGCAAAGGTGTAATTGGCCGTCACGGCGCTGGTAAAGCTCGTGCTGCCGGGTTGAATCGTGATGGCACCCGCACCGGCGAAGCCGCTGGTGGTCGGTGCGGCATTG
>CAMCTC010000114.1 GCA_945878355.1 Bordetella parapertussis | reverse complement strand
CCGGTGAAGTAGCGCCGCCCGTCGTAGCGCGGGTCTGGCTCGCTGACCGGTTTGAGGATGCCGTTGCAGCGCGCGATCACCGTCTCTCCGACGGTGAACAGGCCTTGCGAGAAGACCAGGCTGTTGGCCACCCGCAGCACCTGCATCCGGCCCTCGATCCAGGCACCTACCCTCGCCGGCGCGATGAAATCGCAGGTGACGTTGACGGTGGTGAAGTAGCGGTTGACCTTGCCCTCGATGTTGCAGCCCAGCAGCAACAACATGTCCGACAGCGTCATCACCATGCCGCCGTGGCAGGTGCCGCCGGGATTGCAATGCCGCGTCTCGACACGCACACCAAGGACGAAACGCTCGTCTTCCATTCGCCCGTACAGAGGGCCGATCATGTCGATGAACGGGTTCGTCGACATGCGCATCTGCGTGAAGCCTGCGGGCAGTCCGGGATCCTGCCCCGGCATCGCATCGGACGGTGCCGATCCTGCGTCTGTGCTGTTCATCGCTGCAGCACCCGCCCAGCGCTGGCTTGCGAACAAGCCTTGCCAAGCCGCTCTGCGACCAGGGTTGCAGGGCCGACCCCCAGGAACTTGCTCATTTGCTGACTCCGAAGAACTTGCAATGTGGATGACTTCATCAGTATAGGGAGACGCCTGATGCGCTATTGCCCGATCTTGTCGAGCACGGCGCGAAACTTCTCGATCGCTTGTTCGCGCCGTATCGGCAGGTGGTAGTCCGGGAACAGCGACTGGCTGGGCTTGTAGTCGCGCAGCATCTGCTTGGCCAGTGTGGCCTTGTGCACCTCGATCGGCCCGTCGGCCAGGCCGACGTGGTACGACTGCATCACCAGGTTCGCAAACGGCATCTCGTCCGAGATACCCAGCGAGCCGTGCAGCAGCAGCGCGCGTGAGGCGATGTCGTGCAGCACCTTGGGCATCGCTGACTTGACCGCGGCAATGTCCTTGCGAACCTTCTGGTAGTCCTTGTGCTTGTCGATCAGCCATGCCGTGCGCAGCACCAGCAGCCTGAACTGCTCGAGCTCTATCCATGAATCGGCGAGCTTTTCCTGCACCATCTGCTTGTCGGCCAGGCGCTCGCCTTGGGTGTGGCGCGAGATCACGCGCTCGCACATCATGTCGAGCGCGCGTCTGGCCTCGCCGATCGTTCGCATCGCATGGTGGATGCGCCCACCGCCCAGCCGCACCTGCGCCACGACGAAAGCCTCGCCGCGCCGGCCCAACATGTGGTCTGCCGGCACCCGCACCGCGTCAAATTCGAGGTAGCCGTGGGTGGCCACTTTCTCGGTCGGAAAGCCCGAGTTGCGCAGGATCTTCAGCCCTGGCGTCGCGGTCGGCACGATGAACATCGACATCGTCTTGTAAGGCGATGCCCCCGGGTCGGTCACCGCCATCACGATCAGGAATTCGGCGAAGTTGGCGTGCGAGGCAAACCACTTCTGCCCTGTGATCACCCAGTCGTCGCCGTCGCGCACCGCCTCGGTCTTGAACACCTTGGGATCGGCACCGCCCTGCGGCTCGGTCATCGCGAAGCAGGAGACGATCTCGTTGTCAAGCAGCGGTTGCAGCCAGCGCCGCTTCTGCTCAGGGCTGCCATAGTGGGCGAGGATCTCGGCGTTGCCGCTGTCGGGTGCCTGGCAGCCGAAGACTGTCGGGCCGTACTGGGATCGACCCAGCAACTCGTTGAGCAGCGCGAGCTTGACCTGTCCGTAGCCCTGACCGCCGAGCTCTGGCCCCAGGTGGCAGGCCCACAGCTTGCGCTGCTTGACCAGCGCTTGCAATGGCCGCACCAGCGCGTTGCGGCGCGGGTCGCGCACGTCGCAGGGGTGGCCCAGCACCAGGTCCAGCGGCTCGATCTCGTCGTGCACGAACTGTTTGACCCAGTCGAGCTGTTGCTGGTAGTCGTCGTCGGTAGAAAAGTCCCAGGACATGCCGGTTTCCTTTGATGTGGATGTTTTTGCGTCAGCCAGTGTGCCCCAGCAAGCCCTGTTGTCGGTGTCACCAAGAGTGCGCACGACCTGCAGGTCGTGCAAAAAAGTTCGCCAAGGCCCGACAGCCCAGCGCCGGCGCCCGGTAGGGACGCTCGCCGGGCCGTGGGAAAATCATCGGTTTCGCACCCAGAGGGTCAGCACCATGACCGCAGCAACCGTACCGCCAGCCCCGTTGCACACCGCGTTCTACAAGTTCGTCAGACTCGCGCAGCCCGAGTCCATGGCACTGCAGCTGCGCGAGCTGACGGCGCGCGAGCAGCTGATGGGCAGCGTGCTGGTCGCGCCCGAGGGCATCAACGGCATGCTGGCCGGTGCGCCGCAGGCCGTCGCAGCGGCCGAGCACGCACTGCTCACCGACCCAAGTTTTGAGGGGCTTTTTGCCGGCATGGTGTTCAAGCGCAGCGCCTGCAAGACCGTGCCTTTTCACAAGATGAAGGTTCACGTCAAGGCCGAGATCGTGCCGCTGGGCATCGCCGGCGTGGATGCCAGCCGCCACACCGGTACCAACCTAAGCCCGCAGGCCTGGCGTGAGCTGATCAAGCAAGACGACGTGGTGTTGCTCGACAACCGCAACAGTTTCGAGTTCAGGCTCGGCCGCTTCGACCGCGCGATTGACCCGCAGGTGGGCAATTTCCGCGATTTCCCAGCCTATGTGCTGGCTCATGCGCCGGCCTGGAAGGCCGCCGGCAAGCGGGTGGCGATGTACTGCACCGGTGGCATCCGCTGTGACAAGACCAGCGCCTGGATGCACGACATGGGCCTGCCCGTCTTCTCGCTAGAAGGCGGCATCCTGAACTACTTCGCGCAGATGCCCGACGCCGAGCTCGACTGGCAGGGCGAGTGCTTCGTGTTCGACAACCGGGTCGCGCTCGACACCCGGCTGCAGGAAACCAGCACCTCGCTCGAGGAGGTGTACAGCGGTGCGCCCGATGGGCCTTGGCGACTGGCGCGCGCTCAGCGCCTGGCCAGCGCTGGCTCCGTGGTCGACGCCGACCGCGCGGCCTGACCCGGGCACGCCATGTTGCCCAGCCGCGATGGCGTCGGCCCGAGCTGGGTCGGCCTGACGCCAGGCCCCTGGCCGCGCCTGATCGACTTTCTGCAAGCGCGCTTTCCTGCCGTCAGCGAGGCGCAGTGGACAGCGCGCATCGAGCGCGGCGACGTGCTCGATGAGCAGGGCCGTCGAGTGAGCGCTGGTCAAGCTTACCGGCCGCACGGCAAGCTCTGCTATTACCGCAGCCGGCCACCCGAAGCGCGGGTCGCCGGCGATGAGGTGGTGTTGTTCGAGGACGAGTTGCTGGTGGTCGCTGACAAGCCGCATTTCCTGCCGGTCACGCCGGCCGGGCGCTACCTGCAGGAAACGCTGCTGGTGCGCTTGCGCCGCAGGTTGGGGATCGACAGCCTGGTGCCGCTGCACCGCATCGACCGCGAGACCGCTGGCCTGGTGCTGTTTGCCAAGCAAGCGGCCACCCGCAAGGCTTACCACGCGCTGTTTGCGCAGCGAAGCGTTGCCAAGACTTACCAGGCGATCGCGGCCTGGCAGCCGCAGCGCGCTTTCCCGCTGACCCGCGCCAGCGTGATGCAAGCGGGCAGCCTGTTCATGCAGATGTGCGAACAAGACGGGCCAGACCTTGGCGAGGCAATGCCCAACGCAGTGACCACCGTCGGCTGGCTCGAAACCCGGGCGCCCTGGGCGCGTTACGAGTTGCGGCCGCTGACAGGCCAGCGACACCAACTGCGCGTGCACATGGCCGCGCTGGGCATGCCGATCCTGGGTGACCGGATCTACCCGACGCTGGCCGCTGAGGGCACTGACGACCCTGCCAACCCGCTGCGCTTGCTGGCCCAACACATCGAATTTCTCGACCCCATCACGGGCCAGGTTCGGCGCTTCGAAAGCCAGCGTCGGCTGGACTTTCCGCTGCCGGCTGACCCGGTCTGAGCGCCCCAAGGCCGGCCGAAGCCGGCCGCCCCCCGTGGGGATCAAGCCGCCAAGCCACATTTGCTTGAGAGCGCGATCAGGCTGCGGTGCTGCAGCTCACACCGTCACCCACACGCAGCCAGCCGCCTTGCAAGACGCGCGCCGTGACCCCGCCATGGCCACGCATCGCGTTGTAGCCACCGCGCCCCAGCAGCGTCTCCATCTTCGAGCAAGGCTCGCAGGGTCCGGTGATCTCCAGCAGCACTTCACCCAGGCGCAGCAGCATCGGCGTGTCTTTGAACAGGCTGCGTGCAGCCAGCAGGTTCAGCCCCGACACCACCAGGTTGCGCCGCAGCAGCAGCGGGCTGATCGCGGCATGGCCGGCGAGCGCGGCGATCACGGCCAGATGCTCGGCCTGCAGCAGCGTGACCTGGCGCTTGCCGCCTGCCGCGCGAGGACCTGCTGCGCCGCTTGTCGAGGGCTTTACCGCACGGTCGCCGACCAGGCCTTGGCCAGCCAGCGCCTTGGCCGCCTCAACCTGGCGCATTGGCGCATCGCGTGCCGGGCGCAGCAAGATGGCCTCAAGCCGGCCTTGGCTGGCGAACTGACGCACCAGTTGGCGCAGGCCTGCGGGGTTTTCGGTGGCGGGTGCAGCGGTCATGGGAGTGAATCAAGGTTTAGTGGGTGAGGGTGCTGACAGTCCGTGGCCATGCCAAGCCGAAGCGCCTTGAGCGTTATAGGGTGCTAACAAACAAAATACAGGTTCAAACTTCAGCCGCATGTCACGTCGGCCGCAAGGCTGAGGGTGGGCGGTCCCGGTCAAAGGTCGACACACAAGATCGTGACGTCGTCGCGCCTGACCTGCGCGCCTTGCCATTCGCGAACAGAATGCTCGAGCGCTTGCACCACTGCTGCGGCGCTGCTGTCGACGCTGTTCGAGAAGACCTCTTGCATTCTCCTGTAACCGTAGGCCCGTGGGTTCTGCGGACCGCCGATCTGGTCGGTCACGAACAGCAAACGGTCGCCAGCCTCATAGCTCAGTTCACAGTCGCTGGTCCGTGCCATGAAGAAGCCCTTCATTTCAACCCCGGTCATCGCTGCCGCAGGCTCGACCGGTGAGGCATCCGCTGGCTTGAAGACTTGTTGGCTTATCGCGATGGATTCACTCAGCAATTCACTTGACCCAAGCCGCAGCCCGCGACGCCCGTCAAGCCTGGTTCGACCACAGACGGGTGGTGTAGCCGCCCTTCACCGACTCGTCGATCGCCGCAGCCATTTCTGGGCCGGCGGCGAGTCCTTCCGAGATGATCTTGCCAAACGAGACGCGCTGCGCTTTCGCCCAGGTCTTGGCATCCCACAGACCGGCACGAAGGACAGATCGGGCGCAATGAAAGTAGCAGCGCTCCACTTGCACTCGCAGCGCCAGCAAGGCCGGCCGCCCGGCCGAGCCTAGCGCTGCCAGCAGGTCTGCATCGTCGTGGATCGAGGCGGTGCCGGTGATTCGAAGCGTTTCTCCGGTGCCCGGCCGAAACGCGATCAGGCCGATGCGCCCGTTGGCCAAGATGTTCTGCAGGCCGAAGGCGAGATTGTTGCCGGCGCGTTCGGGCAGCAGCAGCGTGCGATCGTCCTCCAACCGGATGAAACCCGGCTCGTCGCCTTTGGGCGATGCCTCGACCGTGCCGTCGGGGCCGACGGTGCTGATCACCGCAAAGGGGCTGACGCGCAAGAACTCGGCACCTTGCGTATCAACTCGAGGCAGTATCTTCGCCAAGGTGGTGGGGCGTGCCGGGCCGAGACGCTCGCGCAAGGCCTCCACAGTTTCGATTCTGGACATCGCTGGCGCTCCGGTGGATACCTTGGATGGGATGGTGGTGTACCGCGCGAATGGTTTCCCGGTCGCGGGTGATCAGGTCCTGAGCCGCCGGCGGTGACAAGACCGCGCTTGAACAACTGGTGTCGCCGCCGGATTGACAAGGAGCCCAAGCGCATCATGTCAGTTCTCGTTGTCCGGGTTCGGGTGATTACCCGCTCCACCGTGGCTGCGGCACTCAGCTGCACCGGGGCTCGCCACAGCGTGGTGCCCGGTGGCGGACCGGGGTTTTGGAATGGGCTTGCAGTGATACTGCGGGCTGCGACAAGTTTGCCAGCCGGCCGCCTTGCGACACTCTTGCCGAAGCGCCGATGCCCAACAACCCGCCTGCTGCACCGATCCCGCGCCGAGCCATCTTGCTGCTGGGCTTGCTGACGCTGTTGTGGGGCACCAACTGGCCGCTGTTTCCCTATGCGGTGCGCGAGATCTCGGTCTGGACCTTTCGTGCGGTGGCAGTGCTGGGCGCCGGTCTGACGCTGCTGGTCGTGGCCCGCTTGCGCGGCCATTCGCTGCTGCTGCCTCGGCGCTATTGGGCCACGGTGGTGGTGGCGACGATGTTCTACCTGGTGCTGTGGAACATCGCCAGCACCTACTCGGCCGTGATGATCCCTTCGGGCCAGGCGGCGGTGCTGGGCTTCACGATGCCGCTGTGGGCGGCACTGTTTGGCTGGGCCGTCGGTGGCCAGCGCTTGCGGGCTCGCATGCTGCTGGCGCTGGCGCTGGGCGCGCTGGCGGTGGGCTTGTTGATGTGGCGCAGCCTGGGTGTCTATGCACAGGCGCCGCTGGGCGTGGCGCTGGGGCTGCTGGGTGGCATAGGCTGGGCGGTGGGGACGATGATCTTGAAGCGCAACGGCGGCGTGCCGGTGTCGGCATTGGTGCTCACCGGCTGGCAGCTGATGATCACCGCCGTGCCCATCTGTATCGGCGCGCTCTGGCTCGGTGACGGGCATTGGTTCGTGCCGACGGCGTCGAGCATCGCGGTCATCGTCTACATCACGCTCGTGCCTATGGCCATCGGCAACGTCGCCTGGTTCACGATCGTCGGCCTGTTGCCGACCACCGTGGCGGGTCTGGCGTCCATCCTGGTGCCCGTGGTGGCGATGATCTCGGGTGCGTTGATCCACGGCGAGCCGCTCGGTCTGGTGCAGTGGACGGCGATGGCTTGCTGCGCCGCGGCGCTTCGGCTCGCGCTGGTGCCATCGCCGCCGGCCGCGCCGGCCCGCGCGGAAGGCTGACCCGGCAGTCGCGCAGGCGGCTGCGGCGTGCGCTGGCCGCTGCGACACTGTGCCATGCCCACTGCACCCATGCCTGATCCCGCCCGACACGCTGCTGCGCCGCCGCCTTCATCTCACCAGCAGCTCGCGCTGGTCGCCGGCCTCGTGGTGGTGACGGTCTGGGGCGCCAATTTTGCGCTCCAAAAGTTCTTGTTCGCAGCCTTGCCGCCGGGCGCGTTTCTGATGATGCGCTACCTGCTGATGCCGTCCGTCGCGGCGCTGCTGCTGCTCTACCTCAACGATTGGCGCTGGCCGCAGTTGCCTCGCGAGGACAAGATCAAGCTCGCCGGGCTGGGCGTGATGGCCCACACGCTGCACGTGGGCATGGTCACCTACGGCATCCACTGGTCGACCGCCTTCTCGAGCGCGCTGATCATGGCCTGCTCGCCGGTGTTCACGCTGCTGATCCTGCATTGGGCTGGGCTGGAGAAGTTGTCGCGAGGCCAGGTCGCAGGCGTGGCACTGGCCTTCGTCGGGGTGCTGATCTTCCTGTCGGACAAGCTGCTGGGTCGTCAATGGGCGGCCACCGGTGGTGACCTGATGATGCTGACCTCGGCAGCGATGTTCTCGTACTACACGGTGATGAGCAAGCCGCTGATCCAGCGCCACGGCGGCGTTGCGGTGATGGCTTACGCGACGCTGGCGGGCAGCCCGCTGCTGGTGCTGATGGGGCTGCCGGTGGCCTGGGGTGCCGACTGGGGGCTGATGACGCCGCTGCACTGGGCCTTGATGCTGTGGGCCACGCTGGTGTCGTCCTTTGCCGGCTGGCTGGTCTGGGGCTGGGTCAACACGCAGCGCGGCATCGGCCGCACCGCGCCGCTGCAATACCTGATGCCGCTGGTGGCTGGCGTGTTTGCCTGGTGGGCCACTGGCGAGCGCTTCTCTGCTGCCAAGATCGGTGGCGCTGCGCTGACGCTGGCCGGCGTCGCCTGGGCCCAGTTTGCCGCCCGGGACGCTGGAAATCCGGTGCGTGAGGCGCCGGCGCAGATGGATTGAACCGGGCTGCGCCGACGGGGGTGGCGCAGCCCTATCTCCCAGCCAGGATCACTCGGGCTGGAAGCCTGCAGCCTTCATCGACGCTGCGAACGACACCAGGTCGCGCGATTGCCGGGCGGCGAATTCGGCCGGTGTGGAGGTCTGGACTTCCAGGCCCAGGCCGACCAGCCGCTGCCGCATCTCGGGTAACTCCAGCACCGTGCGCAACTCCTTGTTCCAGGCGTTGATCATCCCGGCGCTCATCTTGGCTGAGGCGTAGAAGCCGTAGAAGCCTTCGCTGGCGAGTTTCGGGTAGCCGAGCTCAGAGATGGTGGGCAGGTCGGGTGCCCCGGTGGCGCGCTTGGGCGACGAGATCGCGATGATGCGCAGCTTTTCGCCACGGTGATGGGTCAGGAAGTCGGTGAGGCCGCCACAGCCGGCAGGCGCGTGCCCGGCCGACAGATCGGCGATCAGCGGCGCCGCGCCCTTGTAGGCCACTGGCTCGATCGGGATGCCGATCGCCTGGCCGAGCTCAACGCCGAAGAAATGCGTCGAGCTGCCCATCGCCGTGGATCCGAAGCTGGCTTTGCGTGGGTTCTTTTTCAGCCAGTCGATGTACTCAGGCAGGTTGCGCACGCCGATGGTCGGCGACACGACGAACACCGTCGAGACCGTGCCTGCCAGCGTGATGGTGGCCAGATCTTTTTCCAGGTCGTAAGGCAGCATCTTCTTGGTGACGGTCTGCGCCACGGTCGCCGCACTCGGTGCGTACATGATCACCGTGCCGTCGGCCGGCGCGTTGCGCAGCGTGTCGCAGGCCAGCGTGCCGCTGGCGCCGGCGCGGTTCTCGACGATGACGTTGGCGCCGATCCGCTCCTTGAGCTTGTCGGCAAGGATCCGCCCCATCACATCGGTGCCGCCGCCGGCCGGGTAGCCGACCAGCATCCGGATCGTGCCGGTGGGCAGCGACTGGGCCTGTGCGGCGCTGCCCAGTGTTGCTGCAGCAGCGGCACCGCCTGCCAGGTAGAGCGCCTTGCGGCGCGATGGGTCAAAGTTCATGAAACACTCTTTTTGTGGGTTATCAAATTAAAAAGCTGAATGGCCGGTAATCCCGGCCGCGTGCTATTCGGGCTCGACTCCGGCCGCTTTCATCGAGGCGGTCATGTAGGTGATGAGCTGAGACTGGCGCTCGAACATCTCGGTCGGTGTCGACGTCAACACCTCCATGCCGACGGTGGTCAAGCGCTGGCGCATCTCGGGCGTTTCAAGCACGGCCCGAAGCTCTTTGTTCCACAGCGCAACCAGGCCAGGGCTCATCTTGGACGGGCCGTAAAAGCCGTAAAAACCCTCGTAGCTGAGCTTGGGGTAGCCCAGCTCCGAGATCGTCGGCAGTTCGGGTGCCGCGCTCGGACGCTTGGGCGCCGAGACGGCGAGGATGCGCAGTTTGTCGGCGCGGTGGTGGGTGAGGAAGTCGGTCACGCCGCCGCAGCCCGCCGGCGCATGGCCGGCCGACAAGTCGGCGATCAGCGGGCCCGCGCCTTTGTAGGCCACCGGCTCGAGCGGTATGCCAATGGCTTGCCCAAGCAGCACGCCGAAGAAATGCGTCATGCTGCCCATCGCGGTGGTGCCGAAGTTCTGCCTGCGTGGATTTTTCTTGAGCCATTCGATGTACTCGGGCAGCGTGCGAACACCGATCGTCGACGAGGTCACAAAGGCGACTGACACCGTGCCGGCCAGGCCCAGTGGGACGAGGTCTTTCTCAACGTCGTAGGGCAGTTGCTTGCGGGTGACGCGTTGGGCCACCGTGGTCGCGCTCGTGCCGTACATCAGCACCGAGCCGTCGGCCGGCCCGTTCTTGAGCAGTTCGCAGGCCAGGTTGCCGCTGGCGCCCGGTCGGTTGTCGATGATGATGTTGGCGCCGGTGCGCTCTTTGAGCTTCTCGGCGATGATCCTGGCCATCACGTCGGATCCGCCGCCAGCCGGAAAGCCGACCAGTATGCGGATCGTGCCCGAGGGCAGCGACTGCGCGAGGCTGGGCTGGGCAGCTGCCGCCAGCGCGCCGCCGCCGATGATCAGCGCTTTTCTCCTGTCAAGATCTAGGTTCATTGGATGACTC
Organism: Bordetella parapertussis; assembly: GCA_945878355.1. Lineage (GTDB taxonomy): Bacteria > Pseudomonadota > Gammaproteobacteria > Burkholderiales > Burkholderiaceae_C > Pseudaquabacterium. Next base: position 4,728 of record CAMCTC010000114.1, on the reverse strand, counting down.
CTGTGGATTGAAATTCTGACGTCGGTTTGCAGCATCTGTCTGCTGCCAAATGCCGACCATGAATACATGGTACAACCATTGGGATGGAGACGAGCCGCCCGCCCGACTGACTCGGCGGGTGACAGCAGACGACAAGCACAGGGGTTGATGTGAACCAGACAGTCAGACAAAATGAGACGAAAGCTTCGCCAGGCGATAAAGACCCTGAAGGCCCTGACGGACCTGAAAACCCGCCACAGGCCGGCCGCAGCAAGCCGTTGATACGGTCCCAGGCCGACTTTGCGGCGGGCTTGTTTTTGTTGGCCTGTGGCTTGTTTGGCTGGTGGTTCGGACAGCCGCTGAAAGTTGGCACCGCGTTCCGCATGGGCCCGGGCTACACGCCGCAGATGCTGTCGGGGATTCTGTGTCTGTTCGGCGTCGCGTTGCTGGTCATCGGCTTGGTCCGCAAAGGCCCGCCGCTGGCGGCATGGCGCCTCAAGCCGATCTTGCTGGTCGTGGGCGCGCTGGTCGTTTTTGCGATGACCATTGAGCGCACCGGCTTGTTGATTTCGTCGGTGCTGGCGGTTGGGATGGCCGGCCTGGCGTCGCCGCAGCAGCGGTTTCGCGACACCGCGTTGCTGGCGCTGGGCATGGCGATCGCCGCTTGCTTGCTGTTCCCATTTGCCCTGCAACTGCCACTGCGCATCCTGCCATGACTGAATTCGATCTGATTGCCAACCTGTCGCTGGGTTTCGGCGTCGCGCTGACCTTGCAGAACCTGATGTACTGCCTGATCGGTGCGTTGCTGGGCACGCTGATCGGTGTGCTGCCCGGGATCGGCCCGGTCACGACGATCGCGATGCTGTTGCCGATCACCTTTCAGCTGCCGCCGATCAGCTCGCTGATCATGTTGGCGGGCATTTACTACGGCTGCCAGTATGGCGGCTCGACCACCGCGATCTTGGTCAACCTGCCCGGCGAGGCCTCGTCGATCGTCACCACGCTCGACGGCTACCAGATGGCGCGCCAAGGTCGCGCTGGCGAGGCCTTGGCGGTCGCGGCGATCGGCTCTTTTGTCGCAGGCTGCTTTGGCACGCTGCTGATCGCGGCCGCTGGTCCGCCGCTGGCTGGCATGGCGCAGAAATTCGGCCCTGCCGAATACTTCTCGCTGATGGTGCTGGGACTGGTCGCATCGGTCGTGATGGCCCATGGCTCGGTGCTGAAGTCTTTCGCGATGATTTTTCTCGGCGTCTTCCTGGGGTTGATCGGCACTGACGTCGACACCGGCGCGATGCGCTACACCTTCGGCGTCGGCGAACTCGCTGACGGCATCAGCTTCGTGTCGCTGGCCATGGGCTTGTTCGGCATCGCCGAGATCTTGCGCAACCTCGAAGGTCCTGAGGTTGACCGCTCGCTGCTGAGCAACAAGGTCACCGGCTTGTGGCCGACGAGCAGCGTGCTGCGTGAAGCCTGGCCTGCGTTGCTGCGAGGCACTGCGCTGGGCTCGGTGCTGGGCTTGCTGCCTGGCGGTGGTGCGGTGCTGGCGTCGTTCGCGGCCTACACGGTCGAGAAAAAGCTTGCCCGCGACCCCTCGCGCTTTGGCAAGGGCGCGATCGAAGGCGTGGCTGGGCCTGAGTCGGCCAACAATGCCGCCGCACAGACATCGTTCATCCCGATGCTGACGCTGGGCATCCCGTCCAACGCGGTGATGGCCTTGATGGTCGGGGCGATGATCATCCAAGGTATCGAGCCCGGGCCCGAGGTGATGACCAAGCGGCCCGACCTGTTCTGGGGCATGGTCGCGAGCATGTGGGTCGGCAACCTGATGTTGGTCGTGATCAACCTGCCGATGATCGGCATGTGGGTGTCGCTGCTGAAAGTGCCTTACCGCTTGATGTTTCCAGCCATCGTGCTGTTCTGCTGCATCGGCGTGTTCACGCTGAGCAACTCGAGCTTCGAGGTCTATCTGGCAGCGGCTTTCGGGCTGATGGGTTACGGCCTGTCCAAGCTTGGGTTCGAACCCACGCCCTTGCTGCTGGGCTTTGTGCTGGGACCTTTGATGGAAGAAAACCTGCGCCGTGCGATGCGCTATGCGCAAGGTGATCCGATGGTGTTTGTCGAACGCCCGCTCAGCGCTGTGCTGCTCGCGATCGGGGTGTTGCTGCTCGTGGTGGTGCTGTTGCCGACCATCCGAGCCAAGCGCGAGGACGTGTTCGCCGAATGAGGGCGGCCCGGCAGCCCGCGGCTGCCGGGCGCACTGAGTTGCGCCGCCTCGATGCCCTGTCAAGCGCTGAGCAAGGCTTGAGCATCGAGGATGGTTTTGCCGCAGGCCAGGGCCGAAGGGTCGCGCGCATCGGGTGAGGGCAGGAATTCACATAGCACATAGCCGAGCAACCCCCCGCCGGGCAAGTGTCATCAGCCTCTGTTAGCGTGTCCCCCCCAGAACATCTGAAGGAGACGCCCGGTGAAAGCATTGCACGAGCGCTTGCGTGCCCTGCCGCCCGAGCGGCTGCGGGGAATCCGTCGCGGTATCGAAAAGGAAAGCCTGCGCGCCTTGCCGGGCGCAGGCCTGGCGCTGACGCCGCATCCTGCTGCGCTGGGGTCGGCCTTGACCCATCCGCTGATCACGACCGATTTCAGCGAGTCTCAGCTCGAGCTGATCACCGGCGTGCACCGCGACGCCGATGCCTGCTTGGCCGAGCTGACCGAGATCCACCAAGCGGTTTACCACGCGCTGGGCGCCCAGCCCGATGCCGAGCAGATGTGGGTCGGCAGCATGCCTTGTGGTTTGCCCACCGACGAGACCATCCCGCTCGGGCGCTACGGGTCTAGCAATGTCGGTCGGGCCAAGAGTGTTTACCGCATGGGCCTGGGCCATCGCTATGGCCGGCGCATGCAGACCATCTCGGGTATTCACTACAACTGGTCGATGCCGGGCCTGCGCAACGACGAGCACTTCGCGCTGATCCGCAATTTCAGGCGCCACGCCTTCGTGCTGCTGTACCTGTTCGGCGCTTCGCCGGCGGTGTGCGCTGACTTCGTCGCCGGCCGTCAGCACGAGCTGCAGCCGCTGCGTGGCGGTACGCTGCACATGGCTTACGGCACCTCGCTGCGCATGGGCCGGCTGGGCTACCAGAGTGACGCGCAGGCCTCACTGGCGGTGAGCTACAACAGCCTGGAGCGCTACGCCGACTCGCTGCACGAGGCGATGATCCGGCCTTATCCGCCTTACGAAGCGGTCGGCGTCCGCAACCCGGGCGGCGACTACAACCAGCTCGCGACCAGCCTGCTGCAGATCGAGAACGAGTTCTACGGCCTGATCCGGCCCAAGCGGGTGATACAGCCGGGCGAGCGACCGCTGCACGCGTTGCGTGAGCGTGGCGTCGAGTACATCGAGGTGCGCTGCATGGACCTCGACCCTTTCGAGCCGGTGGGCATCGCCGCCGCAACCACCCGTTTCATCGATATTTTCCTGCTGCACTGCCTGCTGGTTGACAGCCCGCCCGACACGCCCGATGAGATCGCCGCGTTGGCGCGCAACCAGCAGCTCGCGGCCGCGCGTGGACGCGAGCCCGGCCTGCAGCTCGAGCGCGATGGCCAGCCTGTGGCGCTGACCGATTGGGCTGCGCAGTTGCTGGCCGAATGCGAGCCGATCGCCGCAGCGATGGACGCTGCCCATGGTGGCCGGTCCTACGGCGACGCGCTGGCGGCTGCCAGCGCTGTGCTGGACCGGCCCGCCGAACTGCCATCGGCCAGGGTTTTGCAGGCCATGTTGACGGGTTTCGACGGCTCTTATGTACGCTTCATCCGCGCACAGTCGGCGCAGACCCGCGCGCAGTTGCTGGCTCTGCCCTGGACCGATGCGCAAGCCGCGCGCTTCGCGGCATTGGCCCAGAAATCGGTGGCCGAGCAGCAGCGCATCGAGGCTGCCGACAGCATGCAGTTCGAGGCCTATCGGCAAGCCTATCTGTCGCCAGACCGATTGGAAGTGCACTCGGCGACCGGCGTGGCCGCTTGATCGGCTGAACGCAACAAGGTCGCGGCTGGCTCAGCGTTTCAGCGCCCCGTCCACTTCGGCGCGCGCTTCTCGATAAAGGCCAGCGGGCCTTCCTTGAAGTCCTCGCTCGCCCGCACCCTGAGCGACGACTGCTCGGTCATCGCTCGCAACTCGGCGTCTGGCAGGTCGTTGGCGCGGCGTGCCACGCGCAGGCTCTCGCGCACCGCGACCGGGGCGTTGACGGTGATTCTTGCGGCCAGCGCCATCGCCTCGTCCAGCAAGCGCTCTGCCGGCACCAAGCGATTGACCATGCCGAGCTGGTTCGCCCGCTCGGCGCTGATCGGCTCGCCGGTCAGGATCATCTCGAGCGCGATCTGGCGCGGCAGCACGCGCGGCAGGCGAAACAGTCCACCGGCCGCGGCCGTCAGCGCGCGCTTGACCTCGGGCAGCCCGAAGCTCGCACCAGGCACCGCGACGACCAAGTCGCAGGCCAGCACGATCTCGGTGCCGCCGGCCAGCGCCGGGCCGTTGACCGCGGCGATCCAGGGCTTGCTGCGTTCGGCAAACACGAAGCCGGCAAATCCGCCGCCCTCGGTCCAGAGGTCTTTGCTGCGGCCGGCCGAGACCTCCTTGAGGTCGGCGCCAGCGCAAAAAGCCTGCGAGCCGCAGCCCGTCAGCACCACGGCCCAGATGTCGTCATCGGCCTCGGTCTGCTTGATGATCGCGTCCAGCGCACGCGCCACATCGCCGTT
>CAMCTC010000113.1 GCA_945878355.1 Bordetella parapertussis | reverse complement strand
AGCGCCTGGATCCGATCGACGAAACCGCGTGCCGGCTCGCGCGAGGTGTGCACCGTGACGATCATCCCGCAGTCGACCACTGCGGCGACCGGTTTGACCCGCCCCGCGACCTGCGCTGCGCACAGGTCGACGAGTTCGAGCGCTCGCTCCTTGATATCGGTGTGCGGATATTCCTTGTAGGCGATCAGCAGGTCGGCCTGGGTCACCATCGCCTCGCTGAGGTGGTTGTGCGGGTCGAGCTCAGCACCGACCACCACGCCCGGGCCGACGATCGCGCGAACGCGTTGCAGCAGGTCGCCTTCGCAGTCGTGGTAGCCATCGGCGACCATCGCGCCGTGCAGCCCGAGCAACACCATGTCGACCGGCATCGCCGCGCGCAGGTCGGCCAGCAACTCGTCGCGCAGCGTCTCGTAGGCCAGCCTGGTAGTCGTGCCGCTGGGTTGGGCCGCTGCGACCATGCCTTCGAACAGCTGCCAGCCCAGCGGCCGGCCGCGCTCGCGCGCTGCCCACAGCGGTCCGGCAAAAAAGCTCATCGCTTCGGGGTGTTCGCCGGCCTTGAAGTAGCCGCGCTCGCGAAACGAGCTCAGGCCGGTGGGCAGCGGTGCGAAGGTGTTGGTCTCGGTGGCGAGCGTGGCGGTGAAAACGCGCATGGTTCAGGTCCTGTGAGGTCAGTGGTCTGCGGGCAGGGCTGGCAAGCGGGTGAGCCGTTGCGGGCCCAGCATCGCCGCCGTCAAGCCAAAATCTGCGATGCGCTGCGGTAGTGCTTGGCCGCGCGCCAGCGCGGCGCAGGCCTCGCCCATCGCCGCCGAGGTCTGGATGCCGTAGCCGCCCTGGGCTGCAAGCCAGAAAAAGCCCGGCGCCAGCGGATCGAAACCGCCGACCAGGTCGCCGTCGGGCACGAAGGATCGCAGGCCCGCCCAGGGCCGCGAGGGCCGCCGGATCGTCAGCGTCGTCATCTCCTCGATGCGGTGCACCGCGGTCGCGATGTCGAGGTCTTCAGGCTGGACATCGTGTGGCGGCATCGGGTCCTCGTTGGCGGGCGAACCCAGCAACATGCCGGCGTCGGGCCGGATGTACCAGCCGTGGTCCAGGCCGATGGCCATCGGCCACTGGGCCCAGCCGGGCTCGGCCGGCGGGTCGAACAAGAAAGCGCTGCGCCGCTTGGGCACCAGCCCGATGCCGGGCAGGCCTGCGAGCGCCGCGACCTGGTCGCACCAGGCCCCGGCGGCATTGACCAGCACCGGCGCGCGGTAGACCTGATCGCCGGTCAGCACCTGCCACAGACCGCCCCGGTGCTCGATCTGTCGGGCCTCTGCCTTGCAGACCAGTTGCCCACCGCTGCGCCGCAGGCCGCGCAGAAAGCCTTGCAGGATCGCGTGCACGTCCATGTCGGAGGCATCGGGCTCAAAGACGGCGCCCAGCACGAGTTCGGGCCGCAGCGCCGGCAGCATCGCGCAGGCAGCCGCCGCATCGAGCAGTGCGCCGCGCGGGCTGACCGACCGCAACACCGCCCACTGCTCGGCCAGCAAGTCCTCTTCGCCGTGCCGCGCGACCATCAGCGCGCCGCGCGGACTGAGCAGCGGATGTTCGGAAAACCCAGACGGCGGCTGCTCGAAAAATGCCCGGCTGGCGCAGGTCAGCGCCCGCACCTGCGGCGTGCCGTAGCTCTCCATGAACAGCGCTGCCGAGCGCCCGGTGCTGTGGTAACCCGGTTGGTCTTCACGTTCGAGCAGCAGGGTGCGGCCGTGCGGCGCCAGCCAGTAGCCCAGCGAGGCTGCGGCGATGCCGCCACCGATCACCAGAAAATCGACCTCAGTGGCTGCCGGCTGGCTCATGCCGGCATCCCGGGTTGGCGGTCTAGCCGGGTCTCGGCGCAGCCGGGCGCATCAGGGTGGCAAGTTCTCATCCCCTGGAGTCTCGGGGCGCCGGCGATCCACGGCAACAGGGTCTTTGCGGATACACCGGCAGCTTGCGCAGCCCAGGCCAGCCTGCTACATTGTGCGAATCTGTTCGAATATGAGTGAATAAGGAAGTACCGATGATTTTTGATTTCTTCGGCACGCGCAAGAAAGCCGTGATCGGCATGGTCCATATCGGCGCGCTGCCCGGAACGCCTTTGTACGACGCGGCAGGCGGCATGGCTCGACTGGTCGATGGGGTCCTCGCGGACATCGAACGTCTGCAGGCCGGCGGTGTGGATGCCATCATGTTTGGCAACGAGAACGACAGGCCTTACCAGCTTCAAGCGCCCGCTGAAGGGGTTGCCGCCATGACAGCGGTCATCGCAACGGTCAAGCCCGACATCAAGATCCCGTTCGGCGTGAACTGGCTGTGGGACCCTTCTGCCAGCGTCGCGATCGCCGCCGCCACCGGGGCGTCGTTCGTGCGCGAGATCTTCACAGGCGTGTTCGCCTCCGACATGGGCCTGTGGAAGCCCGATGCCGCGACCGCCTTGCGGCTGCGTCGCAACCTCGGTCGCAACGACTTGAAGCTGCTGTTCAACATCAACGCCGAATTCGCGGACTCGCTCGATCGCCGGCCGATCGAGTTGCGCGCCCGCAGCGCGGTGTTCTCCTCGCTGGCCGATGGGATTCTCGTGTCAGGCGCGCTGACCGGGCAGGGTGTGAACACCTCCGACCTGCAGCGCGTGGCCGACGCGCTCGAGGGCAAAGTCCCGGTCTTTGCCAATACCGGCGTGACGCTCGAGACGGTCTCGGGCATCCTCGCACTGGCCGATGGCTGCATCGTCGGCACGCATTTCAAGGTCGATGGCGTCACCTGGAACGCGGTGGACGGCGACCGGGTCAAGCGCTTCATGGACCAAGTCAATCAACTTCGCTGAACCCGCGAGCACTCATGAGCTGCGTGATCGGCCTGGACATTGGGACAACGTCGACCATCGGGATCCTGATCCGGATGCCGGGCGAGCGTCTGGCCTTGGCCAGCCGCCCGGTGACGCTGTCCCATCGCCATGCGGGCTGGGCCGAAGAGGATCCGCAGCAATGGTGGGACAACGTCTGCGCGATCATCCCGCAGTTGCTGGCGCAGGCTGGCGTGGCGGCCAGCGAGGTCAAGGCGGTCGGCGTCTCGGGCATGGTCCCGGCCGTCGTGCTGCTCGATGCCAACGGCGCGCTGCTGCGACCGAGCATCCAGCAAAGCGATGGCCGCTGCGCCCAGGAGGTCCAGGCGCTGCGGCGTCAATTTGACGAGGCTGCATTCACCCAGCGCACAGGCAACGGCATCAACCAGCAGCTGGTGGCGGCCAAGCTGCTCTGGGTCGCGCGCCACGAGCCGCAGGTGTTCGATCGCATCCACACGGTGTTGGGCAGCTACGACTACATCAATTTCCGATTGACAGGCGCGCGCCATGTGGAACAAAACTGGGCGCTGGAAGCCGGTTTCGTCGACCTCGCATCGGGGAAGATCGCCGCGGACCTGGTGGCTGCAGGCGGTATTGCCACCGACCAGGTCGCGCCGCTCGCACACAGCCGATCCATCGTTGGTCAAGTGACGCACCAGGCGGCGCTGGCCACCTGCTTGCAGGCAGGCACGCCCGTGGTGGCAGGTCTGGCCGACCATGTGGGGTCGGCGTGGGCCGCAGGTGTGCAAGGCCCAGGCGACATGCTGGTCAAGCTCGGTGGCGCGGGCGATATCTTGCTGGCCTCGGACGAGGCACGGCCCGATCCGAGGGTGTTCCTCGACTATCACCCGGTGCCAGGGCTTTACATGCCCAATGGCTGCATGGCCTGCAGCGGCTCGCTGCTGAATTGGTTCGCATCGCACTTCGGCGCGGCCGCGCAGGACCACCCGGGGCAATCGCGTCACCAGCAACTCGATCACTGGGCCAGCTCGGTGCCTGCGGGCAGCGACGGTGTGCGCACTCTGCCTTATTTCCTGGGCGAGAAGACGCCGATTCACAACCCACTGGCGCGCGGCACCTTCACCGGACTGGGCTTGCACCACGGACCCCAGCACTTGTGGCGCAGCTTGCTCGAAGGGGTTGCCTTTGGCATCCGCCACCACGTCGAGGTGTTTGACGAGATCGGGATGCACGCAACACGGGTTCTGGCCTCCGACGGTGGCGCTGCCAGCGCACTGTGGCTGCAAATCATCGCCGACGTCATCGACCGACCCATCCAGCCACTGTCGGGTCACCCGGGCTCTTGCCTGGGTGCTGCCTGGATCGCGGCGTTGGGCAGCGGACTGACGACAGACTCGCAGGGCGCGCAGGCTTTCGTGCAGCTGGCGCCCCTCGTCGTGCCGCAAGCAAAAAACCGCGCGGTGTACGACGCGGCCTATGGCGATTACCGCAGCTTGTATGGCGCGCTGCAGCCGCTGTTTGACACCATGGGCGCCAGGCCATGAGCCGCCCGCGCGCAGTGGCGTGGGACGTGGACGGCACGCTGGTCGACAGCGAACCGCTGCATCTGCAGGCGCTGCAAGCTGTCTGCCACGCCCACGGCGTGGACATCAGCGACCAAGGCGCGACACCTTTCATCGGCGTGGCGATCGCGCAGGTCTGGCGCATCCTCGCACCGCGATTCGGACAGACGCTAGGACGCGACCCGGAGGGCGCCGAGCGGACGTTTCGAGCGGCCGTCACCCGTCACTACCTGGATCATGCGCACCAGGTGCGGCCGATGCCGGGTGCGCGCGAAGCGCTCGCGTATCTGGCGCGGCAACAGGTGGCCATGGTGGCCGTCTCGAGCTCCGAGCGCCCGATCGTGATGGCAAACCTGCGCGCGCTGGCCAGCCTGGACTTGTTTTGCGGGGCCATCTGCCTCGAGGACGTGCAGCAAGCCAAGCCGGCCGCCGAGCCCTTCCTACGCGCGCTTGCAATGCTGGCGCTGACGGCTGCGGATACCTGGGCCGTCGAGGACAGCCTCAGCGGCGCTCGGTCGGCGCGCGCGGCGGGCCTGCAAGTGCTGGTCGTGGGCGGTGATCTGCAGGCGCCCTGCGATCACCGGATGCCCGACCTGTTGGGCTTCCCGCCCTGGTGGCAATCATTGGACACGCAGGACCACCGGGACCTGCGTGAGGTTACGCGGCTTGCCGCTCGTGGAGTGAACGAATGACATCGATCGTGGTGGTGACCGGCGCGGCGTCGGGAATCGGGGAAGCTGTGTGCGTCGAACTGGCCGGCCGTGGCCATACGGTCGTCGTGACGGACGTGAACGAAGAGGGCGCCAAGGCGGTCGCGTCGAGGCTGCCTCACGCGCATGCCCGCAAGCTGGACGTGACCCAGGCCACGGCATGCCGCGAGCTGGTGCAGGCGATTGAGCAGGACATCGGACCGATCAGCGCCTGGGTCTCGAACGCCGGCGTCTCGCGCATGGCGCGTTTCCTCGATATCGATGAGGCGCAGTACGACCTCACGATGGACGTCAACCTGCGTGGCCTGTTCTTTTCGGGGCAGGCTGCGGCTCGCGCGATGGTGACGCGCAAGTCCGGCTGCATCGTCAACATTGCATCGATGGCGGGCAAGCAAGGGCGCGCGCCTTTCCTGGCCGACTACGTCGCGAGCAAGTTCGGCGTCGTCGGGCTCACCCAGGCCATGGCCTTCGAGCTCGCGCCGCTGGGCATCCGCGTCAACGCAGTGTGCCCAGGATTCGTCGCCACCTCCATGCAGGTGCGTGAGCTTGAATGGGAATCTAGCCTGCGTGGCACAGATCCCGAGAGCGTCAAGCGCCAGTGGATCGCCGACACGCCAATGGGCCGTCTCGAGCAGCCGCAGGATGTCGCGCGTGTGGTGGCTTTTCTTTTGTCCAATGACGCCGGATTCGTCACCGGCGAGTCCATTGCCGTCAATGGCGGCGCCTTCATGGACTGACTTTCTCCAAGTTTCCGTTTCCCCTGTTCCAACCATTCAAGGAATATCCGGTCATGAGCACTTCCAGAACCTATCTGTCCCTGCGCCGCACTGCCAGCGTCATCGCCTTGGCCGCATCCGCCCTGTGGGCCGCGGCACCCGCGCAAGCGCAAAGCGCGCGCATCCCAGCGCCTGCTGCCCTGGCGGGCAAAGGCGTGATCAACTATTGCGCGACGATCGACAACCCGCCGCGCGCCTATTTCGACGAGAAGCAGCAGCCGATAGGCTTCGAGGTGGAGCTGGGCACCGAGATCGCCTCACGCATGGGCCTGAAGGTCAATTGGGTACAGCTGAAGTTTCCGGGTCTGGTCCCGGCGCTGCAGGCGCAACAGTGCGATGCGATCATGCAGGAGTTGTTCATCCGGGCAGAGCGCCTCGAGATCATCGACATGGTGCCGTTCTCGCGCACCGGGCAACAGATTGTCGTGAGACGCAGCGACAACAGCCTGGGCGCAGGACTGGAGGACCTCAGCGGCAAGAAGGTCGCTGTTCCCAACGGGACGACGATCCACAACCTCGCGGTCGAGGCGAACAAAAAGCTCAAGGACTTGGGCAAGCCCGAGATCAACCTCGTCGTCCTGCCCACCACGACCGACACCTTTCAGCAACTGGCCACCAGCCAGGTCGATGCTGTCGGCACGACCTCCACGGCCGGTGCCTATTACGTGCGCCTGCGCCCGAACGACTTCAAGGCCAAGGGCGACCCGTTTGGCCTGATCGGCACCGGCATCGGCATCCGCAAGGGCAACACTGACCTGACGAACGCCGTCAAGCGTTCGCTCGACAGCCTCGTGGCGGATGGCAGCTACAAGAAACTGATCGAGAAGTGGAACATGCAGGGCATGGAACTCTGATGGGATTCGACTGGGCGTTTTTCGTCGACCGCATCGTCAATCCCGGCGCGCCCTACCTCAACGCGCTCGGTCGCACGGTCATCATGGCCGTTCTGGCGATGATGCTGGGGCTTCTGATTGGCTTGGTGGTCGGCTTTGGTCGCCTTTCGCGCTATGCCGTGATCAGGTCGGCATGTGCTTTCTATGTCTGGCTGATTCGGGGCATCCCGGTGCTGGTGCTGCTGGTGATGCTGTTTTCTGGCTTGGCCGCAGCGGGTGTGTTCCGTTTCTCGGACGTCGAGATCGCCGGCTTCAAATTGACGGCCTCTTTCCAGGCCGCGGTGATCGGACTGGCGATTCATGAGGGCGCCTACATGGCCGAGATCGTGCGAAACGGTGTCCAGGCGGTCGCGCGTGGCCAGATCGAGGCCGCACGTTCCTTGGGCATGAGCGCCTGGCAGGTCACTTGGCGCATCGTGATCCCGCAGGCGACCCGGGTGATCATGCCGCCCTTTGGCAACGACTTCAATCACATGCTCAAGACGACATCACTGGCCAGTGTGATCGGTGTGCAGGAGATCTTCCTGCTGACCGAAGGGATGTCGGCCACGACCTTCAAGACCTTCGAGCTCCTCACCGTGGTGGCGCTCAACTACCTCGTGCTCACCGCGATCTGGAACACGATCCAGGGCGTGATCGAGACGCGCTTGCGGGCCCACGAGATCGATCAGCCTGTGCGCACCTGGTGGCAGTGCCTGGTCGTTTACATGTCGCCCCGAGCGGGCAGCGTGGAGCGCCGGGCATGAGCGACGCGAATCCCAAGCCTCTGGTATCCGCAGTGGATGTTCACAAGCGCTTTGGCGATACGCCCGTGCTGCGCGGTGTGAACCTGCAGGTCCATGCTGGCGAAATCCTCTGCATCATCGGACCCTCGGGCTCGGGCAAGAGCACCTTTCTTCGCTGCATCAACCAGCTCGAGACCTACCAGAGTGGACGAATCTACGTCGGCGGCGAGCTGATGGGCTACAAAGAAGCGGGTGGGCGACTGCTCGCGATCAGCAACCGGCAAGTCGTTTTGCAGCGCCGCCGCATCGGCATGGTGTTCCAGCAGTTCAACCTGTTCTGGCACATGACGGTCAAAGAGAACATCATCGAAGCCCCCATCCGCGTGCTGGGCCAATCGCCTGCACAAGCCAACGAGAACGCGATGCGCTTGCTCGATCGCGTGGGTCTCGCGTCCAAGGCCGACGCTTACCCGATGAAGCTGTCGGGCGGGCAGCAGCAGCGCGCTGCCATCGCGCGCGCGCTGGCGATGAGTCCCGATCTGATGCTGTTTGATGAGCCCACCAGTGCACTCGACCCCGAGACCACCGGCGAGGTGCTGTCGGTGATCTCCGAGCTGGCCTCTACCGGCATGACCATGATCGTCGTCACGCACGAAATGGGCTTCGCGCGCCAGATCGCGGATCGGGTGGTGCTGATGGAGGAAGGGCAGATCCGACACGAGGCCCCGCCTGACCAGTTCTTCGGCGAGCAGGCCCCTGCGCGCCTGAAGGCCTTCCTGTCCACCATCCATTGAAGCGCGAGCGACTCCATGCAAACACTCGGTGCCATTGCCTCACCCCATGCCCTGGCCACCCAAGCGGGCGAGCGAGCGCTGCACGATGGCGGCAGCGCGATGGATGCCGCCATCGCGACCTGCGCGGTGCTGACGGTCGTCTACCCGCACATGTGTTCGATCGGTGGCGACATCCAGGCGCTGCTGGCTCTTCCGGATGGACGCGTGCGCGCACTCAGCGGCAGTGGTGCTGCGCCGGCGGCACTCAGTGCCGCGGCACTGCGGGGCCAACACGCCTCCATGCCCATCCACGGCGTGCATCCCATCACGGTGCCGGGTGTGATCGCCGCCTGGGCAGATCTGCATGCACAAGGCGGGCGCCTGCCCTGGTCGCGACTGCTAGAGGACGCCATCGCACTCGCGCGGGACGGCGTGCCGGTGGCCGCCGCGCTCGGGCGCGACCTGGACGCCTTGCAGGCCAGGCTCGGCCTGGATCCGGGACTGCGGGGCGTGTTCTTTCATGCGGACGGTCGCGTGATGCGCAGCGGCGAGGTCCTGCGTCAGCCGGCTCTGGCGCAGAGCCTGGCGCGCATCGCGCAGCACGGGCCCAAGGCTTTCTACCAAGGCGAAGTGGGGGCGCAATTCGTGGCGGGCTTGCGCGCCTGCGGCGGACTGCTGAGCCGCGACGATCTTGCGCAGCACAGCTCGCGCTGGCTCGAACCCCTGGCCATTCCGTTTGGCCCCTATGACATCCTGACCACGCCGCCCGTGTCTCAGGGCTTTGTGCTGCTTCAGTTGCTCGGTGCGATGCGCCGCCTGGGCCTGGAGCGGGCTGACCCCTGCGGTGACGCGGGATGCGTGCTGGCGAGGTTGTGCGCGATCACTGCCGACCTGCGGGACCACCATCTGGGGGATCCGGAGCATGTCGAGGTCGACTTGGCCTGGCTGCTTTCAGACGCGCTGGTGGAGGACCTTGGACGCCTGGCCAGCGATCTCCAGCAGCCGCTTCCCGACACGCCACCGCGACCGCGGCCCGATGGCGATACGGTGGCCATCGTGGCGCAGGATGCGCTGGGTCATTCGGTCACCGTCATCCAGAGCGTTTTTCATGCATTCGGCGCTGGCATGCTCGAGCCCACCACGGGCATCGTCTGTCAAAACCGCGGTGCCGCCTTCACGCTGCACGATGGGCCGGCGGTGCTGGCCGGAGGACGCCGGCCCCCCAGCACGCTGACGGCGTCGCTGCTGCGCAGGAACGGACATATCGAGGCCGCGCTGGGTTGCATGGGTGGCAAGAGCCAACCGCAAATCCTCGCGCAGGTGCTGATGCGCCTGCTCGCTGGCACAGCACCCGCCGATGCGCTGGCCGCGCCGCGCTGGGTGGTTGGAACCTTTGGCAAAGCCGACGAGAACGTGGTGCTGGCGGAGGCTTCGCTCGACGAAGCGGGCCGCCAGGCGCTCGCGCGTGTCGGGCTGCCGCTGGTGCTCGGCGCGCAGCGTGACGACCGGGCGGGTCATGTGCAGTTCGTGCGCCGGCTTGCGAACGGCGGCTTCGAGAGCGCGTCCGATCCGCGTGGGGACGGTCTGCGCAAAGCCGCCTGATCGGCGCGCAGCACAATCGGCGCATGACCAAACCTCCCCAGGCAAGCTCTGCGCGCAAGAGCGGCGCGATGCTGCCGGCCGCAGTCCGACAGCAACGGATCGTCGAACTGGTGCGGCAAGACGGGTTCGTCAAGGTGAGCGCGCTCGCGGCGCATTTCGGGATCTCGCCAATGAGCGCGCGGCGAGACCTGGATGCGCTGAGTCGGCAGGGATTGATCGAGCGATCGCAGGGCGCCGCTGTGGCGATCTCCGCGACCGGGACCACCCGCCACCTGACCGACTCAGAAATGCGCGAGCAGCAGTACGAGACCCGCAGGCGCAGGCAGATCGTTGCGAAACAGGCGATTGCACGCGCAGCTGCGGCGCTGGTGTCGCTCGAGGACAACATCGCACTCGACGTGGGCAGCACCGTGCTCACGCTGGCGCGTGAACTGGCCAAGCACGCGGGCATCCATGTGTTCACCAACCATTTGCGGGTCGCGAGCCTGCTGGCGGGATCGCGCTGCCTGGTGCTGATGCCGGGCGGGATCGTGCGGGCGCAAGAACTCTCGGTCTGCGGCCAGCAAGCCGCTGATGACGCAGCTCGGGGCTGGTTCACCAAGGTTTTCATCGGCGTGGCCGGCCTGACCGCGCAGGGCGGCTTCGACACGTCACCAGAGGACACGCAGATCAAGCGCGCTTACATCGAGCACGCCGACCAGGTCATTCTTCTGTGCGACGCCAGCAAGTTTGGCAAGCGCTCGCTGGCACAGGCTTGCAAGCTCGAGGAGATCGACCTCTTGATCACCGACGCAGCGCCTGGGCCCGAATTGGCCGCCGCACTGGCCGCTGCGTCAGTCGTCGTGCAAGTGGCCAGCTGACGGGGCTGACGGGGCCGGCCAGGTGGGTTGCCGCCAGCGCCATCCGCCGCGCACCGCAGCCTGTTCATGATTTGGCAGCGCGACGGACGCCAGCGCCGCGCAAAGTCATGCAGCGGCTTGCAGCCAGGCCCGCGCCTATGGCAGGATCGCTGCCGCTATTCCCCGGGCCAAGCGCCCAACCCCGAGGAGCCGCCCATGCCCCAATCGCCAGAAGACAGCCAAGCCGAGAGCTGGCACCGCCACTTCGCCGCCAGCGCCAACAACCGCGCCTGGCAACTGGCCGAGGACCGGGTGGACGCCTCGCGCGACGCCGAGTTGCTCGACGCGAGCCACGCTTCGGCGCACCACTGGCAGGCCGTGGGCACCGAACTGCAGCAGATGCGTGCCCGGATGCTGCTCGCGCAAGTCCATGCATTGCTCGGCCTCGGGCCAACGGCGTGGGTCTACGCGCAGGACATGCAGCGCTATTTCCTGGCCAGCACAGACACGCCGGACTGGGAGTTGGCCTTTGTCCATGCGATCCATGCCCATGCCGCCGCGGTGTCAGGCCATGCGCAGGCCCATGTTCAGTCGTATCAGGCGGCCCAACAGGCGTTTGAGGCGATCGCTGACCCGCAAGACCGCAGCATCTTGGACAAGACCTTCAGGCAGGTCTCGGCGCCAAGATCCCATCCAGCCCCGGAGATTCCTCCGCGCATGGCCCTTACTGTCCGCCCGATCGCTCGCCAGGACCAAGCCCAGTGGCGCCCGCTTTGGGCCGGCTATAACGCTTTCTACGGTCGCGAAGGCGAAACGGCGCTGCCGGCTGAGATCACCGCCGCCACCTGGGAGCGCTTCTTCGATCCCGATGAGCCGGTGCATGCCTTCGTCGCCGAGGACGGTGGCCAACTCATAGGCCTGGTGCACTTCCTTTTTCACCGCAGCACGACCCGTTTGAATGACGTGTGCTACCTGCAAGACCTGTTCACCGACCCCGCCCGCCGCAGCCAGGGTGTGGGCCGACAGTTGATCCACGCTGTCTACGAGGCAGCCCGCCGCGCCGGCAGCAGCCGGGTGTACTGGACGACCCAGGTCACGAACCAGCCCGGTCGCGCCTTGTACGACCAGGTGGCCAAGCACCAGGGATTCATCATCTACTCGCATGAGCTGTGAGTCGGCGCGAACCGGCCCGCGGGTCGCGCGGGCCGCCCGTGCCGCTGTGGCGACGCACCTGATGGACTGAACTGCCCGCGAGAACTGCCCGCAAGAATGGCCCGCAAGAATGGCCCGCGAGAACTACCGGCGTCAATCCAGTTTGATGCCAGCGGCTTTGACGATCGCGCCGTAGGCCGCCAGGTCGTGCTGCATCTGCTGGCGGAATTGCTCGGCCGTGCCCGGCGTTGGGTCGATGCCCAGCAAGGCCAGCCGCTCGCGCACCGCAGGCTCAGCGAGCACGGCGTTGAGTTCGGCATTCAAGCGGGCCAGCACAGCCGGCGGCGTTCGGGCCGGCGCCAGCAGGCCGACCCAGGAGTCGACGACGAAGTCGCTCAATCCCGGCACGCCACTCTCGGCCACAGTTCGCACCTCGGGCAGCGAACTGCTGCGCTGCGCACTCGAGACCACGATGGCCTTGAGTTTGCCGGCCTTGACATGCCCTTGGGCGCCCGCCACCGCCGTGTAGACCAGCGGGATGCTCCCGCCCATCACATCGATCATCGCCTGGCCACCGCCTTTGTAGGGCACATGCTCGAGTCTTGCGCCGGTGCGCTGCGCGAGCATCTCGCCGGCAATGTGCGGTGTGCCGCCGATGCCGGAGGTGCCGTAAGCCAGCGCCTGTGTCTTGGACAGCGCGATCACGTCCTGCAGCGTCTTGACCGGCAGGTCGGGATGGGCCACCAGTATCAGCGTCGCGGCGCCGATCTTGCCCACGGGCGCGAAGTCCTTGAGCGTGTCGAAAGGCACTTTGGCGAAGACATGCGGGTTGATCACCATCGTGCCGTCGAAAGCCAGCAGCAGCGTGTAGCCGTCGGGCGCCGCGGTGGCAGCCTGCGCCGTGCCGATATTGCCCGAGGCCCCAGGCTTGTTGTCGACAACGATTTGCTGCCCCAGGCGACGGCCCAGCGCGTCGGCAATCAGCCGGCCGCTGGAATCGGTGACCCCGCCTGGCGTGAACGGCACCACCAGACGGATCGGCCGACTCGGGTAGTCCTGCGCTTGCGAGAGCGTCGGCTGGAGCGCTGCGACGGCCAGTCCCAGCAGCGCCAGTCGGGTGAGCTTGAGTGCCATCATCTGTCTCCGGTCATTGTCATTCGGGATCCGCCCAGCGCCGTTCGAAATCGTGCACTTCGTCGAAACCCATCAGCTGGGTCATGTCGCCAAAGCGCATCAGCGGCTGCTGCAGGCCGGCGGTCGAGCCTTGCGACTTCAGCGCAGCATAGACCCCCTGCATCGCTTGCGCGGCGGCGAGCAAGGCGCTGACCGGAAAGATGGCAATTTTGTAGCCGATCTCGAGCAATGCCTCGCGGTCTAGCAGCGGGGTGTAGCCGCCCTCGACCATGTTGGCCAGCAGCGGCAGGTCAAAGCTGCGGCCGATCTGGCGCATCTCCTGCTCGCTCTGCGGCGATTCGACGAAGAGGATGTCGGCGCCTGCGCGCGCATAGGCCTCGCCCCGGCGCAGCGCCTCGTCCAGGCCCAGGCTGCTGCGCGCGTCGGTGCGGGCAATGATCAGAAAGTCTTTGCTGCGCCGCGAGGCCACCGCAACCTCGATCTTCTTGACCATGTCGGCCATCGGCACGACGCGGCGGCCCGGCGTGTGGCCGCATTTCTTGGGCACTTCCTGGTCTTCGAGCTGGATCGCTGCCGCGCCCGCCGCCTCGTAGCCCTGCACCGTGTGTTGCACGTTGAGCAGACCGCCGTAGCCGGTGTCACCGTCGGCGATCAGCGGCGTTCGCGCCATGCCGGCCATCTGCCGCACGCGGCCGACCATGTCGGTGTATGTGGCCAGACCGGCATCGGCCAGCCCCAGGTGCGAGGCCACGGTGCCGAAGCCGGTCATGTACAGCGCATCGAAGCCCATCGCATCGGCCATGCGCAGCGACACCATGTCGTGCACGCCGGGGGCGGTGATCAATCCGGGTTGCTGCAGGCGCTGGCTCAGGCTGGGGGCATTGATGTTCATGGGGCGATCTTCGCACCTGGCGGCCGGTCAGCCTGTCGCCGGCCTTTCGCCGGTCTGTGGACGCTAGGCCGGTGGCGCCATCGACGTGGTCTCCAGCCCCGGCAGATTGCCCGTTTTTCGCCACTCGTCGAGCATGCGGATGAAGGTCATCGGACCGCGCCAGAACTGCGAGTTGCGCTCGGTGCGCTCGTCGGGCTTGCCCTCGTTGTTGTAATAGCCCGGCGTGCAGTCGGCGAGGAAATTGCGCCGCGATCGCGCGTACTTCAAGATCGTGGCGACCCAGTCGGTCTCGGCCGCTGCGCTGGCCTCGACCGTGCGCAGCCCGCGGGTCTTGACCTCGGTCATCAGGTGGGCGATGTGGCGCGACTGCTCGTCGAGCATGTGCTGGAAGTTCGCGCTCTGCCCCGACTGCTGGGTCGTCATCACGAACAGGTTCGGGAATCCGCGCGTGAACATGCCGTGGAAGGTCTGGGCGCCCCGCGCCCATTTCTCGGTCAAGGTCAGGCCATCGCGGCCGGTAACCTCGAAACCCAGGCGCCGGGTGAAATCGGTGCCGACCTCGAAGCCGGTGCCGAAGACCAGCGCGTCGAGTTCGTACTCGCGGCCTGCGACCACCACGCCGCGCTCGGTGATTCGCTCGACGCCCTGGCCCTGGGTGTCGACCAACTGCACATTGGGCCGGTTGAAGGTGTCGAGGTACTGGTCGTGGAAGCAGGGCCTCTTGCAGAACTGGTTGTACCAGGGCTTGAGCGATTCGGCGGTGGTACTGTCCTGGACCACCGAAGACACGCGGGCCCGCACCCGCTCCATCTTCTGGTCGTCGGCCAACTGGATCAGCGCCGCGGTGTCGGCCGCCTGTCGGCCATCGGCCGGTTGCCGGCGTGCGGCGAGCAAGATGTTGGTGATCAAGTCGGTCCAGCCGTCGTTGACCAGGTCGACATCGAAGCGGCCACCGGAGATCACCGTGGTGAAGTTGTCCATGCGCTCGCGCTGCCAGCCGGGCTTGAGCGTCTTGACCCA
>CAMCTC010000112.1 GCA_945878355.1 Bordetella parapertussis | reverse complement strand
GCGCGCAAGGTCTCGCCGTTTTTCTCGATCGGCGTTCGCCAGTCGCGGGCAAAGCTGCGCGCGTCGCCCAGGTAGCCCGGCAGCAGGAAGTGGAACTGCGCCCACAGCTCACCGAGGTGGTTTTCCATCGGCGTGCCGGTCAGACTGAGCCGGTGGCGCGCGTTGAGCCGGCGTGCGGCGGTGGCCGTGCGGCTGCCGGCGTTCTTGACCATCTGCGCTTCGTCCAGGATCACCAGGTGCCAGGGCTGGCGCTGCAGCGCCATCGCGTCGCGCCACAGCAGCGGGTAGCTGGTCAGCACGGCATCGAACTGCGGCATCCGGGCGATGTTGGCGCTGCGGCGCGGGCCTTGCAGCGTCAGCAGCTTCAAGGCCGGCGCCACGCGCTGCGCTTCGGCCTGCCAGTTGAAGACCAGCGAAGCCGGCGCGACGATCAGCGCAGGCCGGTCCAGTCGGCCGGCTTGCTGCTCGACCAGCAGGTGGGCCAGCGCCTGCGCGGTCTTGCCCAGTCCCATGTCGTCGGCCAGGATGCCAGCCATGTTGTGCCTGCGCAGTTGCTGCAGCCAAGCCAAGCCATCGCGCTGGTAGGGCCGCAGCGTGATGCCCAGTCCGGGCGGCGGCTCGACTTGGCGCGGCGCGGTGCCGTTGGCATGTTCGTCCAGCCATTGCAGTCCGGTGTCTCCTTGCAGCGCCCAGTCGCGGCGCGCGCTGGGGTGGCTCGCCATCGCGTCTCGCAGGCCTTCGCGCAGCAGCGCCAGCCGCTGTGCGTCCCAGGACGAGATCAGCAGCGGGTCGTCGTTGCGCCGGCGCGGCTGGGTCAGCAGGTCGACCAGCGCCCGGGTGATGGCCTTGAGCGGCGCGGCCAGCGCGTCGATGTGGCGTCCGCCCGGCAGATGCAGGCGGATCAGCGCGTCGTCGGCAATCGCTTCCAGCGCCTGGGCGTCGGTCCAGCGCCGGTCGCGGGAAATCAGGCGCGCCAGTAGCGGCACCAGGTCCAGCGTCTCGCTGCCGTCGCGGGTCTGTAGCTCGACGCCCAGGCTGAGCATCCACGAGCCCATGCCGCGGGGCTGCGACAGCGGCTTGAGCTCGATCTTCCAGCCCGTGACCGGCAGGCTGGCGTGGGCGAATCCTGGCAGCAGTTCAACAGCCCAGCCCTCGGCCTGGAATTGCGGCAGGGCGTCGGCCCAGAAATCAGCGAAATCTGCCTCACGCACCAAACTCCAGAGTTCGGGCTCATCGCCCAGCGCGGACGCGTCGCCGCGCCATTGCAGCGCGTCGGCCGGCAGCGGGTGCAGGCCGCTGGCGCGCAGTCGGTCGATCGCCGCGTCATGCTGGGTTGGCGATGGTCGTGCAGCCCCAACCCAGTACAGCTGTGCCACGGTCAGCTGCGGCCCGCGGGCGCCGAACAGCGGTGCCCGCGCGGGCGCTCGTACCGGACCGCAGGGCCGCAGGCCGAGCAGGCCGTCGCCACGGTCCAGCGTTCGCAGCGTCAGGCAAGGGGTGGCAGGCGCCGAAACTGGCATCTGGCGCATTGTCGGGTGCTGTGGAATCATCGCTTCCGACGAGTGCGCGTCAGCGGCTCAAGTCCAACAATCATTGGCGTTCAAACTCAGGAGTGTTGACATGGCTGAAGCCTATATCGTCGCCGCCGTTCGTACCGCCGGCGGCAAACGCAACGGCAAACTCTCGGGCTGGCACCCGGTCGATCTGGCGGCCAGCGTGCTCGACGAGCTGATCGCGCGCACCGGCTGCGACCCGGCGCTGGTCGAGGACGTGATCATGGGCTGTGTCGGCCAGGCCGGCGAGCAGGCGGTCAACATCGCGCGCAATGCGGTGATGGCCTCGTGCCTGCCTGAATCGGTGCCCGCGACATCGGTCGACCGCCAGTGCGGTTCGTCGCAGCAGGCGCTGCATTTCGCCGCCCAGGCGGTGATGTCGGGCAGCATGGACATCGTGATCGCCGCCGGCGTCGAGAGCATGTCGCGCGTGCCGATGGGTCTGCCGTCGTCGCTGGCGGCCAAGGCCGGCATGGGCTTTTACGTCAGCCCCAAGCTGCAAGAGCGCTACCCTGGCGTGCAGTTCAGCCAGTTCACCGGCGCCGAGATGGTCGCCAAGAAGCACGGATTGACGCGCGACCAAGTCGACGCCTACGCCTTCCAGAGCCATCAGCGTGCGATCGCCGCGACCCGCGGCGGCGCGTTCAGCGCCGAGATCCTGCAGCTGGCGGCGCGCATGAACGACGGCACCGAGACCGGTGAGATGCACGCTGCCGACGAAGGCATCCGCTTCGACGCGTCGCTGGCCAGCATCGGCGGCGTCAAGCTGCTGCAAGAAGGCGGCGTCTGCACGGCGGCCAACGCCAGCCAGATCTGCGACGGATCGGCCGGCCTGATGGTCGTCAACGAGCGCGGTCTCAAGACCCTGGGCGTGAAGCCGCTGGCCCGGGTGCACCAGATGACGGTGATCGGCGGCGATCCGGTGATGATGCTCGAGACGCCGATTCCCGCCACGCTGCAGGCGCTGAAAAAAGCCGGCATGAGCATCAACGACATCGATTTGTTCGAGGTCAACGAGGCTTTTGCGTCCATCCCCGTGGCTTGGCTGAAGGTCACCGGCGCCGACCCTGCCAAGCTCAATGTCAACGGCGGCGCGATTGCGCTCGGCCACCCCTTGGGCGGCAGCGGCGCCAAGCTGATGACCACGCTGCTGCACGGGTTGATGGCGCGCGGCGGCCGCTACGGCTTGCAGACCATGTGCGAAGGCGGCGGGCTGGCCAACGTCACGATCGTCGAGCGGCTCTGACGCCTGGTCGCTCGATGTCCGCGGCCCAACGTGTTGACCAGGTGGGCGCGATGCAATCGGCGCTTGCCGACTTGCTGCAGCGCCTGGATCCGCAGCCCTCATCGCGGGTTCAGGGCCTGCAGCGCCTGTCGGGTGGAGCAAGCCAGGAGCTCTGGGCTTTCGAGCGCGTGACCGGGTCCGATGTGGTGCAGCGATTGATCCTGCGCCGCGCGCCGCCCGGCGCACGCTTGAGCGGCAGCGGCGGGCCGGGTCTGGCGGCCGAAGCAGCGCTGATCGGCAAGGCCGGGGCTGCCGGAGTGCCGGTGCCCGACGTGATCGCGCTGCTGCAGCCCGAGCACGGCTTGGGCGAGGGTTTCATCATGCAGCGCCTGGCCGGCGAGACCCTGGGTCGTCGCATCGCCAGCGCCTACCGGCCAGCGTTGGCCTTCCAGTGCGGTCAGGCCTTGGCCGGCATCCATGGGCTGGCGCTGGCAGGCTTGCCTGGCTTGCGCAGCACGCAGCCCGCTGCCGAGGTCGAACACCTGCGCAACTGGCATGCTGGCCACGGCCGCGCCAGGCCGGTGTTTCAGCTCGCGCTGCGCTGGCTGCAAGACCGGGCGCCTGGCGATGCGTCGCTGGCGCTGGTGCACGGCGATTTTCGCAACGGCAACCTGATGGTCGATCTCGACGATGGCGGTGGCTGTTTGCGCGGCGTGCTCGACTGGGAACTGGCCTATCTGGGTGACCCGATGGCCGACCTGGGCTGGCTGTGCGCCAACCCCTGGCGCTACGGCCAGTCGCAGCGGCCCGTCGGTGGATTCGGTCTGCGCGATGAACTCTTTGCTGGTTACCGCGCAGCCGGTGGCCAAGTCGATGCTGAGCGCGTGCTCTGGTGGCAGGTGCTGGGCACGCTGCGCTGGGGCGTGATGTGCGAAGGCATGGGCCTGGCCGGGCTGAGCGGCGCGGGGATGGAAAAGACCGCGATCGGTCGGCGTGCGTCGGAGACCGAAATCGACCTGCTTGAATTGATTGCGCCGCGTCTTGGCGCATGCCAAGACCCACAGGACCCACAGGACCGCTGATGCAGGACTCACCCGATCCCGAAGACCTGATCCAGGCCGTGGCGAAATTCCTGCGCGAGCAGGCCGGGCCAGCGCTGGGTCAGGCCGGCGAAGCGGCGCTGGGCTACCAGGCCCGTGTCGCCGCCAACATGCTCGACATCGCGCGGCGCCAACTGCTGCTCGCGCCTGCCGCAGCCGCCCGCGAACTGACCAGCCTGCAGGGCTTGCTGGGTCAGGACGGCGACTTGGCCGGACTCAACCAAGCGCTGGCCGATGGCATCGCCAGCGGGGCCATCGCGCCCGACGACCCAGGTCTGGCCGAGCACCTGTGGGCCAGCACCTTGGCCAAGCTGGCGGTCGACCAACCGGGCTACGAAACCTACCGCCGGTTGTCCGGCGCTGCGGCCGACAAATCCTCGGGTTGACCGCATCGGTCCGCGGCTGACCCGGGTGGCGCGGCATGCGTCGCGCGGTGTTCGTCGCACCTGCCCGACAATGCCGTGGGATGAACCCCCGAACCGGCCCGGCCCACCCGTCGATCTGGATCACGCTGCGGCACCGGGATTTCCGGACGCTGTGGCTCGGCAGCGCGGTCTATTTCATGGCCAACGCGATGCAGGCGATGGCCTCGGCCTGGCTGATGGTCGAGCTCACCGGTTCGTCCTTCCTGGCTGCTTTGGTGCAAACGGCGGTGTTCCTGCCGATGTTTGTGCTGGCTTTGCCGGCTGGCGTGCTGGCCGACACCACCGACCGTCGCCGCCTGATCATCGTGGCCTTGCTGCTGCAGGCTGCGGTGGTGCTGCTGCTGGCCTTGCTGTTGGTGCTGGGCTGGGCCGGGCCCGCGACGCTGCTGGTCTTCACGTTGATCGCGGGCTGCTGCACCGCGATGATGTCGCCGGCCTGGAATTCGGCGGTTGGCGAAATCCTGCCGCGCGAGGAGTTGCCGCAGGCCATCATCGCGATGAGCATTGCGTACAACGGCGCGCGCGCGATCGGCCCGGCGTTCGCCGGCCTGCTCTACGGCCAGATCAGCGGCCTGGCGATGGCCTGGGGTGGTCGGCAGATCGGCGGTGGCGCGGTGTTCATGCTGGCGGTGGGTGGCACGCTGGCGATGGCTGCAGTCGTCCATCGCCTGCCACCCAAGCCGCATTCGCCGAGCCGCCTGCCGCCCGAGCGGCTGTGGGGCGGCACGCTGTCAGGCCTGCGCTATGCGTGGCACTCGGAGATGATCCTGGCGCAGCTGCTGCGCACAGCGGCTTACAGCGCGGCTGGGTCGGCGCTGTGGGCCTTGCTGCCGGCGATCGGCCAGCAACGGCTGGGGCTGGGTGCCGAGGGCTTCGGCTTGCTGATGGGATGCCTGGGCATCGGGGCGGTGGGGGCTGGCCTGGTGCTGGGTCGATTGCGTCAGCGCCTGGGTTTGGAGCGCTTGGTGGCCTGGTGCTGCGGCTTGTTTGCGCTGGTGATGGCGGTGGCTGCGCTGTCGCGCTGGGCCTTGCCGGTCTACGTTGCGCTGTTGTGCGGCGGTGCGGCTTGGATGAGCGCGATGAGCACCTTCAACACCGCGACCCAGACCAGCGCGCCGCCCTGGGTGCGTTCTCGTGCCACCGCGATGCACGTGCTCAGTGCGCTGGGGCCGTTTGCGCTGGGATCGGCTTTCTGGGGCGCTGTGGCCGGGCTGGTCGGGCTGCAGGTCGCACTGTGCGCCGCTGCTGCGCTGATGCTGGCCAACCTGCTGCTGGCACGCCGATTGCCGCTGCGCATGGGTGAGATGCACGAGGTCACCCAGGCGCCATTCGAGGACTTGCTGGTGGCCGACCAGCCCGACCCCGAAGCCGGTCCGGTCTCGGTCGAGGTCAGCTACCGCATCCGGCCCGAAGATGCCGAGGTCTTTCTGGCCGAGGTGGCGCAGCTCAAAGGACCGCGCCAGCGCGACGGAGCCAGCCTGTGGCGTATCTACCGCGACCTGGACGACCCGACCCGCTATGTCGAGCGCTTTCTAATCACCCGTTGGGCCGACTATCTGCACCAGCGCGCCCGTGGCACGGTCGCCGACCAGGCCATCGAGGCCAGGGTGCGTGCGCTGCTGCTGCCGGGAGAGCCTGTCGTGATGCAGCACTACATCGCGGAGAGGTAAAGCCAAACACCTGCCCGCATTCAGGCGGGCAAGCTCCTGGGGCGTCTTTCTGATTCGTCTGTCAGGCGGCCGGTCCGAAGAAGGCCAGCGCCACTTCGGTTGGCAGCGGCTGGCCAGTGCGGCGTGCGCGGGTGATCACCTGCCAGAAATAGCGGTAGCTGGCGCGGTCATGCAGCCGGTCCTGGCCTTGCTGGCGATGCCTGATCGGCGCCCAATGCGCAGCCTGTGCCGCAGCGATGATCTCTATCGCTTCGTCGAGCTCTGCCACGCTGGGGGCGAAAGCCTCGACGATGGGACGGATCTGCGCCGGGTGGATGCTCCACATCCGCGTGTAGCCGAATTCGCGCGCGGCGCGGGTCGCGGCGGCGGCGATGGCTTTCTCATCCTTGAACTCAGTGACCACGCAGTGCGAAGGCACTTTGGCTGCGCCGTGGCAGGCCGCGGCGATCTCGAGCTTGGCGCGCAGCACCAGCGGATGCTCGAACTGGCCTTTGACGCTCATCGCGGTCTGTGGAATCGCACCGCGATGCGCCGAAACGAAGTCCATCAGCCCGAACGACAGGCTCTGGATTCGCGGCAGCGCGGCGATGGCTTGAACGTCGCGCAGCGCGCCGTGGGTCTCGACCAGCGCATGCACCGGCAAGGTCAAGCCTTTGCCGTGGGCCCGCGCCACATGCTCGATATGGGCAATCGCTTGCTGCACGTCGGCCAGGTGGCGCGGCTTGGGCACCATCAGGTAGGCCAGCCGGTCGCCGGCGCGCCCGACCAGGGTTTCGACATCGGCAGCAAAAGCCGGGTGGTCGACTGGATGGACCCGGGCGCCGACCCGGCCGAAACGGTTCTCGGCCGAGAGTGCCAGTTCGGCGCAGAGCTGGGCGTGTTCGGCTTCAGCACCTATCGGCGCGCCATCCTCGCAGTCGAGCGTGATGTCGAACACTGGGCCGAGCTCGGCCTGCAGCGCCAGGCTTTTTCGCATCCTGTCCTCGACGCCGCAGTAGTGGTCACACACCGGGAGGTCGGGCGCGAGATCGTCTTCCTCGAACAAGGCGTCGCAGGGCAGGGTGGAGGCTGTCATGGCATTTCAAAATGGAAAAAGGGCTGTCAGCGGTATGCCGATCAGCCCTTGGCAGTATGGCCCAAGCGGGCCAACAGCGTCATCACAGCAGGTGTTTGACCCCGTCTTGCTCACCCAGCAACTCGGCCAGGGTCTTGTCGATGCAAGACTGCGAGAACGCATCGATAGGCAAACCCTCGACCAGCTTGTATTCGCCGCCTTCGCAGGTGACGGGATAGCCGAACATCACGTCCTTCGGGATGCCGTAGTCACCGTTGCTGGCGATGCCCATCGTCACCCAGCCACCATTCGTGCCCAGCGCCCAGTCGCGCATGTGGTCGATCGCGGCGTTGGCGGCCGACGCGGCCGACGACACGCCGCGTGCGGCGATGATGGCCGCGCCGCGCTTGCCCACCGTGGGCAGAAAGGTCTCGGCGTTCCAGACCTGGTCGTTGATCATGTCCTTGACCGATGCGCCGGCGATGGTCGCGAAGCGGTAGTCGGCGTACATCGTCGGCGAGTGGTTGCCCCACACCGCCAGCTTCTGGATGCTGGCCACCGGCTTGCCGGTCTTGGCGGCGAGTTGGCTCAGCGCGCGGTTGTGGTCCAGCCGCAGCATCGCAGTGAAGTTCTTGCGTGGCAGGTCGGGTGCCGACTTCATCGCGATGTAAGCGTTGGTGTTGGCCGGGTTGCCGACCACCAGCACGCGCACGTTGCGCGACGCCACGGCGTTGAGTGCCTTGCCCTGGGCAGTGAAGATCTGCGCGTTGGCGGCCAGCAGGTCGGCGCGCTCCATGCCGGGGCCGCGCGGGCGTGCGCCCACCAGCAAGGCGTAGTCGGTGTCCTTGAAAGCGCTCATCGGGTCGCTGTGCGCTTCCATCCCCGCCAGCAGTGGGAAGGCGCAGTCTTCGAGCTCCATCATCACGCCCTTCAGGGCTTCCTGGGCCTTGTCGACCGGCACTTCCAGCAGTTGCAGGATGACGGGCTGGTCTTTGCCCAGCATTTCGCCGGAGGCAATGCGGAACAGCAGGGCATAACCGATTTGGCCGGCGGCGCCGGTGACGGCCACGCGAACGGGCTTTTTGCTCATGGGAGGCTCCAGGAGGGGGGGGTGACGAAAACGGGGGCGGATTGGCGCGCCGCGGCCGACCTTCTCGATCCTGCCTTTGCCAAGCGCACGCGGGCGAGAAATTCGGCCACCCAGGCCGATCAACAGTGTAGGCCAATCTAGGGGTTGCTACGGGGGTTCGGCGGGTTTTTGCAGCTCTTATGTCTTCTATAAGACATCTGTCAGCATTTGATAGACGGGGCGCGGTGCATGTGCTGCAATGTCGCGCATGCAAGCCGCCGCCGTCGTTTTCAAACCCATGGCCGATACGCCATCCGCCGCCGAGCCCGCGTTCAGCCCGCTGTACCGGCAGGTCAAGGTCATGATCACACGTGAGCTGCAGGCTGGCGCCTGGAAGCCGGGGGAATCCATCCCCAGCGAGCAGTACCTGGCCGCGCGTTTCAAGGTCAGTCAGGGGACGGTGCGCAAGGCCATCGACGAACTCGCTGCTGACAACCTGCTGGTGCGCCGCCAGGGCAAGGGCACTTTCGTCGCGACCCATGCCGAGCAGCAGATCGCGTACCGGTTTCTGCGGCTGATGCCCGACAGCGGCGGCGCGTTGGGCATGGAGCGACGCTTGCTCGACTGCCGCCGCACGCGGGCCCCTGCCGATGTGGCCCGGGCCTTGGCTGGCAAGAGCGGCGATGCGGTCGTGCAACTGCGCCGCCTGCTGGTGGCCGCTGCCAAACCGGTGGTGCTTGACGAGATCTGGTTGCCAGGCAAGTTGTTCAAAGGCCTGACTGCCGAGCGACTGGCCGACTACAAGGGCCCGATGTACGGCATGTTCGAGGCCGAATTCGGTGTTCGGATGATCCGTGCCGAAGAAAAAATTCGCGCGGTGCCGGCCGATGCCGCCACCGCGCAACTGCTAGCGCTCAAGCCCGGCGCACCCTTGCTCAGCGTCGAGCGCCTGTCCTTCACCTACGGCGACAAACCGGTGGAGTTGCGCCGCGGGCTGTACAGCACCGAACAGCACTTCTACCGAAACGAGTTGAACTGATGAAGCACCAAATTGCCGCAGTTTTGCGCGCGGGCTTGTCCCGGGCGCAGGGCAAGCCTGCTGCATTGCAATAGACTCCTGGGGTTTTTCCCCGCACAACGAGACCGCAACCCATGGCCGACCTTCCCAACAAAGCTCCGAGCATGCAACGCCCGACATCGCGGCCGGGCGCGAACATGCGCCTGATCGACGCTCTGCAGTACCGGCTGCCGCTGGCCGGGCTGGTGTCCATCCTGCATCGCGCCAGCGGCATGTTGCTGTTCTTTTTGCTGCCGTTCATCATCTGGATGTTCGACACCAGCGTGACCTCGGAGGTGTCGTACGACGCCTTCCGCAGCGCCTTCGTGGCGGGCATCGGCTTCGTGCCGGGTATCGTCATCAAGCTGGTGGCGCTGTCGCTGATCTGGGCCTATCTGCACCATGCGGTCGCGGGCTTGCGCCATCTGTGGATGGACGCCACCCACAGCGTGACGCTGCAGCAAGGCCGCTCATCAGCTGTGGCTACCTTCGCGATCAGCATCGTGCTGACCCTCGCGTTGGGTGCCAAGCTGTTTGGTCTGTTCTGAAACCCGTCAACAAGAGGCATACAACAATGACCGTCAACTACGGTTCCAAGCGCCTGGTCGTGGGCGCGCACTACGGATTTCGCGACTGGCTGAGCCAGCGGGTCACGGCGCTGCTGATGGCGGTCTACACCTTGCTGCTGCTGGCCCAGATCATCCTCGGTGGACCGCTGGGCTATGACAGCTGGGCGGGCATCTTCTCGCGCCAGTGGATGAAAGTCGCGACCTTTGTCGTCATCGTCGCGCTGGCCTGGCATGCCTGGGTGGGCGTGCGGGATGTGGCAATGGATTACATCAAGCCTGTCGGTGTGCGCCTGCTGACGCAGGTGGCTGCGATTGCTTGGTTGGTGGGATGTGCCGGCTGGGCTGTGCAAGTGCTTTGGAGACTGTGAATCAAATGGCTGCAAACAAGGTTTCAGTAGCCCGTCGCAAGTTCGACGTGGTGATCATCGGAGCCGGTGGCTCCGGCATGCGTGCTTCGCTGCAACTGGCCCGCGCGGGTCTGAATGTGGCGGTGCTGTCCAAGGTGTTTCCGACCCGCTCGCACACCGTGGCAGCGCAAGGCGGTATCGGCGCATCGCTCGGCAACATGAGCGAGGACAACTGGCACTACCATTTCTACGACACGATCAAGGGCTCGGACTGGCTGGGCGACCAGGACGCCATCGAGTTCATGTGCCGCGAGGCCGGCAAGGTGGTCTACGAGCTCGAACACTTCGGCATGCCGTTCGACCGCAACCCCGACGGCACGATCTACCAGCGACCGTTCGGCGGCCACACCGCCAACTACGGTGAGAAGCCGGTGCAACGCGCTTGCGCCGCAGCCGACCGCACCGGCCACGCGATGCTGCACACGCTGTACCAGCAAAACGTCAAGGCCCGCACCCAGTTCTTCGTCGAGTGGATGGCGCTGGACCTGGTCCGCGACGCCGACGGCGCCGTGCTCGGCGTGACCGCGATGGAGATGGAGACCGGTGAGGTTTACATCCTCGAGGCCAAGACCACGCTGATGGCCACCGGCGGTGCCGGCCGGATCTACGCTGCATCGACCAACGCCTTCATCAACACCGGCGACGGCCTGGGCTTGGCCGCACGCGCAGGCATCCCGCTCGAGGACATGGAGTTCTGGCAGTTCCACCCCACCGGTGTGTTCGGTGCCGGTGTGTTGCTGACCGAGGGCTGTCGCGGTGAGGGCGCGATCCTGCGCAACGCCAACGGCGAGCGCTTCATGGAGCGCTACGCCCCGACCTTGAAGGACCTGGCGCCGCGCGATTTTGTGTCGCGCTGCATGGACCAGGAGATCAAGGAAGGCCGCGGCTGCGGGCCCAACAAGGACCACATCCAGCTCGACATGACCCACCTCGGTGCCGACACGATCATGAAGCGCCTGCCCAGCGTGCTCGAGATCGGCCACAACTTCGCCAACGTCGACATCACCAAGGAATCGATCCCCGTGGTGCCGACGATCCACTACCAGATGGGTGGCATCCCGACCAACATCAACGGCCAAGTCGTGGTGCCCAAGGACGGCAATCCGAACAGCGTCGTCGACGGCCTGTATGCGGTGGGTGAATGCTCTTGCGTCAGCGTGCACGGTGCCAACCGTTTGGGCACCAACTCCTTGCTCGACTTGCTGGTGTTTGGCCGTGCCGCTGGAAACCACATCGTCAGCAGCCTGTCCAAGTCGACCGCCTCGCACAAGCCGATGCCGGCCGACGCGGCCGACAAGTCCTTGGCGCGCATTGCCAGGCTGGACAACAGCAGCGACGGTGAATACGCGCAAGATGTGGCCAATGACATCCGCGACGCGATGCAGTTGCATGCAGGCGTGTTCCGCACCCAGGTCTCGATGGACGAGGGCAAGCGCAAGATCGCCGCGCTGCGCGAACGCGTGGCGGGCATCACGCTCAAGGACAAGAGCAAGGTCTTCAACACCGCACGGATCGAAGCGCTCGAGGTCGAGAACCTGATCGAGGCCGCACAGGCCACGATCGAGTCTGCAGCAGCTCGTCACGAGTGTCGCGGCGCCCACACTGTCAGCGATTACGAACGCGGCGCCGATGACGCCGAGTTCCCGCTGGGCCGCAACGACGCGCAGTGGATGAAGCACACGCTGTGGTATTCGCAGGACAACCGGCTCGACTACAAACCGGTGCAGCTCAAGCCACTGACGGTGGACAGCGTGCCACCCAAAGTTCGCACGTTTTAAGCCCGGCCGACGCCAGAACAGGAAGCAAGAACATGACCAAGCGCACCTTCCAGATCTATCGCTACGACCCCGACACCGACGCCAAGCCTTACATGCAGTCGATCGACGTCGAACTCGACGGCAGCGAGCGCATGCTGCTCGATGCGCTGATGAAGCTCAAGTCGGTCGACCCGTCGATCAGTTTTCGCCGCAGCTGCCGCGAAGGCGTCTGCGGTTCGGACGCGATGAACATCAACGGCAAGAACGGTCTGGCCTGCCTGACCAACATGCGCGACCTGCCAGGCGTGGTGGTGCTCAAGCCCTTGCCCGGCTTGCCGGTGATTCGCGACCTGATCGTCGACATGACGCAGTTCTTCAAGCAGTACAACTCGATCAAGCCCTACCTGGTCAACGATGAGATCCCGCCCGAGAAAGAGCGGCTGCAAAGCCCTGAAGAGCGCGATGAGTTGAATGGTTTGTACGAGTGCATCCTGTGCGCGAGTTGCACCACCAGCTGCCCGAGCTTTTGGTGGAATCCCGACAAGTTCGTCGGCCCGGCGGGCCTGTTGCAGGCCTATCGCTTCATTGCCGACAGCCGCGACCAGGACACCGGTGCGCGTCTGGACAACCTCGAAGACCCGTACCGCTTGTTCCGCTGCCACACCATCATGAACTGCGTGGATGTGTGTCCCAAGGGTTTGAACCCGACCCGGGCCATCGGTAAGATCAAAGAACTGATGGTCCGTCGCGCCGTCTAGGCGTCTTGGGTCAACTGTTGCTGCCAGCGCCGAGATGAACAATTCTGTCGACGACCCGGTCGATGCCACCGAACTGAGCCGCCTGCGTTGGCGTTGTCGGCGTGGTTTGTTGGAGAACGACCTGTTCATCGACCGGTTTTTTCGACGCTACCAAGGCACACTCAGTGTTCGCCATGCGACCGGGCTGCAGCAACTGATGGACCTGGCAGACAACGATTTGATGGATTTGCTGCTTGCCCGCCGCGAGCCCGAGGACGAGCTTGCCCGTCCCGAGGTGATCGAGGTGCTGGGCATGTTGCGAGCAAGAGATTTGCCAATTGCATAAACCCGACCAGAAAGGGAAAGCCCAATGAACACCTCCGACGTTAAAGCCACCCTGTCCTTCTCCGACGGCAGCCCCAGCATGGATCTGCCGCTGTACAAAGGCAGCATCGGTCCCGATGTGATCGACATCCGCAAGCTCTACGGACAGACCGGCAAGTTCACCTACGACCCCGGTTTTCTGTCGACCGCGTCATGCAACTCGACGATCACCTACATCGACGGCGACAAGGGCGAGTTGCTGTACCGCGGCTACCCGATCGAGCAGTTGGCCGAGAACTGCGACTTCCTCGAGACCTGCCATTTGCTGCTCTACGGCGACCTGCCCGACGCAGCGCAGAAGCTGGATTTCACAGCCCGCGTGTCCAGCCACACGATGGTTCACGAGCAGATGCAGTTCTTTCTGCGCGGCTTTCGGCGCGACGCCCATCCGATGGCGATCATGACCGGCTTGGTGGGTGCGCTGTCGGCCTTCTACCACGACAGCACCGACATCAACAATCCAGTGCACCGGGAGATCGCGGCGATTCGTTTGATCGCCAAGATGCCTACTTTAGTGGCGATGGCTTACAAGTACACGCAGGGCCAGCCCTATATGTACCCGAAGAACGAGCTGTCTTACTCGGCCAACTTCATGCACATGATGTTTGCCAACCCCTGCGAGGAGTATGTGCAGAACGACGTGCTGGTGCGGGCGATGGACCGCATCTTCACGCTGCACGCCGACCATGAGCAGAATGCGTCGACCTCGACGGTTCGGCTGTGCGGCAGCTCGGGCACCAACCCGTTTGCGGCGATCGCTGCCGGCGTGGCCTGTCTTTGGGGCCCCGCGCATGGTGGCGCCAACGAGGCCTGCCTGAACATGCTGGGCGACATCCAGAAGATGGGCGGCGTCGAGAAGATCGGCGAGTTCATCAAGCAGGTCAAGGACAAGAACTCCAGCGTCAAGCTGATGGGCTTCGGTCACCGTGTCTACAAGAACTACGACCCGCGCGCCAAGCTGATGCGTGAGACCTGCCACGAGGTGCTGGGTGCGCTGGGCCTGCACGACGACCCGCTGTTCAAGTTGGCGATGGCGCTGGAGAAGATCGCCCTTGAAGACGACTATTTCGTCTCGCGCAAGCTTTACCCGAACGTCGATTTCTACTCCGGCATCGTCCAGCGCGCCATCGGCATCCCGGTGCAGTTGTTTACCGCGATCTTCGCGTTGGCCCGCACGGTGGGTTGGATCGCCCAGCTCAACGAGATGATCGGTGACCCCGAGTACAAGATTGGCCGTCCGCGCCAGCTGTATGTGGGTGCGGAGCAGCGCAGCGTCAAGCCTGTCGGCCAGCGCTGAGTCTTCGCCACCAAAACTGAAAAGGCCACCCGAGGGTGGCCTTTTTCACGGGCGCTTGGCGCCCAGGCTTCAATCTGCTTACAGCAGCGCCTTGAGCAGCTTGGCCATCTCGCTGGGGTTGCGGGTGATGGTGAAGCCGCATTCCTCCATGATCGCCAGCTTGGCGTCTGCGGTGTCGGCCCCGCCCGAGATCAGCGCGCCGGCATGTCCCATGCGCTTGCCCGCAGGCGCGGTGACGCCGGCGATGAAGCCGACGATGGGTTTTCTCATGTTGGCCTTGCACCAGCGCGCGGCTTCGGCCTCGTCCGGGCCGCCAATCTCGCCGATCATGATCACCGCATCGGTGTCGGGGTCGTCGTTGAACAGCCGCATCACGTCGATGTGCTTCAGGCCATTGATCGGGTCGCCACCGGTGCCCACCGCCGAGCTCTGGCCCAGCCCGATCTCGGTCAACTGAGCCACCGCTTCGTAGGTCAGCGTGCCCGATCGCGAGACCACGCCGATCCGGCCCTTGCGGTGGATGTGGCCCGGCATGATGCCGATCTTGATCTCCTCGGGCGTGATCAGCCCGGGGCAGTTCGGCCCCAGCAGCAGCGTGCGCTTGCCGCCCGCGGCCTCTTTGGCGCGCATCTTGTTGCGCAACTCGAGCATGTCGCGAACCGGGAT
>CAMCTC010000111.1 GCA_945878355.1 Bordetella parapertussis | reverse complement strand
CGGGCACTTGGCCCGCTTCGAGTTGCCGCGCCACATCGTGCGGTCGGCCGAACCGCTGCCGCGCACGCCTTCGGGCAAGATCCTGAAGCGTGAAATCAAGCTCGCGGCGCTGGCCGAGATCGAGCGCGCCGCAGCCACTGGGCACACTGCGGGGTCGTGAGCCAAAACCATCACGCGGCGTACAGCCGCTTCATCGCCGGCCCGATCACCCCGACGCTGGCGATTTTTGCGCTGCCGCTGCTGATGACCAGCCTGCTGCATTCGCTGGCCGGCACCTGGGGGGCGATCTGGGTTGGCCAGGTGCTGGGCCCGAACGCGCTGACCGCGGTGGCCACTGCCAACGTGGTCATGCTGATGGTGATGGGTGCGGCGATGGGCATAGGCACGGCCGCAGCGGTGGCGATCGGCCAGTCGCTGGGCGCCGGCGACCTGCAGGCGGTCAAGCGCGTGGTCGGCAGCGCGGTGGCCTTTGTGGTCGGTTTTTCGCTGTTGATGGCAGCCGCGGGCTGGTTGCTGACGCCGGCGCTCGTCGACTGGATGGGAACGCCCGAGCCGGCGCGCGACTTTGCTGTCACCCATCTGCGCTACACCTGCCTGACGATGCCCAGCATCTTCACCTACCTGGTGATGATGATGATCGTGCGCGGCGCCGGCGACTCACGCACACCGTTCAAGTTCACGCTGCTGTGGATCACGCTGTCGGTGCTGCTCGGCCCGCTGCTGCTGACAGGATCGTTCGGCCTGCCGCAGCTCGGCATCGCCGGGCTGGGCGTGGCCAACCTGCTGGGCAACGCCACCGCGCTGGGCGCGCTGGTGGCCTATATCTACGTCAAACGCTCACCCGTCGCGCTGCACGGCGACGACATCCGCCACCTGCGGCCCGACCCGGTGCTGCTGGGCTTGCTGGCCAGGCGAGGGGTGCCGATGGCGATGGAGACCCTGGTCGTGCAAGGCAGCTACTTCACGCTGCTGGCGCTGGTCAACAGCTATGGCGCTGCCACCGCAGCAGCCTATAGCGGCGCGGCCCAGCTATGGGGTTATGTGCAAATGCCGTCCAACGCGCTGGCCGCGTCGATGTCGGCGATGGCGGCGATGAACATCGGCGCTGCACGCTGGAACAGGGTCGAGAAAATCGCGCTGCGCGGCTGCCTGATGAGCCTGGTGATCGCCAGCTTGGCGACCGCGGCGATGTACGCCTTGGGCGACGCGCCGCTGAGGCTGTTCATCCCTGAGGGCGGGGCGGTGCTGGACAAAGCCTGGCACATCAACACGCTCGCGCTGTGGGGCTGGATCGCGCTGTCGGGCAGCATGGGGCTGTTCGCGATCATGCGCGCCAACGGCGCGATGCTTGCGCCGATGTTGATCTTCGCAGCCACGATGTGGGGCCTGCGGGTGCCTTTCGCGATGCTGCTGCGGCCTGTGCTGGGCGAGGATGCGATCTGGTGGAGCTTTCCGTTTGGCTCGATCTGCTCCGCCGCCATTGCGCTGGCCTATTACCGCTGGGGCGGCTGGCGCCGCCAAGGCCTGATGCTGGCTGCGGTCGATGCACCGGCCGATGAGCTGCATGTCGGTGAATGAACAGCAAACCTACGAACTGCAAGACGCACTCTAAGCCAACCCCTGGAGCAGACATGACGACAACGACCCCCGGCAGCAAAGCCTGGTTGGACCTGGCCCGCGAAGACGCGATCGACCCGGAGCGACCGATCATCGATCCGCACCACCACCTGTGGACCGATACCCTTGGCCGCACGCCATACCTGTTGGCAGACCTGTGGTCTGACACCGGAGGCGGCCACCGCATCGAAAAAACGGTGTTCATCGAATGCCGAGCCCAGTACCGCGAAGACGGTCCCGATCACCTCAAACCCATAGGCGAGACCGATTTCGTCGCCCGCATCGCGCGCGCCAGCCGCGACGGCGGTGGCGGCGCGGTGATCGCCGGCTTTGTCGGCCATGCCGACCTGCGCCTGGGCAGCTTGTTGCGCGAGGTGCTGGCCGCACACGAGCAGGCCGCGGGCGGGCTGTTTCGCGGCATACGCCATGCAGGCGCGCGCGACCCGAATCCGCAGGCGCTGAGCATTCCCGGCCGTGCGCCTGAGGGCCTGTACGCCGACGCCAATTTCCGCCAAGGCGTCGCGCTGCTGGGTGAGTTGGGTTACAGCTTCGATACCTGGCATTACCACCACCAGAACGCCGCTTTCGCAGAGTTGGCGCGCGCGGTGCCGGGCACGACGATGGTGCTCGACCATTTCGGCACACCGCTGGGCGTCGGAACCTATGCCGACCAGCGCGAAGCGATCTTCGAGGCCTGGCGCGAGGACATCGCTGCGATCGCGCGCTGCCCCAACGTGGTGGCCAAGATCGGCGGACTGGCGATGCCCGACAACGGCTTCGGCTGGGACCGGCGCGACCGGCCCGCGAGCTCGGACGAGCTGGTCGCAGCCCAGGCCCGCTACTACCACCACACGATCGAATGCTTCGGCCCGGCGCGCTGCATGTTCGAGAGCAACTTCCCCGTCGACCGCCGCTCGCTGCCCTACAACGTGTACTGGAATGCGATGAAGAAGATCGCCGCGCGCTACAGCGCTGACGAGCAGCAATCGATGTTCCACGACACCGCGGCAAAGGTCTACAAGCTGTGAATGTTTGCGGGCGAGCCGAACCCATGCTGTCCATCGTCAACCCCAGCGATCGGTTGACGCAGCGCGTGACGCATGCATAGCGCGTGAAAAGCCCAGGGTCCAGCGCCGACCTGCGAGCTGTCTTCCACGGTTGGTGGGTGGTTGCCGCTTGCTTCGTGATCGCGGCCTTCGGCTGGAGTCTGGGTCTGTTCGGCGCCAGCGTCTACCTGCAAGCCATCACCGCGGCACAGGGCTGGCCGGTCAGCCAGGTGGCCTCGGCCATCACGCTGTTGTTCCTGGTCAGCGCGGCGGCGCAAAAAAGCGTTGCCCGCAGCATCGCCCGATGGGGGCCGCGACCCGTGCTGTCCTTCGGTGCGGTCGCTTTGGCCGCTGGCCCCTGCCTGATCGGGCAGGTCAGCGCGCCCTGGCAGATCTATCCCTGTTTCGTCGTGCTGGGCCTGGGCTGGGCGATCTTGTCGACGACCGGGATCTCGACCACCGTGGCGCCTTGGTTCGAGCGCCACCAGGGGCGATCGATGACCTTGGCGATGATGGGTGCGAGCCTGGGCGCCATCGCTGGCGTGCCGCTGCTGCTGCTCGCCTTGCATCAACTCGGGCCGAGTCTGGGTCTGGCGGTCGCGGGGCTGGCATCGGCCGCCGTGTTGCTGCCGCTGATCGGCCGGGTGCTGCGCTTTCGTGGCCCAGCGGTGCTGGGCTTGGCGCCAGACGGTGGCATCGCGTCAGCGCGCGATGCGCCGGCGACGCTGCCGGCCACCGCAGCCAGCCCGCAGCTGTTGTGGAGCACGGCGATCGGCTTCGCGCTCGCGATGCTGGTGCAGATCGGTTTCATCACCCACCATGTGGTGCTGGCAGCGCCGCTGCTGGGCAGCGCCGGCGCCGGGCTGCTGGTCAGCGCAACAGGGCTGGCCGCTTTCGCCGGCCGCCTGGTGCTGGCCGGCATCGTCGACCGCGTCGACCCGCGCCGGCTCGCGGTGTACGTGATGGCGCTGCAGGCGGCAGCGCTGCTGGCCATCGCCTGTTGGCCTGTCGTCCCGGTGTTGATAGGCGCCAGCCTGGCTTACGGCTACGCGATCGGCCATGTCACCACGCTCGGTCCTATCGTCGTTCGCCGCGAATTCGGCGCCCAGCAGTTCGGCGCGCTGTTTGGCCGGGTGGCCACCGTGATCGGCTTCACCTCGGCCTTCGGGCCCGCACTTTTCGGCCTTTTGCGCGACGGCTTTGGCTCTTATCGGCCGGGTCTGGTGATCGCATCAATGCTGGTGGTCGCAGCGTCGCTGACACTGCTGGTTGGCGGCGGCTCGGCGCCGCGCCAAGCTGTCGGGCGATAAGACCTGGCGGCCTGATATCTGGCGGCCGGGCTTATATTCGTGACCTGAGCCCGCAGCCTCTTCGCCGCTGCCGGTGACAAGGAGACAACAATGAGCAAGGACCTGGCCCACTACCGCGCTGCGCGCGATTTTTTGCTGGCCCACCGCAGCGACCATGACGCTGCGCAAGCGGGCTTTCGCTGGCCACAGTTGGCGCATTTCAACTGGGCGCTGGACCACTTCGACGACTTGGCGCACGACAACCACAGCCCCGCGCTGTGGATCGTCGCCGACGACGGCAGCGAGCAGATCGTCAGCTATGCGCAGATGTCGGCGCGATCGGCCCGGGTCGCGAACTGGCTCGAATCGCTGGGCGTTGCGCGCGGCGACCGGGTGCTGCTGATGCTGGGCAACGAGGTGCCGCTGTGGGAGCTGATGCTGGCCTGCATCAAGATCGGCGCGGTGATGATCCCGGCCACGCAGTTGCTCAGCCGCGACGACCTGATCGACCGCTTCGAGCGCGGCCGGGTGCGGGTGGTCGTCACCACGGCCGTGCACGCGGCCAAGTTCGACGGCCTGGACGCGCATGCCCCCGGCCCGGTGCTGCGCATCGTCACCGACGCCAACAGCCCGGCCAGCTCGGTCAGCCCGGGCTGGACCGATTACCGCGATGCCGACGCGGCGTCCAGCGTCTACCAGCCGCGCTGCGCCACCCGCGCTGACGAGACGCTGCTGCTGTACTTCACCAGCGGCACCACGGCCAAGCCCAAGCTGGTCGAACACACCCATGTCAGCTATCCCGTCGGGCACTTGAGCACGATGTACTGGATCGGCCTGCAAGCCGGCGACCTGCACTGGAACATCTCGTCGCCGGGCTGGGGCAAGCACGCCTGGAGTTGCTTCTTCGCGCCCTGGATCGCCGGCGCCACGGTGTTCATCTTCAACTACCAGCGATTTGACGCCCGGCGCGTGCTCGACGTGCTGGTGGCCAAGCAGGTGAGCACGCTGTGCGCGCCGCCGACAGTCTGGCGCATGCTGATCCAGGAGCGCTTGGGCGGCTGGGCGGTCGCGCTGCGCGAACTGCTCAGCGCGGGCGAGCCGCTGAACCCAGAAGTTATCGAACAAGTGCAAGCGGCCTGGGGCTTGACGATTCGCGACGGTTTCGGCCAGACCGAGACCACCGCCCTGGTCGGCAATCCGCCGGGCCAGAAGATCCAGTTCGGCTCGATGGGCCGGCCGCTGCCGGGCTACAGAGTAGTGTTGCTCGACACCGACGACAAACCGGCCGACGAGGGCGAGATCTCGCTGGTGATGAACGACGCCACGCTGGGCCGGCCCACCGGTCTGATGGTGCGCTATGCCGACTCTCCCGAGAAAACTGCCGAGGTGATGCGAGACGGCCATTACCGCACCGGCGACGTCGCCCGGCGCGACGCCGACGGCTACATCACCTACGTCGGCCGCGCCGACGATGTGTTCAAAGCCAGCGACTACCGCATCAGTCCGTTCGAATTGGAAAGCGTGCTGATCGAGCACCCGGCGGTGATCGAGGCTGCTGTCGTGCCCTCGCCCGATGCGCTCAAGCTGGCTGTGCCCAAGGCCTTTGTCACGCTGGCCGCAGGCCATGCGCCCGACGAGGCCACGGCCCGCAGCATCCTGGTCTTTTGCCGCGACAAGCTCGCTGCCTACAAGCGCATCCGCCGGATCGAATTCACCGAACTGCCCAAGACCATCAGCGGCAAGATCCGCCGGGTCGAGTTGCGGCGCAAGGAAGAGTCGCGCACGATGCCGCCGACGCCGGGCGCGGACGAGTTCTTCGAGTAGACCGGCGGCGCGGTCTTGCAACCCAGGTCACAGCGCGCACCGCCGATCGATCACCAGCGTTCTTGGACCGCAGGCCCATTCACTGCAAGGACATCCCGATGACATCCAAAGCCAGAATCAAGGAACTCAAGACGCTTTCATGCAGCGCGTCTTGGCGCAACTACTACTTCGTCAAGGTGACCACCGAGGACGACATCGTCGGTTGGAGCGAGTTCGACGAAGGTTTCGGCTCGCCCGGCGTCGGGGCGGTGATCGAGCAACTGGCCGGCCGCGTGATCGGGCAGTCCGCGATGCAGCATGAGCGCATTCGGGAAGACCTCCATTGCGTGACCCGGCCGGGCTCTGGCGGCGTTGTCGGGCAGGCCCTGGGCGCGATTGAAAACGCGCTGCTCGACGCCAAAGCCAAGACACTCGGTGTGCCTTGCTACGAACTGCTTGGCGGCAAGGTTCGCGACCAGATGCGCGTCTACTGGTCGCATTGCGTGACCTGGCGGGCGGCCCGGATTCCGCATTACCAACCAGAGATCACGACCGCCGACGGCGTTCGCGATCTGGCACGCGAGGTGCGCGCCAAAGGCTTCACGGCGCTCAAGACCAATATTTTTCGGTACGAAGAGGGACAAATCAAAGGCTGGAGCCCGGGTTTCGGCACGCCCTTCCTGCCCGAACTCAACGTCGACCGCAAGATCATCAAGGGCTTGCGCGAGCACCTGGAGATCATGCGCGACGCTGCTGGCCCCGACATGGACATCTTGCTAGACCTGAACTTCAATGCCAAGACCGAGGGCTACCTGAAGATCCTGCGCGAGATTGCCGACCTCGACATGTTCTGGATCGAAATCGACAGCCTCAACCCGCAAGCGCTGGCCTATTTGCGATCGCACAGCCAACACCCGATCGCGTCCTGTGAAACCTTGATCGGTGTGCAGCAATTTCTGCCCTTCCTGCGCGAGCAGGCGATGGATGTGGCGATCGTCGACACGCCGTGGAACGGCGTCTGGCAGTCGATGAAGATCGCAGCCGCTGCCGAAGCCCATGAGGTCAACGTCGCGTGCCACAACTTCTACGGTCATCTGTGCACGATGATGAACGCGCACTTTTGCGCCGCCGTGCCGAACCTGCGCATCATGGAGGTCGACATCGACCGCATCGCCTGGGACCACGAACTCTTCACCCATCTGCCGGAGTACGTGGACGGGCATCTGGTGATACCGGACCGGCCGGGTTGGGGCACCGAGCCGATCGAAGAGGCACTGCGAGCCCATCCGCCGATCAAGAACCACGGGCTGACGGCTCGCAGTCAGCCCAAGCGATGACGCTGGTTGGATAGTTGGCCCGACACGATCATCGCGGCTGCGATGATCGCTTGGTGCGGACCTCAGCGCGCGGCCAGTCCCAGCAGCCGCGCCGCAGACTCGACCCGGCGCGGTATCCCGGCCTTGTAGGTGTCGAGGTCCAACTGCTCGTCCTGCGACCCTTGCTGGCCACCGAGGTAGCGGGCGTAAACCCCCTCGCCGATGCAGGCCAGCCGCCACTGCGCGAAAGCGCGGTAGTAGTCGACGGTCTTCAGCGACACGCCCATGGCCTGGGCATACAGACCGGCCATCTCGTCCGCGCTGAGGAATCCCGGCAAGCCGGTGGTCTGCGGGTCGCCGCGCTCGCCCGGCGTCTCGGGGTCGTGCCAGTAGCCCAGCAGCCCGCCCAGGTCGGCCATCGGCTCGCCCAGCGTGCACAGCTCCCAGTCCAGCACGCCAGCGACCGACCCATCGGCCTTCATCATGCAGTTCGACAGCCGGTAATCGCCGTGGGCGATGGTCGCCGGCGAGGGCGTCGGCATGCGCGCGCTCAGCGCGTCGCGAACCACGTCGATCAGCGGCAGCTCACGCGTCTTGGACTGCTCCCACTGGCCAGACCAGCGCTTGAGCTGGCGCTCGATATAGCCTTCGCGCTTGGCGAAGTTGCCCAGTCCGACCGCGTCGATGTCGATCCGGTGCAGCGCGCACAGCGTGTCGATCAGCGCGTGGCACATCCGCGTTCGAACCGCTTCGCTCAAGCCCCGGCCGATCTCGACGTCGCGCACCACGACGCCATCCAGGAAGCGCATAACATAGAAATCACGGCCGTTGACCGCAGGGTCCTGACACAGCCCGACCATCTCGGGCACCGGCACTGCCG
This sequence comes from Bordetella parapertussis, assembly GCA_945878355.1. Classification (GTDB taxonomy): domain Bacteria; phylum Pseudomonadota; class Gammaproteobacteria; order Burkholderiales; family Burkholderiaceae_C; genus Pseudaquabacterium. The sequence continues at coordinate 7,044 of CAMCTC010000111.1, read as the reverse complement.
TGCCGGCCAGCGAGGCCATCAGCCGGTGCTCGCGCGCCATGTCGTGGGCGCTGGGCAGCAGCTTGCCCATCGGTGGGCGTCGCAACACGAAACGCCGACCCACCGCGTCGCTGACCGTGAAGCTCATGTTCGACCGGCCACCGGCGATCAGCTTGAACTGCAGCGGCGCGCTGATCTCGGTGTGTTGCGCCAGCCAGGCGGTGACCTTTGGGACGTCTATGCCCTCGATCGGGGTGGTGGTGTCGGGTTGTGCGTGGGTCACGTTGTTCTCATGGGCAAAAGATGGAAGGGTGGGGCAGGGGTCAGATCCGACCCTTGCCCAGGTCTAGGTGGCCCCGCGCGACATTGATTCGCAAGGTATCGGTCTCGCCTTCGGCCAGGCGCAGCGCGCGCAAACGCCGCAGCACGCCTTCCAACGGGTGGCCGACCACCAGCGCCTCACCGCCGACGAGTTGCACCGCGGCATCGGTCACTTGGTGCGCCATCTCGGTGGCGACCACCTTGGCGGCGATGCTCTCGTTGACCACGTCGTGGCCGGCGTCGGCGAGCCGGGCGGTTCGGTAGACGGCCGAGCGCGCTGCGTAAGCCGCGATCCGCATCTCGCCGTAGCGCAGCCTGACCCGCTCGTTCTCGCCCGGCTTGCCAGCGCCACGGCGCTGCAAGCGATCGCCGACCAGCGAGATCACCCAGGCGGCGGTTCCGACGCAGTCGGCTGCCAAAGCCCGGCGCACAGCGCTGATGCTGGCCATCGCGCGGCCGCGGCCATCGCCGGGCGCACCGATCGCGTGGTGGCGCGGCACACGGACATCGTCAAAGCGGAACGCCGCGTGGTGGCTGCCGTCGAGCGAACTGAAACGCCGCGACAGCGTGACGCCAGCGCAGTCGGTGTCGATGATCACCATCGACGGGCCCTGGCCCTCGATCTCGACCAGCGCGGTCATGAACGAGGCCTCGGCACCGCCGGTGACATAGGACTTCTGGCCATTGACCACCAGAAAATCACCGTCGATGCGGGCCCAGGTTGGGCGCGGCGCATCGGCCGGTTCGGTGAAAGCGAATCCGCCGCGCTTGTCGCCAGCCAGCAGCGGCAGCAGATGGCTGCTGCGCAGCGGCTCGCCCAAGCCCTTGAGCACGCCAGCGCCAGCCCCGAACACACCGCTGAGGTGGCCCACACCAAAGCTGGCCAAGGCCTCGCGAACGACGAGCAGCGCGAGCGCCGAGGCGTCAGCCGACTGCGTCAGGCCGTAGACGCCGGCAGCTTTGGAGGCCTCGCGGATCTTGGCCGACCGCGCGCCAGCGTCCAGCTTGGTGTCGTCGCGCAGTGCGACAAGTGGGCCGCTGGCCAGCGCCGTGGCGCGGTCGCGCAAGGCCAGCAATTCGGGAGACAGAAATTCGGGCATGGGTCGGTCGATCAGTCCATCAATCAATCAAACAATCAAACAATCAAACAATCAGTCAGTCAAACAATCAATCCATCATTCAACAGGGTGAACAATCATTGTGCCGACATCGGCCAGCGTGCAACGTCGCCCGTGCATCATCGCGTCCATCAAGCGGGTTTGGGCCGGCGAATGCGACGCCATGATGCCAAGCATCGCCGCAGCGACTCGGGTGAAAACCCTCGGTGTCTGGTGGCCAAAGCAGCTGCCGAACAAGCTGCCATCGAAGTAGAGTGTGGGCAGCAGGCCAGACCTGACAACGAGAGTCGGAGACAACGATGAGCTATGACGCGCCCTTTGCCGGGCTGAAGGTGGTCGATCTCAGCCAGGGCATTGCAGGTCCGTATTGCGCGATGCTGCTCGCACAGCAAGGCGCGCAAGTCACCAAGGTCGAAGGCCCGGGCGATGGCGACTGGAGCCGGGTGCTGGGCGTGCGCTATGGCGACCACACCGCTTTCTCGATCATCGGCAACTTGGGCAAGCGCAGCGTCGCGGTCGACCTCAAGCAAGAAGAGGGCAAGGCGGTGCTGTGGCGGATCATCGAAGGCGCCGATGTGTTCATCGAGGGCTTTCGGCCCGGTGTGATCCAACGCCTGGGTTTCGACTACGAAGCGGTCGCTGCGCGCGAGCCGCGGATCCTGTACCTGTCGATCTCGGGTTTCGGCCAGCATGGCCCGCTGGTCGGGCGCCCGGCGATGGACCCGGTGCTGCAGGCCTTCACGGGGCTGACCGGCGAGAACCACGGCGAAGACGGCATCCCACACCGCGTGCCGGTGATCCCGGTCGACATGGTGACCTCTCTCTACGCCTTCCAAGCCTTGTCGTCGGCGATCTATGCGCGCCGCGACGAGCCGCGCGGGCGCTACCTCGATGCCAGCCTGATGCAGTGCGCGGCCGGTCTGCAGGCGATCCGCATGATGTCGTCGATCCTCGAAGGCGGAGCGGTTCGCCCGGGCGGCTCACCCGCGGGCAACTTCCGCACCGCCGACGGCTGGCTCTCGGTCACGACGATCCACGACCGCGACTGGTTGGCCTTGTGCGGCGCGATCTCGCGGCCCGACCTGGCCGCCGAGGAACGCTTCAAGAAGGTCGCCGACCGCCATGCGCAGGACGCCGAAGTGATGGGTCTGCTGCGATCGATCTTCGCCACCCAGTCATCGGCCCATTGGTCGCAGCGCCTGGCCGAGGCCAACGTGATGCACGAGCGGGTCAACCGCTACGCCGACTTCGTCGAAGAGCCGCAGGTCGCGGCGACCGGCCTGATCTCCTGGCTAGAGCAAGCCGGCGTGCCGCGCAAGGTGCCCGTCGCCAACCTGCCAGGCATGGCGCGCTTTGACGATGGCGCACCGCTGGCCACCTCGCCGGTGGTCGGCCAGCACACGGCGCAGGTGCTGGGCGAATGCGGCTACGCAGCGTCCGAGATCGCCGGTCTGGCCGAGCGCGGCGTGATCGCGGTGGGCAAGGGCTGAAGTCGGTCACGGCGACAGCTTCTGGGGTCTGTTCGGGCGCTTGTTCGGGCGCTTGTTCGGGTGCATGAATGGAAGAACCAATGATCGTTAAACTGCACATCGCATCCCTGCCTGTGCATTCAACAGTGGAGTCGAATCGATGAAGACAATTTGTGAGGGACTGCGGTTCCCTGAAGGCCCGGTCGCGCTGGCCGATGGCTCGGTGCTGTTGGTCGAGATCGAGGCCGGTGCGCTGACCAGGGTGTTCCCCGACGGGCGCAAAGTCGTGGTCGCTAGACCCGGTGGCGGCCCCAACGGCCTGGCGATCGGCCCCGACGGCGCGGCCTACGTCTGCAACAACGGCGGCTTCGAGTGGCACCAGGCGCCCGAAGGCGGACTGATGCCGGGCATGCAGCCGGCCAACTATTCGGGCGGCCGCATCGAGCGCATCGACCTGCACACCGGCGAGGTGCGCGTGCTCTACACCGGCACCGCGGACGGCCCGCTGCGCGGTCCCAACGACATCGTGTTCGACACGGCGGGCGGTTTCTGGTTCACCGACCTGGGCAAGCGCCGACCCCGCGACATGGACATCGGCGCGGTCTTCTACGCCAAGATCGACGGCAGCGAGATCCGCGAGATGATCCGGCCGATGGTCACGCCCAACGGCATCGGTTTGTCACCGGCGGGCGACAAGCTCTATGTCGCCGAGACCGGGCCCGGGCGGGTCTGGGCCTTCGACCTGTCGGGGCCGGGCGAGATCGTCAGGCGTACCGGCGCGATGCCGCATGGTGGCACGCTGCTGGTCGGCTTGGCCGGCTTGCAGATGTTCGACTCGCTGGCGGTCGACGGCGCCGGCAATGTCTGCGTCGCGACGCTGCACAACGGCGGCATCACCGTGATCTCGCCCGACGGCCTGTCGGTCGAGCATGTCGCGATGCCCGACCGGTTCACGACCAACATCTGTTTCGGTGGTGCGGACCTGACCACCGCTTACATCACCTTGTCGGTGACAGGCCGACTGGTCGCGATCGACTGGCCTTGACCCGGCTTGAAACTGAACTGGAGCGACCGGGTCGACCCGGCCCAAGTGATTGGCTGATGGGCTGATGGGCTGATTGGCTGATTGGCTGATTGGCTGATCGGCTGATCGGCTGATGGGCTGATTGCCTGACCAGCTGATCGGCTGATTGGCTGATTGCCGGCAAGGCGCCGCCGGGCGATCCCGCGCGTCGCGCACGCGCCATCGCGGGCCGGTCGCGAACACTATGATCAAAACCGATGGCGCACCAGCGCGCCGCGCAGCAACCCCACCAGGAGATTGAAATGACCGACTACGATCTGATCATCCGCGGAGGCACTGTCCACGACGGGCTCGGCAGCACGGCACGCGTCGCCGACCTGGCGGTCAAGGACGGGCTGATCGCCGCGATTGGCGCGGTCACCGGCAGCGCCCGCGAGGAGATCGACGCGCGCGGCCTGCTCGTGACCCCCGGCTTTGTCGACGTGCACACCCACTACGACGGTCAGGCGACCTGGGAGAACCGGCTCGTGCCGTCGTCGGGCCACGGCGTGACCTCGGTGGTGATGGGCAACTGCGGTGTCGGCTTCGCGCCCTGCAAACCCCATCAACACGAGATCCTCGTGAAAGTGATGGAAGGCGTCGAGGACGTTCCCGAAGTCGTGATGACCGAGGGCCTGCCCTGGAACTGGGAGACCTTCCCCGATTACCTGGACGCGCTGCAGGCACGTGAGTTCGACATCGACGTCGCCGCGCAACTGCCGCATTCGGCGCTGCGCGTCTTTGTGATGGGCGAGCGCGCAGCAGCGCAAGAGCCGCCCACTGCCGACGACCTGGCGCAGATGCGCGCACTCACCACGCAGGCGATCCGGGCTGGCGCGCTGGGCGTGACCACCTCGCGCAACATGATGCACCGCACCAAGGCGGGCGAACTCGCCCCCAGCCTGTACTCCGACGAGGACGAGCTCGGCGCGCTGGCCGATGGCTTGAAGGACGCCGGCCGCGGTGTGTTCCAGATCATCCCGGCGCCGATGGGTGATGCAGAGTCTGAATTCGCGCTGATGCGCCGGCTGGCCGAGCGCAGCGGACGCCCGCTGTCTTACTCCTTGATCCAGATGCCCGCAGGCGACGAGAACGCCTGGCGCAAGTCGCTGGCCGCGTTGAGCGACGCAGCCGATGCCGGGCTGGAAATCCGCGCCCAGGTCGCACCGCGTCCGGTGGGCATGTTCTACGGCCTGGACCTGAGCTTCCACCCGTTTGCCTACCACCCCAGCTTCCTGGCGATCAAGCACCTGCCGTTGGCCGACAAGCTGGTACGGCTGCGCGATCCGGTGTTCCGCGCCCACCTGCTGTCCGAGCAGCCGCAAGACACCAACCCGGTGAACCTGAAGACCGTGAAGTCCTTCCAGTTCTCCTACGTCTGGGGCACCCAAGCCGACTACGAGCCGCAACTCGCCAACCGCATCGACAAGCGCGCCAAGGCCGCCGGCCAGTCGGTCGAGGAGTTTGCCTACGACCTGCTGCTCGCCAACGACGGCAAGGCGATCTTCTACCTGCCGGGCGCCAACTACCGCGACGGCAACCTGTTGGCGGTGCGCGAGATGCTCGGCCACGACCAGGCGGTCGTCGGCTTGGCCGACGGCGGCGCGCATTACGGCATGATTTGCGACGCGAGTTTTCCGACCTACTTCCTCGCGCGCTGGGGCCGCGACGCTGACGAGTCGCAACGCATCGCGCTGCCGCAGGCGATCGCCGCACTGACCAGCAAGCCCGCCGCACTGGCCGGTCTCAACGACCGCGGACAGCTGACCGTGGGCCACAAAGCCGACATCAACCTGATCGATTTCGCCCGCCTCAAGGTCCATGTGCCGACCGTGGTGCACGACCTGCCCGCAGGCGGACGCCGGATGCAGCAGCTCGCTGACGGCTATGTCGCGACCATCGTGTCGGGCCAGGTGACTTACCGAAACGGCGAGCACACCGGCGCGCTGCCGGGTCGGCTGGTGCGAGGCACCGCCAGCATCGCTGCATGACGGCCGACGCCGTCGAGCTGACCCCGCCCGACATCGGCCCCTACCGCACCGGCAACACCGGTGTCGACTGGGTCCACCTGTTCGACTCGGGCCGGCCCGGCCCGACGGTGATGGTGCAGGCACTCACGCATGGCAACGAGCTGTGCGGCGCGATCGCGCTGGATTGGCTCTTTCGCCAAGGCATGGGCAGCACGCTGGCGCCGCTGCAGGGCAAGCTGATCCTGAGCTTTGCCAATGTCGAAGCCTATGCCCGGTTCGACGCGGCCGACCCCAGCGCGTCGCGCTGTGTCGACGAAGACTTGAACCGGGTCTGGGCCGATGCGGTGCTGTTCGGCGCCGGCGACTCGCTGGAGCTGCGCCGCGCCCGCGCGCTACAGCCTTTTGTCGACGCGGCCGACTCGCTGCTAGACATCCACTCGATGCAAGACGCCTGCCGGCCGCTGATGGTTTGCGGCACGCTGGACAAGGGTGCTGCGTTCGCGCGCGCGCTCGGCATGCCGGGCGACCTGCTGGTCGACACCGGTCACCCCTCGGGCTTGCGGATGCGCGACCGTGGCGGTTTCGGTGACCCGGCCAGCCCGCGCAACGCGCTGCTGATCGAATGCGGCCAGCACTGGGAGCGGTCCAGCGCCGAGGTCGCGATCGACAGCCTGGTGCGCTTTCTGCATCTGACCGGCTGCGTCTCGGAGGCCTGGGCCCAGGCCCGTTGGCGTCTGCCTTTGCCGCAGCGTCAGCAGCTGATCCGGGTCGACCGAGCGGTCGTTGCGCTGAGCGATGACTTTCATTTCCTATTCCCGGTGCACGGGCTGGACGTGATCGCCGCGGCAGGCACCGCTTTCGCGCAGGACGGCAACACCGTCTTCAAGACGGCATACGACCACACCGTGATGGTGATGCCCAGCACAAAACACGGCCAGCCGGGCAACACCATGGTCAGGCTGGGGCGCTTCGAAGCCTAGTGCTGCACCCCGGAGATATCGAAACATGAAAGCGCGCCTTCGACCCGGTGGCGTCGTTGCAAATCCTCGCGATACCTCGGGTATCGCTGCGGTTTGCGCCTAGCCATCGGGCCGAATCCATCGCTTTCATCTTGTTTCGATCCT
>CAMCTC010000110.1 GCA_945878355.1 Bordetella parapertussis | reverse complement strand
TGCGACACACCGGCCGATGCGGCGCGCGCGTCGACTTGTTTTTGCACCAGCGGTGTCAGCACCCAGCCAGGGCAGATCGCGTTGTGGGTGACGCCGGTGGTCGCACATTCCAGCGCCGCGCTCTTGGTAAAGCCCACCAGGCCATGCTTGGCCGCGACATAAGCCGATTTCTGTGCCGAGGCGACCAGCCCGTGGACCGACGCGATGTTGAGCACCCGACCCCAGTTGCGCGACTTCATGCCCGGCAACGCCAGCCTCGTGGTGTGGAAAGCGCTGCTCAGGTTGATCGCGATGATCGCGTCCCAACGATCGACCGGGAAATCCTCGACATTGGCCACATGCTGGATGCCGGCGTTGTTGACCAGGATGTCGACTGAGCCGAATTCGGCCTCGCAGGCGCGCACCATGGCCTCGATCTCGGCCGGCTTGCTCATGTCGGCGCCGTGATAGGCCACGCGGCCGCCAAGCTTGGCCACTTCGGCGCGGGCGGCCTGGGCATCGCCGAAGCCGTTGAGCATCACGTTGGCGCCGTTTTGTGCCATGGCCAGCGCCAAGCCCAGGCCGATCCCGCTGGTCGAGCCGGTGATGAGTGCAGTTTTTCCGTTGAGCATCTGATTTCCTGGTTGGCTTGCTGCGATGATTTGCTTGCTGCAATGATTATCGGCAAGGAGACCTACCCGTGACTGACACCGACCCTGGCGCGCCAAGCGTGACGCTGCCGCAGCCTCGACTGCGCGATGTGCAATGCCTCGACACCCGAGGCCTGCACCGCATGGCGTACTGGGAGTGGGGCGACCCGGCCAACCCCCGGGTGCTGGTCTGCGCCCACGGCCTGACGCGTCAGGGGCGCGATTTCGACACGCTGGCTGCTGCGATGGCGGCTGACTACCGCGTGGTCTGCCCCGATGTGGTGGGCCGTGGACGCAGCGATTGGCTCAGCGACCCGATGGGCTACCAGCTGCCGGCCTATGTGGCCGACATGGTCACGCTGCTGGCCAGGCTGGACGCCAGCACCGTGCATTGGGTCGGCACCTCGATGGGCGGGCTGATCGGGCTGGGGCTGGCAGGTTTGCCGGGATCGCCGGTGTCGCGCCTGGTGCTCAACGACGTGGGCCCGACGATTGAGCCAGCCTCGCTGCAACGCATCGCCAGCTACCTGGGCCAGCCGGTGCATTGGGCCACCGAGGACGAAGCGGCGGACGCGCTGTGGGCCATCAGCACCGGCTTCGGGCCGCACAGCCGGGCGCAGTGGCTGGCACTGACGCGCCCACAGTTGATCCCCGACGGTGCCGGCTTCAAACCCCGCTACGACCCGGCGCTGGCCAAGCCGTTCGGGCTGGTCACGCCCGACCTGGCGCGTGCCGGCGAGGCCTTGCTGTGGCAAAGCTACAACCGCCTGAGCTGCCCGACCTTGCTGCTGCGCGGCGCCGATTCAGACCTGCTGTCGCGCGCCACCGCTCAGGCCATGACCGAGCGCGGCCCGCGCGCCCGACTCGTCGAGTTTGCCGGTGTCGGCCATGCGCCGACGCTGGTCCAGCCCGACCAAGTGCGGGCGGTGCGGGAGTTCTTGCTCGCGCCATGAAGACCGCATCGCTGAAGCCGCGCGCGGCCGCTATCGTGATGTTGGCAGATGGCCCCGCCGAGGGGCCGGGGGGTCTGGCCGAGCCCGCCGGTCAGGCTGCATTGGCGGGCGAAGGTGCCAGCGACAGCGCAGACGAACCCGGCAGCGACGCGCTGCGGCGGGCCAGGGTCTTTGCCGAGCCGCTGATGGCGGGCCAGTGTCTCGACACCGGCGAGCCTGCGCTCGAACACGCCGACGGCGCGGCCGCGATCCTGCAAGGCATAGGCGCCGGGCCGGCGATGCGGGCAGCGGTCTACCTGGTCTACGCGGGCGACTTCTTGCAGCGGCCCGAAGAAGTGGTGGCCAAGGCGTTCGGCCTGACCTATGCCAGCCTGGTCGCGCACACCCGCAAGCTGGTGCAAATCCAGCGCGCGGCGCGCGAAGCCCAGGTCGAGACCGAGCAGCGCGCCAGGCAGACCGAGCGCGTGCGCAAGATGCTGCTGGCGTTTTCGCGTGACCTGCGCGTGGTGCTGCTGCGGCTGGCCTCGCGGCTGCAGACCTTGCGCTGGTATGCCTCGACCAAGACGCCTTGCCCGCAGGCGCTGGCGCAGGAGTCACAGCAGGTGTTCGCGCCGCTGGCCAACAGGCTGGGTATCTGGCAGATCAAGTGGGAGATCGAAGACCTGTCGTTTCGCTTCCTGCAGCCCGAGGACTACAAGCGCCTGGCGGGCCTGCTGGCCGAAACCCGGGTGCAGCGCGAGCAAGGGGTCGAGCGGATCCGCGAACAACTGCAGCAAGACTTGGCTGCTGTGGGCGTTGACGCCGAGGTGCAAGGCCGGCCCAAGCACCTGTACAGCCTGTGGAAGAAGATGGCCGGCAAGGGCCTGACGCTGGACCGTGTCTTCGACATGCAGGCCTTGCGGGTGATCGTGGCCGACATCCCCGCCTGCTACGCAGCGCTGTCGCGGGTGCACGAGCGTTACCGCGCGCTGCCCGGTGAGTACGACGACTACATCGCGCGTCCCAAGCCCAATGGTTACCAGAGCCTGCACACCGTGGTGCTGGCCGACGACGGCCGGGCCGTCGAGGTGCAGATCCGCAGCGCGGCGATGCACCAGCACGCCGAGCATGGCGTGGCGGCGCACTGGGCTTACAAGGAAGCCGGCGTCAAGGGCTATGCCGGCGTCAGCGCAGCAGGCGACTTCGAGGAGCGGGTGGCCGAAGCGCGCAAAGCCGTGCTGCGACAGTTGCTGGCCTGGGAGCGCGACTATGTGGGGCAGGGCGCACAGCCCGCTGGTGCGGCGCTGGATGCGGGCCCGTCGTTCGAGGACCGGATCTATGTCTTCACGCCGCAGGCCACTGTGATCGAGCTGACGGCCGGGGCCACACCGGTGGACTTTGCGTACGCGCTGCACACCGATCTGGGCCACCGCTGCCGGGGCGCACGGGTCGACGGCGCGATGGTGCCGCTCAACACCGCGCTGGCCAACGGCCAGACCGTCGAGGTGACAGTGACCAAGGAGGGCGGGCCGTCGCTGGACTGGCTCAACCCCGAACTGGGCTACCTCGCGAGCCAACGCTCGCGCGCCAAGGTCAGGGCCTGGTTCAACGCCCAGGCGATGAAGGCCACGGCCGCGCGAGGCCGCGAACTGGTCGACAAGCTCTTGCAGCGCGAAGGGCGCACGGCGGTCAAGCTCGAAGACCTTGCCGCGCAGCTCGGATTCAAGAGCGCCGAGGCCTTGTTCGAGGTGGTGGGCAAGGACGAGTTCTCGCTGCGCAACATCGAAAACCTGCTGCGCCCGGCCGCGCCCGCCGAGAACCCCGACGAGGGGTTGGTGCTCAAGCGACCCCGGGCCACCGAAGGCGGGGTGCTGGTGGTGGGGGTCGAGTCGCTGCTGACCCAGCTGGCGCGCTGCTGTCGGCCGGCCCCGCCTGATGCGATTGGCGGCTATGTCACCCGTGGCCAAGGGGTCGCAATCCACCGCGCGCAATGCAGCAACTTTCGGCAAATGGCCAAGGTCCAGCCCGAGCGGGTGATCGCGGTGGCCTGGGGCGCAGCGCCGACCGACCGTGTCGCGGCCTACCCGGTCGATGTGGTCGTGGAAGCGGCAGACCGCTCCGGCTTGCTGCGCGACATCAGCGAAGTCTTCGTCAAGGACCGCCTCAACGTCACGGCCGTGCACACGGAGTCGGTGCGCGGTGCGGGCGGCAGCACCGCGTACATGACCTTCACGGTCGAGGTGCCTGACGCCGGACGCCTGGCCGCCGCATTGCGTCAAGTGGCTCAAGTGCCAGGCATCCGTCACGCCCGCCGGCGTTGAGGCTGACTTGACCCATGCTATAGTTCGAGGCTTAGCAGGCGCGTAGCTCAGCTGGTTAGAGCACCACCTTGACATGGTGGGGGTCGATGGTTCGAGTCCATTCGCGCCTACCAAAATTGGTAGGAAAATCAAGCACTTAGCGGAAACGCCAAGTGCTTTTTTGTTGGCCGTGACCTAAAAGTGTCCTAAAGCGGTTTCGAAAGTTAGGGCAAATGCCCCAATTTTTCGCGCCGGATCGTTGACGTGGGCCATGTAGGTCAGTGCTGCGAAGACGACCTCGGGCAACAGTCCGGATGCTCGACGGTTGTGCGAGACCGATCATGCGGTTCCTGGCCTGCCGAAAAAATCTAGAAGCCAATCTTCAACGAGCCATCGGTGATGCCGAGGACGCCACCGGCGACCGTCCTGTCGGAAGCGAAGTCGCTGCCGTAGTGGTAGTGGCGGCAAGCGCGCTGCCGTGGTGGCCCCGCCGCATCACAGGAAGGCACCATGAACAGGCCCTCCACGATCGCGGGAACGACGACCAAGTCAAGGCTGAGGCCGATGACGTGACAGCCGGCGACGGTGACATGGTGCCGGCGGCCTGTCCCCACGTGTCCCCACTGTGTCCCCACGCGACCGAGCCAAAAAAACCCAATGAAATCAACGTGTCCCCGGTGTCCCCGCGTGTCCCCAGCTTTTTGACACAGGTTGCAGCGGATGACGACTTTGAGCACGAAGCCCTCAAGAAACGAGCCGCGATCATGGAATTCGACGGCGGCGTCCACGCTGCTGCTGGCCGAACCGGCCTGCATGGGTAGCGCGATAACAAGGGTGCGCTTGTGCCGCTGGCGCAGGCGTTGAAGTTCCCTCAGCGCTTGGGCGGCAAAGCCGCCACCTACAGAGCGCTTCGCTGTTGGGCGCAGCTGCGAGAGATCGCCGCCACGGGCGTCGGTTTGTTTCCGCCGGGGTCGCACGAGGCCACGATCCGATCGCGGCACGCGCGCAAGACCATGTTCTGGACGTGTATGAACGGAAAGCGCGGCGACCGCGCCGAGGGGGACGAACACGGTAGTGACGCACAGCAGATCGGCGATCGAAAGCGCTCATCCACGGCCACGCGATCGGCGCCTCTCACGCAACACTCGCGCGGTGGTGGGTAAGCCGTCTGGCTCGGCCACTGCGGCCCGCGCTGTCAGCCGCGCTGGCAGCCCTGAGGCGAAGGGCCTGCCAATCGGGCAATCGGAAGCGGCTGCAACAGTGGCTGCTGTTGCAGGCCTCCCGATATTGGCGCAACGTCAGCACATTCAATTCCCAGCTGGCTGAGTCAGCCCTGTTGATGCCCGTCACCGCATCGCCCATGCCCGCTCACGTTGGCGCCCAAGCCGGCCTCATCTCCTGAAACCTGGCAGCCGAAAGGCCCGGAGATACTCGTATGGGCACGCTCAACCGGTCGTCGCCCTGTGGCGGCTGTACTTTGAAACCGGTCATCGTCGTGGCGCATTTCTGACCGCATGGATGACCGGAAGTGGCCGTCAAGAACCGCTGGCCGGGCAGCGGCGTCTGGCTGCTTGATTGCTCATACCGGTCATCCAGGACTAAAGGACAGGTGTGCGATGTACTGCCGCCGCTCGACCGTCGGGGGCCATGACCGGTCCCCAGGGCCCTGTCCATCCCGAGCCTGGCAGCGTGCGCGTCGCGCGCTACCTGCCGGTCAATGTGTGCGGGGGCGCGAGCGGGTCTATTGATCAAGGTCCGACCAACGCCAGGCCACGGCGCGCGGAGCCAGGCGCACGGGGGCAGGGAAAGCGCCGTCGGCGATCAGGCGGTAGATAGTTGAGCGGCCGAGGCCGGTTGCTGCCAGCACGGTTGGCAGGCGTGCAAACAGGCGCGGCGGCGCGCTGCCGAAAGACGACACGGGAGCGAAGGCGGATTTCATTGGCACAATCATTTCTGGTGGCATGCGTCTGCCACTCTATGCGTTGTCGCGGCCTGTTCACGTGCTGATTCACGTCGAGAAACCTTCACGAGTTTGGCTCGCAAATCGCCTTGCAGTCGAGGAAATCCTGAAACGAGAGCACGACCACGTGACACGTCCCGCGTTGGATTCCGGCTGGAATCTAGCGCTCGACATGTTTACTCGTGGCTGAGCTCGATAACTGCTCGCGGATGGCCGCTTGGTGGCGGCAGACATTCGCCGCAGTTCGTGCGTCAGCGACGAAGCCCGAGAATCATGGTCAGCTCTTGCGTCGGCGATTCCACGAAGCCATGTCTCGCGTAGAACGCCTTGGCGTCGGCGTCGATCGCATGACACATCAAGGCGCAGGCGCCAATAAGATCCGCCGCCTGGAGCGAGCGCAGCACGGCATCCTTGAGCAGCCCGCCGCCGACGCCGCGGCCCGACCAGGTGTCATCTACTGCCAGCCGCCCGAGTACGACCACCGGCAGTGGATTGGGCATGTTGCGCCGCAAGCGGCTGGGTGCCGACTCGACATCCAGTGAGCCGGCGGCCAGTGCGTAGTAGCCCACCACGCGTTGACTCTCGGCGCAAACGACATAGGTGCGAGTGGCGCCGCTCAATGCGTTGGGAAGAGCACGCCGCCGCAGCCACTCGCTCAGCAAGTCGTGCCGGCAATGGAACAACGAAGTGTCGTGCCCGGCGGTGATCGGTACCGGCGGCCCGAGGGCGGCGAGCTTTACTTCTCCCAAGGCGAACGCTTGGCCAGCAGTCGTTGCAGAGCGACGTTCTTGCTCAGCGGTGCATCCATCAGGGCGACGAATGCCTTGTACTGCTTGGGGGTCACGGCGAAGAGCGTCTGGTCGAGCAACACCTGCTGCGCTTTCTCGCGCGACGCCTCGAGCATGAACTCGGTGCGGCTCTTGCCCTGCAACTGCGCTGCGCGGTCGATCAACTCACGCTGCGAGGCCGGCGTGCGCAGGTTGATGACGGTGGAGGCGAGAGAGTTCATGCAAATATTGTAGCGGATGTGTGGACATTGTGCATACGTCGGTTCGCGGGTCACGACCTGCACTGATGGCGCCTAGCAGCGCCAGTCGACGGTGTGCGGCGGCCGAGCGGAAGATCGTTGAGCACGCCGAATCTTGCGGCGCTCCTGTATTCGTGCCTGCTCAAGCAATGGAAAAGGCCGCGGACGATTTACCGGGAACTCAAGGCGCGAGGAGCAACGGAAGCTGCGGCTAAGCGAGTGGCGGGCAATAGCCGCTGCTGGTGGCGCAACAGCGACGGATTGCTCAAGACGGTGTTGACGGTTGCTTACTTTGACCGAATGGGTCTACCAAGACTGTCATGCCCTCAAGCTCTCGAACCGCCGGGTGCGGACCCGCATGCCCGGTGGTGTGGCAGGGGCGGCTGCGATACTCGTGGCTCCCCCTATGCCGATTGTGGGGCAAAAGTAGGGTGATCAGGGTTCGTGATGGGCGCAGTTTTCAGGGATCTTGGCGCGTAAGTTCGTGATGGATTACGCCATGAGCCACTGACGCGCCAGACTTGGCTTCGTGCCCGGCTAATGCCCGCTGCCGCGCACCGTGCCCATATGGTCGGCCACCAGTTTCTTGGCTTCTTCGCGCACCAACTCCACGAACGCCATGGCAATCGGCGACAACTGCCTGCCCATCGGATAGACCAAATACCAGCTTCCCTCGACCGGGAAGCCTTCGACATCCAGGGTGGTGAGCTGCGGTTGATCGGTATCCAGCCCCAGTGTGTAGCGCGACATGATGGACACGCCGAGCCCGGCGATGATCGCCTGCTTGATGGCTTCGTTGGTGCTCAACTCCATGCGCACCTTCGGCTCGAAGCCGCGCTCCTCGAACATGCGCTGCACCGACATTCGGGTACCGGAACCGGGCTCGCGGATGAGGAATGGTTCCTCGGCGAGCGTGGCGAAAGGAATGCGCTTTTGGTTCGCCAGCGGATGATCGGCGCGCGCGAACACCGCCATCGGATTGGGAAGAATGGCGCGATTGACTGTCTCGGCCTTCTCGGGAGGATTGGCGAATATGTATAGATCATCCTCATTCGCAGCCAGTCGCTTGAGCAAGGTCTCGCGGTGATGGATCTGCAACGAGAGTTCCACCTCCGGAAATTTGAGCGCGAACTCGGCCAGCAGGCGTGGCGCAAAATACTTTCCGGTGCTGCTCACCGCCAGCCGCAGCCGTCCGCCCTTCAAATCACGCAGATTGACCAGCTGATTCTCGAGATCGGCGAGCGCTTTGAAAATCGTGGCGCAGGCCTCGGCGACGTATCTGCCCGCCTCGGTCGGATGCGCCTGCCTGCCGATCTGCTCCACCAGCGGCAGGCCGACCACCTCGCTCAACTTCTTGAGCTGGATCGAAACCGTGGGTTGCGCCAGATAGAGTTCTTCCGCGGCACGGGTGTAGTTGCCGCGTCGTACGACGGCTTCAAAGACGCTTAGCTGCGGCAGCGTGCCGTGTCTGAGATAACGGCGGATATTGTTCTGAGGCATTGAGACCTCCAGGTTCGTGAGCCAATGGCGCGCGAAACTCGCGCGCCGATCTGTAAGCGCCGCACAACATCGCACGGCGGCCTTTCCCCGGACCAGGCAAGCGCGCGTCCCGAACGCGCAAACAAAAAGACCCTTGCCCGGTCTCAGGCAAAGGTCTCGCTCGCTACGACTGTTGAACACCGCTGCCGCCAGCATCGGGTGAGGACATTCCCGTATTGACGGATGCTGACGTAATCGGCCGGAACCCCACCTGCCCAACCCAGCTACTGCCCTTTGGAGCCCACTCGGACCGGCGTTTTGCATCGGACCAAGCTGGTCGTTCATTCTAGTCAGGAGCCCGTCGGCGATGCAAGGGCAGCATCGAAAAGCATCGCCGGGATGAACGCGGACTCTGGCATTTCGGTCCTTGTCCCTGCCAATCCGGGGCGAGTCAGCCATAAAAGAGATGGCTGCCATTGCGAATCGCAATCGCGATTACGTTTTTCCATGAAAGGCATTGCGAACAATCATTTCACCAATAGCCGGCGCTTTTGCATCATGCGCCATCGAATCCAACCAACCCAAGGAAGCCGGTCGTGGAAATCTTCTCAATGCAGTTCCTGAGTGCGCTCGCGGCAATCATCGTGATCGACCTGGTTCTGGCCGGCGACAACGCCATTGTGATTGCGTTGGCCACGCGAAAACTGCCTCAGCAATATCGCAAATCCGCCATCCTCTGGGGAACGGTGGGCGCGGTGGTGGTGCGCAGCGTGATGACCATTGCCGTGGTGTGGCTGCTGCGCATTCCGGGCCTGATGCTCGCCGGCGGCGCGATGCTGGTGTGGATCGCCTACAAGCTGCTGGCTGACCAGTCCTCTGACGGGAAGGAACTCAGTGGCTCAGACACCTTCTGGGCCGCTATCAAGACCATCATCGTCGCCGACATTGTCATGGGACTGGACAACGTGCTGGCGGTCGCGGGCGCGGCCCACGGCAGCTTCCTGCTGGTGTTTTTGGGCCTGCTCATCAGCATTCCCATCGTGGTCTGGGGCAGCCAGTTCATCCTGAAACTGCTCGATCGCTTCCCGTCGATCATCTATCTCGGCGCGGCGGTGCTCGCCTGGACCGCGGCCAAGATGATCATCTCGGAGCCTTTGCTAGGCGAGGTGCTGGCAGACATGTCTTGGATAGCGCCGATGGCATACGTAAGTGTCATGTCGGGCGTGCTGGGCTTTGGCTATCTGGCGAACCGGCGACCGGCAAACCCCGCAGAGAATTCAGCAAGCGCATCACGCACGACCGCAGAAAACCGCGCCATACCTGTTCAACAAATCGCTTACGCCAAGGAGGGTTTCAATATGACCAGGATTCTAATTCCCGTCGACGTTTCCGAAAACTCCACCAAAGCCGTGCGCCATGCCGCCAATATGGCATTGCAGCAGGCCGGCATCGAAGTGCATCTTCTGCATGTGCGCGCTCCGTTGCCGCGATACATTTCCCGTTTCCTGAAAAAGGGCGAACGCAAATCCTGGCATGCCGCAGAGGCCGAACGCGCCCTCGCTCCGGCGCGCGAACTGCTCGATCGCCATGGCGTGGCTCATGCCCAGCATGTCGAACGCGGCGAGGTGGCCACCACCATCGACCGCGTCGCCCGGCGCATCAAAGCCGACCAGATACTGATAGGCAGCACCCGCATGCCTTTGCTCGCGCGCCTGTTCCACCGCTCGCTGACCACCCGATTGATGGAAATCGCCTCCATTCCCGTGCAGGTCGTTGCCGGTGAACGCGCCTCCTTGCTGAAACGCTACGGCGTGCCCGCAGGCATCTGCGCGACCATCGCGGCGCTGCTGGTCGCCGCGGACTGAGCGCGCCCAGGGGGGCCACACACGGCGGCCACGTCGACAGTTCTGAGGCCGCCACACCTTCACGCTCGTCTGCTTGCCCTTGGCATGGCCGATGGCCGCGGCCAGCGTGCCGCCTTCAAGACAGCGCCCGCAACACCCCAACCGGGTCGCGGTCGATCAGGTTCAGCAGCACCAGCGCGGGGCCTTGCGGGTTGCGGTCGCCACGTTCCCAGTGCCTCAGGGTCGCCACCGAAAAGCCGAACCGCGCCGCGAATTGCGCTTGTGTGAACCCCAGTCGGCCACGCACGGCGGCCACGTCGACGGCAGCAGGGCGCCACACCTTCACGCCCGCCTGCGCGCCCTTGGCGTGGCCGATGGCCTCGGTCAGGCCCTGCTTGATGCTCTTGAAAGCCATGCCCATGGCCATAGCGTCACCTTTCAACTCGGTTTTACCAGTCGCCAACTGCGCGCCGCTCTATCAGCTGACCCATGATGGCACACCGATTGTTGCCGACCCGTCTTTGACTGTTCGTTGACGATGTGCTTAAATAGTGCAATATTTATGCATTAAATGAGGCCCTATGAGCTCAGTCGATTCGACCGTCATCGATGCTGCGGCGCCTGCCGGTGCCTTCGAGCGCTTCATCGAGTCCTTGAGGGAGGCGGACACTGCAGCGCCGGTGTTGTCACCCAGGCGCTTCAGCGAGGCGATGTGCATTGATCTGCAAACGCTGGCTGAGCAGGCGCACGTGCACCGCAACACCATCAGCCGCGCACCAGCTTCTCGCGCCGTGCAAGACTTTCTGCGCGATGCCCTGCGGGTCATCAGGGCCGCGACCGACCTGAGCGGCGACCTCAACAAGGCGATGTTCTGGTATCGCAATGAGCCGCTCGCAGTCTTTGGCTACAAAACGCCCGAGCGCTTGGTCTCGGACGGGCGAACGGACGACCTGCTCCAATATGTGATGTCTGTCGAAGCTGGCGTTGCGGGATGACCCGGCGACGAATTTGCGCCCGGTGCTGGCGCCCGTCGTGAGTTTCTGAACAAGCTGTCACCACTGGTGGCCGGTGTCCGCAGCTGTTGCCGGTAGAACTTTTCGATCATCTACTTACTGTTGCCGGACAACATGGCCGGGGCCCGCGTGTCGGTGCAGGCCGATGATGGCAGTGACCTTGGACAGCTGCATCAAGAGCAGGTACATGGACACAGCAAACGGCCAGTACGCTGCGAAATGGGTGCAAAGCCATAGAAATTAGTAAAAAATCACAAAATAGGTAGACTGATCGGCTGCTGTGCAAGACTGCCTAAGTCGGCCCACGGCCGCTGAGTTGACCGGCGCGATGCGACGCCGTTGCTTGCCTGGGTCGGCAGAACATGGCCACGCCTTCTTCGACATGGCAGCCCCCGTCAATGAGAGGCAAGACCTTGACCTGTTTGCTCAACACGGCGTTGCGCCTGAGCCACCCCCTCCTTGGCCTGATGTTGCTGGTCAGCCTGTCGCTCAGCGCGGGCAACGCCTTTGCGGCGCAGGACAAAGCCTCGCGCAGTGCGCTGATCATCGGCGTTGGCACTTATTCAGTCCCGGTGATCCCGGCGCTGGGCGGTGTGGCGATGGACATGGTCAGCGCGCGCGCGATTGCCCGAGAGATGGGCATCGCCGACGACCGCATCACCGTGCTGCGCGACGCCCAGGCCACCAAGCGGGGCGTGCTCGATGCGCTGGAGCAGTTGGCCGCGCTGACCACGCCAGGGGGCAGGGTGTTCATCTACTTCTCGGGCCACGGCACGCGCTGGTTCGAGGCTGCGACCGCCGGCTGCAAGGAGGGCCTGCTGACCTACGACTACCAGGCACTGACCAACGAGGAGATCGCCCGCAGCACCCGGCGCATCAGCGAGGTGGCCGACAAGGTGGTGGTGCTGTTCGATGCCTGCCATTCAGACGGGGTGACCGGTGGCCGCGCTCGCACCCGATCGATCGCCAGCGGCGCTTTCACGCCCAAGTTCTTTCTCAAGGGCGGGGCCAATTCCGAGGCCTGCGCCAGGGCGTCCAACCTCAACACCCGGGGTCTGCTGGCCGAGGCTACCCGGCTGGGCGCGCTGAGCGAGAACTTTGTCCAGATCAGCTCGTCGCGTGCCGATGAGGTCAGCGTCGACTCGCCTGCTGGCGGGCTGGCGACGCAAGCGGTGCGCGACTGCCTGCTGGGCAAGGCGGTCGACCGCGACGCATCGGGCGCGGTGTCGGTGAACGAGATCGAGCAGTGCGCGCAGCAAATCATCAACACCAGCCTCAAGCCCTTTCCGGACCTGAAGCCCCATCACCTGACCATCACCGGCAACCGCAACATCGTGCCGGTGGCGGTGGTCGGGCCGGCTGTGGTCGCGGTGGTACCAGCACCCGCACCTACCGTGGCGACGCCCCCGCCAGTGCCTGCAGTCACAGCGCAAGTCACACCACCCGCGCCGGTATCAACGGCGTCATCCGTGCCACCGCCCGTTGCGGCATTGCCTGCTCCGTCGCCGCCGGTCGTGCCGATCACGCTGATCGCGCCGATTGCGCCGATTGCGCCTCCGATCCCCCCTGCGCTGGCATCGCTCGCCACGCTGCGCGAGATCGCTGCCCAGAGCAACCCGCGCCGCAAGGTCGATGTCACGCTCAGCCGCGCCAGCCTGAAGATCGGCGGCGATCCGCTGGCGCTGAAGATCAAGTCAAGCCACGACGGCTATGTGCACCTTGTGCTGCTGGGCAGTGACAACAAGAGCTTCTACGTGCTGTTCCCCAACGCGCTGGACGCCAACAACCGCATCCACGCCAACCAGACCCTGAGCCTGCCCCGGCCCGACTGGAAGCTGGTGGCCCAGGGGCCTGTGGGCATCGATCAGTTGTTGGTGCTGGTGTCAGACACCCCGCGCGACCTGAAGGCCTTGACCGCCTTGCCGCCGGACTCGGCAGCGCCGTTCACCTTCAGCCTGAACGACCTGCCGGGGCGCTCCGCGCTGATCGATTTCTTTGCCGGTCAAGGCGTTTCCGGCGGGTCTGAGAGCTTTGGGGCCAAGCTGCTGTCGATCAAGGAGGTCAAGTGAGAGCTGTCTTTGCCTGCACCCTTGTCTGCGCTGGGCACGCCCAGCCCTTCGGGACACGCCGGTCGCCGAACTGGCCAAGCAGTTCGACCGCCCCCCAACCTGTGGTCTGTGCAATCTGACGCTGAGAAACGCTAGTTACCCCATATGAGTAATGAAGTCGAACCAAATAACAGCCTAGCGACAGCAAACACTGCTGTATTGAGCCAATCCATTAGCGGGCAGTCTGACAACAACGAATCTGACTACTACAAAGTAGTTGTTCCGGCGGGCAGCGTTGGAGTGTTTTCGGTAAATATAAGTACAGATTCAACGACAGCATCTTGGTATTTGGATATACTGAATTCAGCTGGCAGTTCTTTGGGTTCTCAATACAGCATACGGAACGACACACTAAGCGTGAAACTTCCAGGTGCTGGCACCTACTATGCACGAATCTACGGAAGCGATCCAGCGAGCTACAACCTGAAATTCACTGCAACCGCGTTGTCGAGCTCGCAGGAAAATCAGCCCAATGGCAGCACCGCCACAGCAGACGCCGTGGTCGCACTTCAAGCAATCACGGCGAGACTGTCCAGCAGCTCGGACATCGACTACTTCAAGCTCAGCACGACGGCTGCGGGCTTGGTCAGCGTGAAGTTTCAGGCGCCAGCTGGAAACTATAGCGATTACTATCTGGCTGCCTATGATGCCAGTGGTAACACGTTGGGTCGTTGGATCACGAAAGCCAGCGCCTCGTACATCTTCAATACGGTTGCGGTGGGAGATTATTACTTGAAAGTCTCTGGCGCTTCCGCTGGAGTTTACGACGCCGATTATTTGCTCACCCTGGGTCAGGCTGGTGCTGGCGCAGACTATGAATTGGAGCCCAACAACAGTCTAGCGACGGCAAACACTGTCGTATTGAGCCAGTCCATCAGCGGGCAGTCTGATAACAACGAATCTGACTACTACAAAGTGGTTGTTCCTGCAGCCAATGCTGGCGTTTTCTCAGTAAATTTAAGTACGGATTCAACGACGGCATCCTGGTATTTGGATATAATAAATTCAGCTGGCAATTCCTTGGGATCTCAATACGGCATAAGAAACGATACACTAAGCGTGAAGCTTCCAGGCGCCGGCACCTACTATGCACGGATCTATGGAAGCGATCCAGCGAGCTACAACCTAAAATTCGCTGCAACCGCGTTTTCGAGCAAACAAGAGAACGAACCTAACAGCAGCACCGCCACAGCGGACGCCGTGGTCGCACTTCAGTCGATCACGGCGAGACTGTCCAGCAGTTCGGACATTGACTATTTCAAGCTCAGCACGACGGCTGTGGGCTTGGTGAGCGTAAATTTTCAGGCGCCAACTGGAAACTATAGTGATTATTATCTGACTGCCTATGATACGAACGGTAACACGCTGGGCCGTTGGATTACGAAAGTCAGCGCCTCGTACATCTTTAATACGGCTTCGGTCGGAGACTATTATCTCAAAGTCTCTGGCACTTCCAGTGGAATTTACGATGCTGATTATTTGCTCACCCTGGGTCAGGCTGGTGCTGGCGCAGGCTATGAATTGGAGCCCAACAACAGCCTAGCGACCGCAAACACTGCTGTATTGAGTCAGTCCATCAGCGGGCAGTCTGACAACAACGAATCTGACTACTATAGGACTTACGCAAAAGAAATTTAATAATTCACACAAAATGCTGTAATTATATTATAATCGGGGCGTCAAAAACTACCCAAAAATGACGTATGAAACCAACCCGAAGAGACTATTGCCAATTTCTTGTGTCGACTCAAACCAACTATACTCAGACCTATTTTTCGGA
>CAMCTC010000109.1 GCA_945878355.1 Bordetella parapertussis | reverse complement strand
CGCGGCAATGATCTTCAGCTCGCCGCCGCAGTTCGGGCAGTGCCCCATGTCGATCTCGAACACGCGCTTGAGCAGCTTGGCCCAGCTCAGCCGCACCGAGCGGTGGTGCGTACAGCCAGCACTTGCACTCGGCGGGTGGCGCGGTGGTTAGCGCCAATTACCTTGGCCGCCGGCGCATTGACTCATCAGAATTGCTACCCGTGCTGACCTGTTGCCTCACGTAAGTTGTTACCCGTCGGATTGTCCGACGGGGGCAGCGCAACGTGACGAGGCAAATCAGCATGACGACACGCAAGGTGTTGGTCGAGGCACTGCGGCTGCGATATCGCAGCGCGGCGTTCAGCGATCGGATCAAGATCCTCGACGAGTTCGTGGCCTTGACCTGCTACCACCGCAAGCACCTATCCGCGTACTGCGCGGGGAGTTCAGTCCGGCAACCGAAGTGCGCCAGCGCAACCGCGTGTACGACGAGGCGATAGCCCAGGTGCTGACGGTGTTGTGGGAAGCCGGCGATCGGGTGTGCGGCACCCTGGACGACCTGCAGCATGCTCAGCGCCGGCAAGCCTTCACACCTGGCTCACGCTGGAGCGGCGCCGAGTACCCGGCGGCAGCGGCATCGCCAGGGCGATCGATTACAGCCTGAAGCGATGGACCGCACTGACTCGCTTCTTGCTGGACGGCGACGTGCCGATCGATAACAACCACATCGAAAACCAAATGCGCCCCTGGGCCCTTGGTCGGCGCAACTGGCTCTTCGTGGGCAGCGAGCGCGCTGCGATGATCATGAGTCTCTTACATTCGGCCAAGCTCAACAAAATCGAACAGTGGGTCTACCTCAAGGACGTGCTCACGCGTTTTCCGACTCAGCTCAACAGCAAACTCGACGAGTTGCTCCCGCATCTCTGGAAGCCCGCCATCGCGGGCTGACAACTGGCTCGCCAGCCAGGCGCTGCGCTGCCGTGCTGCGCCTGGCTGGCTCGCCATCCCTCGAGCGCATCGCCAGCGCCCTCCTCGCCGGCGCGTGAACAACGCCCGCTGCGCGGTGCCGGTCAGCTCCGGCCAGCACCGTAGATCCCTCCCAATTCCCGTGGGCGTCATGGTGCCCGCCGCTCAGCCTCCCATCAAGATGCCACACCTAGACGCTTACTATGTAGGTAATTCTCACGGTGGTACAGGCTGGCTGACTCCCGTCCTCCGCAGGACCTTCGAATCGCACGCTCGGTCAGTCCATCCACTGCGCCCACCGCGTAGAACAGCAGCAGCAGCGGCAGGAAGCGCATGAAGGTTGCGAATCGCACGCCCAGCAACTGCGTGCCGAGCATTGCGGTCTCGATGGCCTCGCGATGGGCCAGGTAACTGCGACGGACCACCGTGTCAGGGATCGACAAGGCTGACGCATCGGCGAAGCGCAGCCCCATGTCGTGGACGCCGGTGGCCTCGAACACCAGAGGATAGGTTTTTCAAACGCCCTTTTCCTTCCCCATGGCGCCCCGAACACGGCCCTCGACGGCCCTCGACGCGTGTGAATCGGTCTTTGAAGGTGGCTGAGAACTGCTGAGCTTTGGCAGCGCCGCCCCAAACCGTCGTTCTCGGGCGCCGTCTTGGGGTTCTCCCTTGTCACTTGGCCGCTTCCATTGGTCCCGCAAACTCTCGGACGCAGCCGACTCCAGCAACCCCGGTCGCCAGGTCGTCTGAACGGTCACGGTTGGGCAGCGTCAGGCTGCTTGCAGCGCCTGGCCGCGGGTAGGCGCGTGGGGCGGCGCCCGGGCCTGCAACCCCAAGTGCGTGAGGATCTTCTCGATCACCGGCTGCCAGGGCGCGGAGGCCCTGGCGTTCGCCATGCACAAACGGTCCTCAGGACCGTTTGTGTCCGGGCTCACCCCACAGGATGGCCGCGATGATCTTCAGGTCGCCGCCGCAGTTCGGGCAGTGCTCCATGTCGATCTCGAACACGCGCTTGAGCGACTTGGCCCAGCTCAGGCGAACCGGTCGGTGGTGCGCGCAGTTCGGCTCGCACTCGGCGGGTGGCGCGGCCTGCGCGGGCGCCTCAGCCTCTTGCGGCACCACCTGCGCGCGCAGCTTGGCGTTGGGTGCCAGCACACCATGGAAGCGGATCAAGTGCAGTCGCGGGCGTGGCACCAACGCTGCCAGCCGTTGCATGAACTCCAGCGGGCTCATCACCAAGTGCGTGGTGCCGTCTCGACAGGGGGTCTTGAGCTTGAGCACCACTTGGCCTGCAGCGTTGGTTTGCACCCGTTCGTTGGCCAGTGCTGGGCGGGTGATGTAGCGGCACAGAATCCCCCTCTGCTTCGAATTCACGGTGCCGTGCTGCTTCAGACTCGGACAGCCAGTTCGTTATGGCCCAGCGACCTGGGTTTTCGCGATGTCGGTTGATGCTCCTGCCAGGCGTCGTGCTGATCTCGCACACGTGCAGCGCCACCTTTGAACGGCGGCAGGCGGTGGCGGAGAAGGTCATCGCTGATAGTTGAGGGTCATCGACCAAGTGATCGAGGGCTGGGTTTCGCTGCCAAAGGCGTCTTGCATTGATCGCTCAAATCTTTGGCTGGATCCTCCGCCACGCGCTGGTTTTCATCCTGTTGATCGCCGGCATGGCGATCTATGGCCAGTATCGCGAATCATCGCTGTCGTCGGCCAAGCTGGAGGATTCGATCGCCCGGATCGAAGACGCCAAGGCCGAATTGCAGGGCGATCTTGATCGAATGCAGTCACAGACGGTGACGGGTTTAAAGGACCAATCGCAAGCCGCAATCGACGTGCGAAGGTCGGCCGCGCGGGCCGAACTGGCAGTCAAGCAGCAGACGAGGCCGCGGGCGTTTGATGTGTTTCAGGCGCCGCAGGCGACGATGGTTGCGAGCGTGCGGCACCAATTCGATATCGGCCGCCTGGAACAGGAGATTGCCTTTCTGGAAACATTGCGGGCAAAGGGCGCCGCTCGTGGCGAGGCGCTCAGCCTTGATGACCAGATTGCCAATAACAACCGGCAGTTGTAGGCACTGGAGAACGCTTTGCGCGCGGATGACGCCAATATCGATGCACTGCCGCCCACATTTTCTCCAAAGCGCTATATCTTGAAGGGGGGGGCACCTACTTGATCTCCACGACGTCTATAAAGAGCGGCAGGAGAAGAACCGCACCGCCCACGCCACGTTAAAAAAATGCGGAGGGCCGCTTTGGCAGCGCTGCGCTTCAAGTACGGCGAGATTGCCGTACTGGTGACGCCAAAGCTGGCGGTGGAGCGGCTTGCAACCTTGCTCGATCCCCTGAAAGTCGCCGCAACAGCCCAAGGGCAAGAGCTAGAGGCCAGCCTAGAGCGCGAAGCGAAACGCTGGTGGAAACGGTTGGGCATCGACGCTTTGATCTGGCCGGCAATTTGGGCACTTGTGGCGATCATCCTGACACCGTTTGCCATCCGCACGCTGTTTTATTGGGTGCTGGCGCCGCTCGCTTCGCTGCGCGAGCCGATCCGATTGTTGGAGCCAGCCGAGGCGATCCCGCTGCCGGCCGAACGATCGGCGGTGTCGAAAGGCGTCAGGCTGGGCAATGACAGCGAATTGCTGGTCAAGCAGGGCTTCTTACAGACATCATCGCAAGGCGGGGTCAAGGCGACACAGTGGCTGCTCGATGCCAGCCACCCGATTTCAAGCCTTACTGCCGGGCTGTGGTTCCTCACCCGCATCAGAGGTGCAGGCTTGACAACAGTGTCGGCGGTGCGCGACCCCTTTGCCGAAGTTACCCGGCTCGAACTGCCCGTCGGTGCAGCGTGCGTGCTTCAACCGCGGGCGATCGTCGGGGTGGTGCAGCCGATCGCGGCGCCCCTGCGCATCACAAGCCATTGGCGGCTGGGCAAGCTCAACGCCTGGCTGACCTGGCAATTGCGCTTTCTGGTGTTTCATGGCCCGGTCGACATCATTCTGAAAGGCGGGCGCGGGGTTCGGATCGAGCTTGCCGAGGCCGGACGTGGTATCGGTCAGGATCAATTGATCGGCTTTTCGGCAGGTTTGTCTTATTCAACCGGGCGGGCTGAAACCTTCCTTCCCTATCTCTTTGGGCAGGAAGATTTGTTGAGGGACCGGATTGCCGCGGGCAGCGGCATTTTGATCGCCGAGGAAGCGCCGCGCGCCGGGCAGGCAAAGACGGGGATCAAGCGTGGACTGGAGGGTGCAGCGGATGCGTTCCTGAAGGTGTTTGGCATCTAGTTGGGAACTGCGGTTTCTTGCTGTCGAGAAGTTAGGCCGCAACCGGCATAGGCAGCGACGCGATTTTTATGGTTGGCGGCCGACAACTATCTTGGGTTTCACCGGATGCGCTTCGGAACGGACCCCTCGCCGCCTTGCCTGAGCCGCTCGCCGGTGGAGAGGGGCCACCACGTCCCGCCGAGTGGCAGCTTCCTGGCGTGCCGGCGAACTGTCAGTCTCGGCCAGGAGCGGTCACCCGCATCGCGCCTAGATAGCCGACAGTCGATCTGCGCATTCCCAGCCCACTGGGCGAAAACCATCGGCGGGGCAGCGGCAAGTCACGTGCTGAGCTCCCAAGAAGTGTTCTCTCCAGGACGCCCGGCGAACGTGCAAGTAGTCTATGGCCAACATGTCTTCATGCGCCGTCGACCAGTGAAGGCGCACACCGTAGAGCGTCCAGGCGGCGGGCCATTGCCAACGTCTCCGATCAACGCACCAGCTTGACGCTGCGCGCAGGCCGCCTCAAGGTCACCTTCAACTGACCCTTCGGCCCCGCCACTTGCACGTCGACGCGCTGGATGCGCTTGTAGGCATCGAACAAGCCGACGTCCAGCGTGCGCAGCGCATCAGGCTTCGAACAGGTGAATTCGTAGCTGGCGTCGAGGTCGGCATGTTCATCCTTGGCCGCCTGTTTGGCGCCGGGTTCGAGCACTGGTGCCTGCACCTCGGCCTTGCCCAGGGTGCATTGCGCCGCAGTGTCCACAGCGAACAGCGGCGTGCCCTTGTCCGGGCTGCGCAGCCGGGTCAGCACATCGGCCGCGGCCTTGCGTTCGGCATCGGTGCGCGGTGCGCGCTCGAAGCCGAGCAGGTTGTCCAGCGGCGCTTCCATCGCGATGGTGAGCTTGTTGCCCTCGATGACCACGTCGAGTTTGAGGGCGTCGTGTTCATGGGCTTTGCCGGCGGCCCAGGCCGTGCCCGTGCTTGAGCTGAGGACGATGGCCAAGATGATCATCAGGCGGGTCAGGGCGGGGCGGTGCATGGTGGGCTCCTTGGTCAGGGGTGGTGAAGAGGGCGTCAGGCCTGCAGGGCGGCTGCCAGGGTGCGGGCGTTGTGTTCGAACAAGCGCAAGTAGGTCGGCGCAGAACCGCTGGGCTTGGACAGCGCGTCGGAGTAGAGCGTTCCCCCGATGCGCAAGCCGCCCTCGCGGGCGATGCGATCGACGAGTCGAGGGTCGCTGATGTTTTCGATGAAAAGCGCGCGCACGCCGTCCTTCTTGATCTGGCGGATCAGCCGCGCCACCGCGGCGGCCGAGGGCTCGCTGTGCGTTGTCCAGCCCTGTGGCGCCAGGAAGTCCACGCCGTACGCGGCGCCGAAGTAGCCGAATGCATCGTGCGAGGTGATCACGCGACGCTGTGCCCGCGGCACGGCGGCCAGCCAGTTGCGCACTTGGGCGTCGAGTTGGTCGATGCGTGCCACGTACGCTGCGCTGCGCATTGCGATCTCTTCGCGCCGGCCCGGCCAGCGCTGGGCGAAGGCAGCGCTGATGTTGCTGGCGTAGCGCCGCGCCAGGGCCAAGTCCTGCCAGACGTGGGGATCTGCGGCGTGGTGGCCGCCTGTCCGCGGCTCGATGCCCTGGGTGGCGACGGCGACCGTGCCGAGGTAGCCCGACACCTTGACCATGCGCTCGATCCAGCCCTCGAACCCCAGACCGTTGATCAGCACCAGGTCGGCCTGCGCCAGACGCTTGCCGTCGGCCGGGCTGGGCTGGTAGACATGCGCATCGGAGTCGGGCCCGACCAGGGCTAAAACCTCCACGCCTGCGGGCGCCAGTTCCTGCGCCATGTCGGCCAGGATGGAGAAGCTGGCGACGACGCGCGCTGCCGGGGTCTGCGCCCGCAGGGCCAGTGGCTGCAAAGCGGCCAGCGTGGTGCCAGCCAGGCAAAAAGTTCTGCGGCGGGTCAGCGTCATAGTGTTCAACGGGCGAGGTGGAAAGAGGCGCGCAGACGCAGCGTGACGATGCCGTCGCGGGCGCCAAACAGTACCGAAACGATGTAGGTCGCACCGCAGACCAACACGATGCAGGGACCTGAAGGCAGTTCGGCGTGAAAGCTCAGCAGCAGCCCGGCAGCACCCGATGTGGCGCCGATGGCCACCGACAGGCCTGCCATCGCCGGCAGGCTGGCCACCCAGAAGCGCGCGGCGGCGGCAGGCAGCATCATCAGGCCCACCGCCATCAGCGTGCCCAAGGCCTGGAATGCGCTGATCAGGTTGGCCACCAGCAGCACCAGCAGCAGCATGTGCGCACGCGCACCGGGCCCGCCCACGCTGCGCAAGAAACCCGGGTCGAAGCTCTCTAGCACCAAGGGCCGGTACATCAGCGCCAGCGCCCACAGCGTGACGCTGGCCACCACCGCAATCTGCAAGAGCGCCACGTCATCCACCGCCAGCACGCTGCCGAACAGCATGTGCATCAGGTCGACCTGGCTGCCGCGCAGCGACACCAGCAGCACGCCCAGCGCCAGCGCGATCAGGTAGAAGGCCGCGAAGCTGGCGTCTTCACGCTGCGGTGTGCTGCGGGTGACGAAGCCCGCCGCCAGCGCGACGGCCAGCGCTGCGACGAAGCCGCCGAGGCTCATCGCCGGCAGCGACAGCCCCGCCAGCAGAAAGCCAGCAGCTGCGCCGGGCAGCACGGCATGCGCCATCGCGTCGCCCACCAGGCTCATGCGGCGCAGCACCAGCACGCAGCCGATGGGTGCACAGCCAAGCGACAACGCCAGGGTGGCCACCAACGCCCGGCGCATGAACGGGAACTCGATAAAGGGTTCGAGCAGCGACGTAGCAAACCCGGTCATACCGACACCTTGCAGGCCGGTGCCGATTCGTCCCAGGCTTCGGCCATCTGCCGCGCCTTGAACAGGTGCTCGGCCTTGAGCACCTCGGCCGTCGGCCCCCAGGCCACGCGTTCGCGGGCCAGCAGCAGCACCTGCTCGAAGTGCTCGCGCACCTGCTCCAGGTCGTGCAACACGGCGATCACGGTGCGTTCCTCCTGCTTCCAGCGATGCAGCAGCGCCAGCAGGTCAGCGGTGGTGCGGGCGTCGATGGCGTTGAAGGGTTCGTCGAGCAGGATCAGCCCGGCGTCCTGCACCAGCACGCGGGCGAACAACACACGCTGCGCCTGCCCGGCGGACAGTTCGCCTAGCCAGCGTTGCCCGAAGCCGTTCAGGCCGACGGCCGCCAGCGCTTCGTCGATGCTGCTGCGGTCTTCGGGTCGCAAGCCACCGAAACTGCCGATGCGCGACCACAGGCCCATGGCCACGGCCTCATGCACGCGCACGGGGAAGCTGCGATCCAGCGCCGAAGCCTGCGGCAGATAGGCCACCCGCAGCGCAGGGCTGCGCTCGATGCGTCCTTCGAAGTCGCGGATGGTGCCGCC
Source organism: Bordetella parapertussis (assembly GCA_945878355.1). Classification (GTDB taxonomy): domain Bacteria; phylum Pseudomonadota; class Gammaproteobacteria; order Burkholderiales; family Burkholderiaceae_C; genus Pseudaquabacterium. Next base: position 7,485 of record CAMCTC010000109.1, on the reverse strand, counting down.
CAGCGCGCCGAGCAGGGTACTCTTGCCCGCGCCGTTGGGGCCAACGACGGCGGTCAACAGGCCAGCGCTGAATGCGCCGTTGAGGTGATGGACCGCTGGATGCCCCCGGTAGGAAACGGTCAGGTCCTTCAGCCGCACCGCAGCTTCGGCGCCGCCCAGGCCGTTGGCAGCCGTCACGACAAGGCCCAGACGACAGCCAGCCACATCAAGCCGACGACCACGGTGGCCCATAACAGGCGCACGCCGGCGCCCGCGGTCAGCACGCCGCCCCCCCGGAATCAGGTCGCGCGCTTAGCCCCGATGTCGGTGCCCCGCTGCGGATGCAGAGCCCTGTGCAACGCGTGATGCTGACCGCGCCCGTTTCGCCGCAGGCGCGCATTCCTTGCAGCGCCCATACAGCGTGAGGTCGTGGTCCTCCACGGTGAAGCCTTGCGGCGCCAGTCGCGACAGATCGCCTGGGCAGGCATGCACGTCGAACACGCGCTGGCACTGCCTGCACTGGAAGTGGTGGTGGTGTTGATGCCCTGCCAATTCGAAGCGCGCGTTCTCGCCAGGCAGATTCACGGCCTGCAGTTCGCCTTCTTCCACCAGCCCCTTGAGATTGCGGTACACGGTGGCCAAACCCAGGCCCGGGACCGCCTGCTGCGCGGCGTCCAACACTTCCTGGGGCAGCAAGGGCCGGTCGGCCTGGGCGATGGCCTCGCGGATAGCGCTGCGTTGACGGGTGTTGCGTTCCATGCATCAAGGGTACCGGAAGTAAAGGGCGGGAACTTGGCCAGGCGTGGTTGGCGTGCCGCGGAGCAAAGGTGCTCGGTACACAGACCCGATGACATCTGCCATCCATAATGATAATGCAATACCATTACGGACAAGACTAAGCATGCCCCGACGGCATCAGTGAACGGGTGCGGCAAGGGTTTGCGCAGGCCTTGCAGCCACTTTGAAGGAGTTCGCCATGAGCCAGACCCCCGTGACCATCCTCACCGGCTTCCTCGGCAGCGGCAAGACGACGCTGCTCAACCGCATCCTGAAGGAGCAGCACGGTCATCGCATCGCTGTCATCGAGAACGAGTTCGGCGAGGCAGGCATCGACAACGAGCTGCTCGTGCAAGACCGCGACGAGCAGATCATCGAGATGAACAACGGTTGCATCTGCTGCACCGTGCGCGGCGACTTGGTGCGCATCCTGGGCGAGCTGCAGGCCAAAAAGGCCGCCGGCACGCTGCACTTCGAACGCGTGATCATCGAGACCACTGGCCTGGCCGACCCGGCGCCGGTGGCGCAGACCTTCTTCGTCGACGACGACATCGGCCAGCACTACCTCCTGGACGCCATCGTTACCATGGTGGATGCCAAGCACGCGCCGGAGCAGCTGGACGAACACCATGAGGCGCAAGAGCAGGTGGGCTTTGCCGACCGCATCCTCATCACCAAAACCGACGTGGTACAGCCCTATGACGTGGCACAGCTGCGCCAGCGCCTGGTGAAGATGAACCCGCGCGCCAAGATCGGCGAGGCCAAGCATGGCGTGGCCGCCATCGACGACTTGCTGGACATCCGCGGCTTCAACCTCAATACCATTCTTGAGATCGAGCCCGATTTCCTCACCGACGTGGACCACGAGCACGACGACGACGTGACCTCGTTCGTGTTCCGCGAAAGCCGGCCGCTGGATCTGGAACGTGTGGAGGACTTCCTCAGCGCCATCGTGCAGGTCTACGGCACGAAGTTGATGCGCTACAAGGGTGTCCTCAACATCAAGGGCCTCAATAAGCGCGTCGTCTTCCAGGGCGTTCACATGCTGATGGGCTCTGATGCAGGCTCGGCCTGGAAGCCCGGTGAGAAGCGCGACAGCAAGATGGTCTTCATCGGCCGCGACATGCCCAAAGACGTGTTGCTGGACGGGCTGGCGCAGTGCGTGGCCGCGAGGGTCTGAGTGATTTCAATGACTGACTGCTCTTCGCAGTTTCCTGGGGCGGCTTTGGGTCGAATACCGCTGGTCACGGGGAACTGGAGCTGTCGTTCGGCCAGCATGAGGCCTACCTCCGCCACCGGCAGCGACGCCACCCAAGTTTTGCTTGAAAGATCAACTAAAGCATCGGCAAGGGCTCACGCTGGAGCGGCCCCGCGTACCCGACGGCAGCGGCATCGCCGGGGCGATCGATTACAGCCTGAAACGATGGGCCGCACTGACCCGCTTCTTGTTGGACGGCGACGTGCCGATCGACAACAACCACATCGAAAACCAAATGCGCCCCTGGGGTGTCGGTCGAAAATTTGGCTCTTGGTGGGCAGCGAGCTCGCTGGCGAGCGCGCTGCGATGATCATGAGTCTGTTGCAGTCGGCCAGGCTCAACAAAATCGAACCGTGGGTCTACCTCAAGGACGTGCTCACGCGTTTGCCGACTCAGCTCAACAGCAAACTCGACGAGTTGCTCCCGCATCTCTGGAGGCCTGCAACCGCGGGCTGACAACCGGCTCGCCACCCAGGCGCTGCGCTGCCGTGCTGCGCCTGGCTGGGCTCGCCATCCCCCGAGCGCATCGCCAGCGCCCTTCTCGCCGGCGCGTGAACAACGCCCGCCGCGCGGTGCCGGTCAGCTCCGGCCAGCGCAGTAGGTCCCTCGCAATTCCCATGGATGTCAAGGTGCCCGACGCTCAGCCTCCCATCAAGATGCCGCGCCCAGACGATTACCCTCAGGCAAATGGCTACCTACAACGATACCAACACATTCACCGTGTACATCAGCCCTTTCCGGTGCGGTCTTGTGCGACTCGCCGCGGAAGAATTGACTCTAAGTGACTGATTTCACGAGGGTTTTTGTTCGAAAAAAAGCCCCCGATGGGATGTCGGGGGCTGTATCTGGAGGAGACGGAGGGATTCAAATATTTTTATAGATCAACTACTTACGATAGAGATTTTTAGGATGCCTACAAAAGTACCGTCACCACGCGCCACATCCGAAAGCAGGCCCGCGGCCGCCTCGAGGTCGAACACGGCAGCACGGCGGCGCAAGCTTTCATGCTCGAACCGGACGCAATGGGTCGAGCCTTCAACTGAGTGCTTCGAAACGCACTTCGGCGCCCCGTCAAACGGCCAGAATATGCCGACTCTGGGTGGCTGGGATACGCCGACTCATTGCAAAAAGTTTGTCGTCTTCATTGACAATGTACGGTGATCCAACGTACATTTCTCCCGAAGGAGAAATCGCCATGTTGCCCATCACCGACTCCAGTCGAACCGCACGCGTCGAAGCGCGCATTGCGCCGGATGCACTGGCCGTTGTTCGCCGCGCCGCCGAAATCCAGGGTCGCAGCCTCAGTGACTTTCTGGTCGCTGCCGCTCTGAAAGACGCTCACCGGACGATCGAAGAAGCGCAGATCATCCGCCTGTCGGTCGACGATCAGCAGCGCTTCGCCGAGGCCTTGTTGAACCCGCCGCCGCTGGCGCCAGCGATGAAGCGAGCCCTTCAGGCGCACAAGCGGCTCGTTCGTGAATCGAAGTGACCGGAGGTTTTCGACTTGAGGTCCTGGGGGCGCAGCACGAGCGAACCCGATTTTCATGCGGCGTAGCAGCGCTGGATGGGTACATCAAAACGCAGGTCACGCAGGATGCGCGCCGTCGTGCCAGTGCGTGCTATGTCGCAGTCCAGCATGAGACGAACGTCATCGCAGGCTACTACACCCTGGCCGCAGCCAGCGTGCCGTTGACCGAGTTGCCCGAGAGCTTGTCGAAGCGACTACCAAGGTATCTATCGGTCCCGGTCGGCAGGGTTGGGCGCCTGGCGATCGACCTGTCCTTTCAGGGGCGCAAGCTCGGCGGCGCGCTTCTCGCGGACGCGGCCCTGCGCGCGCTGCGCTCCGAGGTCGCGGTCTTTGCGTTGGTCGTCGATGCCAAGGACGATTCGGCTGTTGCGTTCTACCGGCACCATGGCTTCGAGATGTATGGAGGACAGCCGAAGCAGTTGATCGTTCCCTTGGCCAGCTTCTCAGGTGCCGCCTGAGGTTTTCGACCACCAACCAAGCGCCGTCAGATGCGTATTTCGGATCATCGTGACCGTCCGTTTCGGCATCGTGACCGCCGAATTCGGGAACGTGACCGACCGTTTCGGTGACGTGACCGACGGAGTTTTGATGACCGCCTGAAGGCGGCCTTCGATCTGTCAACAGGTCGGCGCTGGTGTTGCGTATGAACCACTGCTGGGGTCTAGTCTCACGGCTTTTTTGCCGGAGAACCAATGCCCCAATCACGAATGGACATACGCATGATCAAGGACATCCTCCGACTCAAGTACAGCGGCGGGCTCTCGCACGAGGCCATCGCGCGCAACTTGGGGCTTTCCAAGGGCGTGGTCGCCAAGTACCTCAGCCTGGCCGGCGCCGCCGGGCTGGACTGGCAGACAACGGCCGAGCTCGACGAGTCCGCGCTCGAGCGCCGGCTACTCGGGCGCAGCGAGATTGAGACCCGCGTGGTCGAGGCCGACTTCGCTCGCGTGCACGTGGAACTGCGTCGCAAGGGCGTGACGCTGACGTCTTCTCGCTGCAGCTGGGCGACGGCGCATGACCCACGCCGATGCACCGATCAAGATCGCCGTCGTCGAGGACCACGAGGCGCTGCGCGACGAGCTGGTCCGCTTTCTCGGCGCCGAGGGCTTTGCGGTGCAGGACCTGCCCGACGGCCTGGCCTTGAGCGACTACCTGCAGCACGACCAGCCCCATGTGCTGGTGCTGGACCTGAACCTGCCGTTCGAGGACGGCATCAGCATCTGTCGCCGGGTGCGGGGGGCGTTCCCCGAGATCCGCATCGTGATGCTGACCGGGCGCGGCCGGGGCGCCGACCGCACCGAGGGCTACGAGGCCGGTGCCGACGTCTACCTGACCAAGCCGACGCGGCCGGCCGAGATGCTGGCGGTGATCCGCAACCTGTACCAGCGCTACCGCAAGAGCCCGGACGAGCAGGCCCGCTGGTCGCTGGAAGGCACCCGGCTGGCGCTGGTGTCCAGCCACGGCCACCTGATATGGCTGACCGCCGGCGAGGCGAGCCTGCTGCGGGCGCTGGCGATCGCCGGCCAGGTGCTGGACCATGAGCCCCTGATGGCCCTGCTGGGCTACGACGGGCTCGAGGACAAGGTCGGCTGCAGCCGGCTCGAGGTGCTGATCAGCCGGTTGCGGACCAAGCTGCGGGTCGACGAATCCACTGGCCTGGACATCCGCGCGCTGCGCGGGCGCGGTTACCAGCTGACGTTTGCGCTGGCCTGCCGCCGACCGGCGCCCCGCGCCGGCCCGCGGCGCTGAACGGCCGCGCCGCGCACCGGCCCCTGGCGTTCAGGCGAAAAACTCGACCTTGCCGTCGTCCAGGTCGTAGCGGGCCGCCACCACCTTGACCTTGCCCTGCTTGACCAGGTCGGCGATCAGGGGGCTGCTGGTCGCGATGTACCGGGCGGTGCGGCTGGCGCTCTCCCGCACGGCGTTGTCCACCGGATCGCCAGGTTTGCCCTTGACGGCCTGTACCGCGGGCACGATGGCGCTGACCATGGCGCCGATCGAGCCGGGGAACTTGGCCTGCTTCTCGGCCATGTCGACCGCAGCGGCCACCGCGCCACAACGCTCATGGCCGAGCACCACGATCAGGGGCACGCCCAGCACGGCCGACCCGTACTCGATGCTGCCCATGGTGGCGGTGTCGGCCATGTTGCCCGCGTTGCGGGCGACGAACAGCTCGCCCACACCGGCACCGCCGAACAGCAGCTCCGGCGGCACGCGGCTGTCGGCGCAGGACAGGATGGTGGCCCAGGGCGCCTGGTGCTTGGCCACCTCGCCGCGCTGCCGGATCAGTTGGCTGGCGCAGACATCCGGCGACCGGAGGTACTTGTCGTTGCCGGCCACGAGCCTGGCCAGGGCCTGATCGGCGCTCAGGCTGGTGGGCGCGCCGGCACTGGCGGCCCAGGCGGCGCCGGGTGCGGCCAGCAGGCCGGTGGCCACGCCGGCAGCGGCCAGGGTCAGGAAGCCGCGGCGGGAAGACGCGTGGGTGGTGCAGAGAGGGCACATGATGGAATTCACTTTTACTGGTTAAATTATATAATCTTATCAACACTCTCTACTCAGGTGTTCGCCACGGACGCGGCCTGTCGCGGCCACGGCCGGCACGCCCGCCGCGGACTCAGACCGTGAGCGTGGGCAAGCGCAGGGCCAGCACGGTCGGGTCCAGCACCGACAGCTGGAAGCCATGATCGAGGTAGAACTAGCGCGAACGGTCGTCCAGCGCGTAGACCAGGAAGGCCTTCACCCCCGAGTGCTGCGACATCGCCTCGGCCCGTTCGAGGGCGTCCCTGAACAACGACGGGCCCAGCTGGTGCACCCGGGCGTCTTTGTCGACCGCGATGCGCGGCATCACCAGCACGGGCACCGGGTCGGGCATGCGGCGCTGGCCCTTGCCGTTGCCGTTGCCGTTGCCGTTGCCGTTGCCGTTGCCGTTGCCGTTGCCGTTGCCGTTGCCGTTGCCGTTGCACAACTTGTAGCTCACGCCGCCGGCCACCATCAGGTAGTAGCCGCGGACCAGGTCGGCCTCGTCGGTGACCACGTAGGTGCAGCGGCGCCGCCCCAGCTGGTTGGCGAGGAGGATAGGTTTTTCAAACACCCTTTTCCTTCCCCATGGCGCCCCGAACACGGCCCTCGACGGCCCTCGACGCGTGTGAATCGGTATTTGAAGGTGGCTGAGAACTGCTGAGCTTTGGCAGCGCCGCCCCAAACCGTCGTTCTCGGGCGCCGTCTTGGGGTTATCGCTTGTCACTTGGCCGCTTCCATTGGTCCCGCAAACTCTCGGACGCAGCCGACTCCAGCAACCCCGGTCGCCAGGTCGACTGAACGGTCACGGTTGGGCAGCGTCAGGCCCCTTGCAGGGCGCGTCGGGCCAGTGGCCCGACCCCTCGCCAGGCACAAACAGTCCACCGGACTGTTTGTGTCCGGGCTCGGCTTGCAGCGCTTGGCCGCGGGTAGGCGCGCGGGGCGGCGCCCGGGCCTGCAACCCCAAGTGCGTGAGGATCTTCTCGATCACCGGCTGCCAGGGCACGGAGGCCCTGGCGTTCGCCAGGCGTCAACGGTCCTCAGGACCGGTGTCGTCCGGGCTCACCCCACAGGATGGCCGCGATGATCTTGCGCTCGCCGCCGCAGTTCGGGCAGTGCTCCATGTCGATCTCGAACACGCGCTTGAGCAACTTGGCCCAGCTCAGGCGAACCGGTCGGTGGTGCGCGCAGTTCGACTCGCACTCGGCGGGTGGCGCGGCCTGCGCGGGCGCCTCAGCCTCTTGCGGCACCACCTGCGCGCGCAGCTTGGCGTTGGGTGCCAGCACACCATGGAAGCGGATCAAGTGCAGTCGCGGGCGTGGCACCAACGCTGCCAGCCGCTGCATGAACTCCAGCGGGCTCATCACCAAGTGCGTGGTGCCGTCTCGCCAGGGGGTTTTGAGCTTGAGCACCACTTGGCCTGCGG
>CAMCTC010000108.1 GCA_945878355.1 Bordetella parapertussis | reverse complement strand
CGCGAAAGGCGCGCAATACCGAGTTGATGCGTGTTTGATAGCCTGGCCCTTGGGCTTTGAACCACTCGATGACGTCTTGGTCGACGCGCAATGAAATCAATTCCTTGGACGGAATCGGTTGGAGCCCTCGCCGAACGATCCCTCGGACCACATGCGTGGGGTCGAACTCCGGGTGCGCCTCCGTAGCTTGGCCTTTCTTGGACGACATGAGGCGTCCCCAGTCAGTCTTGGACTTCGTTGAAGAAGCGTCGCGCTTCGCGACCGGTTGCTTTGCGGAAGGAGATGATGCGGATTTCATCGTCAGACTCTGTATGGGCGACGGAGACTGGCACACCAGCCAGGAGCCCCAAGGTTATGAAGCGTTGCTCTCCGTAGGCAAGGCGATCATCCTCATAGCTGAACGTCAAGCCTTCGAAGACACGTGGTGCGTCAGTGAAATCGAGGCCGTGTTCCTTGAGATTGATGCCGCGCTTGCGCTCGGACCAGGTGAAACGCATGCACAAGTGTAGCTACAGTACTTGACGCTAGCAAGAAGCGTGTTTTCTGCGGCCTAACGATCTAAGAGGGCGACTACGGCAGGACGCCAGGCCCGAGCTGGCGAAAATATACCGCGTACCGCCAGACCGGGCCTGGTGGCCTGCCGTTGGCGCTCGGCTTGAGCGAGGGCGTCACCGCGGCGGACGGTGCGATAAGGCAATTAAAAATCATCGACAGCTGACAATTATTCCAGTCTTAACGCACGAGCGACCATCGCTGGTAAATAGTGAGTTGCCAATAACTTGATACGACTGACCAGTATCTGAATAGATATTTTGGCCACGCACTGTAAACCTCGACCCGTCGCTCCCGGATATTCGGCTATCTTCTATGCGATACGAGATGCCAGAAGATACATTCTTCAGAACAACCAAGTCTTTAGATTGAAGAATTTCTGACAAAGTGCCAGATGAACTTTGCCAGGTTGTGGAAGCACTTGTCGCTGTTTGAGAGAGGTTGGGCTGGACCAGTCTTTGAGCAGTTGGGGTTCCGTATGGATTGGGAACTGCCAGTGTCGGCAGCGCACTGTAAGTTGGGGAGTAAAGTGGTGGGCTCGGATATTGAGATGGACCGCCGCTCTTTGCTGCGGCGGCAACTCCAAAAATCATCAAACCGATTAGGGCAACTGCAGCGAGTCCCTCTAGAAAGTCTCCGACCTGACGCGAAGAAGGTAGCGCATCGCTCGGACTATTAGTAGTGGTGCCAGTCGTCGACGCAGGTGGCGTCGCTCCGCCTTGTATGGGTGGCGTTGACTTTTTATCGATCGCGGCAACGCGACTTGTGAAGGTTGCGATGCTGACCGGGTTGTGCAATATTTTTGCTGGTTCGGTATTCTTTACAACTTCCTGGCCATTGGTATCGTCTGTTAATCCAAAAGGTTGACTTGGAAATCCATTTCGTGTGCCAATATAGTAAGTTTTTCCGGGATCCAAGGACACCCTGAAATCAGTTCGATCAACGGAGCTTGATATGAATCCTCCACCGGAGACAATTAAGCGTGAAAACGTGTGAGTGCCCGCAGGAAGGGAAAGCCTCACATTTGATCCCAACGGCATGATTGAAACTAGCTTCTCATCCACGGCGTAAAACTGCGGTGGAATCGGTATGTATATGAGAGCCTGTCCCCAGGCTCGCTGTCTGAAGAAATAGACCGTCGCTCTATCCATCTCCGTGGCGCCGACAGACTGCGGCAAGCTCTGTCCACGTTCAAAATGCTTGTCCGTATAGTAATTTGCGCAGCCGCACAGCGCGAGGCATGACGCCATCGAGATAACGCGGACACTAAACCGAATCATGGCAGCTCCGGGTGGTGAAGGGGGACGGTTAAATTGTGACGCTTAACGTTATGTAGACCAACTTATGCGGACCGGTAAGGTTGGCCTAATCTGGTTCACTGCAGGGCTCCCCAAAAGCGGGTGCCCGACGAAAGAGGGCCTCCAAGTCCCGCTATTGGGCGATGGCGCCGCCGACATAGGCCGCCTAAATTTTCCGGGCATGAATTCCTCACGTTTCTACAAGGCGCCACTTGTTCCGACAGCTGTATCGAGTAGCCCAAAATGCGCGCCGGCTGTCAATCCGGTGACCCCGACTCGCGGGGGGGCGAGTGAATTGGCGCAATGCCCGATGCCGTCCATCGAAGCCGGCCCATCCGCCCCGGCGCCGCCCCAACGCTTGCTCGACCGCTTGCGCGAGGCCATCCGCGTTCGCCACTACTCGATCCGTACCGAAGAGGCCTACGTCGACTGGGCGCGGCGCTTCATCCGCTTCCATGGCCGGCGCCATCCGCGGGAGATGGGCGCGGCTGAGGTGGCGGCCTTCCTGAGCGCCCCGAGGCCGGCCGACGCCGGCCGCCCCCCAGGGGGGTCAAGCAAAGTGGCCAAGCCACATTTACTTGGGAGCTCACTGGCGGTGGATCGGCACATGGCGCCGTCGACCCAGAACCAGGCCAAGTCGGCGCTGCTGTTCCTGTATCGCCAGGTGTTGGGCGTAGAACTGCCCTGGCTGGACGCGATCGTGGTGGCCAAAGATCAGCGGCGGCTGCCGGTGGTGTTGACGCCCGGCGAGGTGCGCATGCTGCTGCAGCAACTGAGCGGCACCATGGGCCTGGCCGCCTCGTGGCTGTACGGCACCGGCATGCGGCTGCTGGAGGGCTTGCGCCTGCGGGTCAAGGACATCGAGTTCGAGCGCCGGGAATTGCTGGTACGCGAAGGCAAGGATGGCAAAGATCGGGTCACTGTGCTGCCCGAGAACCTGATGCTGCCGCTGCAGCAGCAGCAACTGGCCAACACCCGCGCGCTGCACCAGGCGGACTTGGCCGCCGGCTTCGGCGCGGTGTGGCTGCCCGACGCGCTGGCGCTGACGTATCGCAACGCGCCCCGCAATTGGGGCTGGCAGTGGGTGTTTCCCAGCCCGCTGCGCTCGGCCGACCCGCGCACCGGTGCGCTGCGGCGCCACCCTTTGAACGAGGCCTCGGTGCAGAAGGCAGTGGCCGGGGCAGCCCGACGCGCCGACATCCACAAGCCCTGTTCGCCGCACGTGCTGCGCCACTATCCCGCGTCCGGGAATATGCCGAGTGATGTCGTGTTAGCTCAAAGCGCTACAGGCATGTTCGCCCGCGTGATGCTGATTCTGTCGGCATATTCCATGACCTCAGAGCGAGTTGAGGAAGGCGAGCAACTGGTCATCGGGCTTGAACCTGCCCCGGCGGTCGCCGTGCGGTTCGACCTTGTCGAGTGCCGCCTGCTTGATCTCGAGGTTGGCGTCGAGGTAGATTTGCGTGGTCTCGATCGACTCATGCCCCAGCAGCAGGGCAATCACGGCGGGCTCCACGCCGGCTTGGAGCAGTTCCATCGCCGTGGTGTGTCGCAGCACGTGCGGGGTCACGTGTTTGTTGCCCAGTGACGGGCAAGACCGACGAGCTTGGTCGACATGCTTGGTCAGCAGGTAGTGCACGCCGTCAGAACTCAGCTGGGTGCCACGCTTGCTGGGAAAGACGATTGCATCGTCGTCGGCAGCTATTTCGCGCAGCCAAGCCTGCATGACAGCGGCGGTTTCCCTGGTCAGTGGCGTCGAACGCACCTTGCGACCCTTGCCGACGACATGCACATGTGCTCCCGTGGCAAGCTGAATGGCGTGCCGGCGCAGGCTGGTGACTTCCGAGACGCGAAGCCCTGTCTGGACTGCCAACAATATGAGCGCATGGTCGCGCCGGCCCGACCAGGTGTGCAGATCGGGCGCACGCAGAATGGCGTCGATCTCCGGTCGATTGAGGAATCCAATCTGCGCCCGCGTGCAGCGCTTGTTTGGAATGGACAGGACCCTCTGGATCTGCGCGGCGTGAGCCGGCATCTCGAAGGACGCGTACCGAAAGAACGACCGGATGGCGGTCAACCGCAAGTTGCGGCTGGACGCGCCCACACCGCGGCTGGACTGCATGTCGTCGAGAAACGCCGCCACCAACGGTGCATCGACTTGTTCGAAGCCCAGCCGCTGAGGAGCAACGCCAAGCTGCTTTTGCGTGAACTGCAGCAGCAGCAGCCGGAAGCTGTCGCGGTACGAACCGATGGTGTGGGGGCTGGCCTGACGTTGTTGCATCAGCCGGCGCGTAAAAAATGCTTGCAGCAGCGTCGAGAACGTGGGGGTGGTCATGGCCGGCCCTCCCAGCGTCGCTCCATCCGATCCACCGCCAGTCGCATGAGCTGCGGGTGGGCACTGAGGTACCAGTAGGTATCGCTGACATGAACATGGCCGAGGTACGTGGACAGCACCGGCAGGCGCCGCTGGGCATCCTCGCCCGAGCGGTACCAACCCAGCAGGGTCTCGACTGCGAATCGATGTCGAAGGTCATGCAGGCGTGGGCCGTGGCTGTCGTGCGGTCCGCGCAGGCCGATCTGACGCGACAAGTCGTAGAAGGTGCGCCGGACATCACCGCCGTCGAGTTGGTGGCCTGTACTCGAGATAAAAAAGTGGGCCGCCTCGCGGCCGCCCAGATGCGTGGCCCGGCGCTCGCGGTATCGGGCCAGAACCTCGGTAGTCGAGGCATGGATCGGTACCAGCCGGGTCTTGCCGAACTTGGTGTCCCGCGCGGTGAGCACGCCGTTGTCGAGGTCGGCATCCGCGCACTTCAACCGCAGCGCCTCCCCCACGCGCATCCCGGTGACGCTCAACAAGCCCAGCAGCGCGTGATAGGTCCAAGGCCTCAACCCGTGGCTGGGCAGAAGCAAGGCCTGTTCGATCAGGCGCTGGATCTCCTGTGCCGAATACAGGTAAGGCTGGGCGCGCGCCGGCCGGTACGGCAGCAAGCCGGGCGGTGGAACCTCGGTGCTTGGGTCGCTGGCCAGATGGTGGCGCGCGAAGCATCGCACATAGCTCAGGCGCTGTGCCCAATGGGCAGGCAGCGAGTTGCTCGGCTGCTCGGCCCAGGCCAGCGCCAGTTCCGTCGTGATGAACTGGGCCTGTCGCTGTTCCATGAACGAGGCGAAATCCAGCAACGCGATACCGGCGTGGTGAAGCTTGAACCCCAGGCTTCGCCTCAATGCCAAGTAGTCGTGTACGGCCTTGGTCAGCGGGCTCATTGCACACCTCCTGGCCAAGGAATCGCCAGCGATCGCAGCGATGCGAGATCGACCTTGGCATAGATGGTGGTGGTCTGCGGATTGCGGTGCCGCAGGATCTCGGCGACCTCGTTGAGCGAGGCGCCGCTGCCCAGCATTTGCGTTGCCAGTGAGTGACGCAGCAGGTGCGCTCCCTTTAGCGGCGAGTCGATGCCAGCCCGTTGCAGGGAACGGCGCACCAAGCAGCTGACCGCGCTGGGGCCGCGCAGAGCACACCGTGGCGCACGAGATCGGAGAAACACGTTACGGATAGCGCTACCGGGACGCCCTCGGCGCAAGTAGTCGGCGATGGCCGCGCCCACATCAGCGGGCAGCGGCAAGTAGTCGCGGCGCTGGGCTGGGCCTTGAATACAAATGGAGCCCTCGTTCCAGTCGATGTCTTCTAGCAGCAAGTCGACGACCTCGCTGGCACGCAGGCCCAGGCGAGCCAGCAACAACAGGATCGCAAAGTCTCGGCAACCCGTGGCGCTTCGTCTGTCGCATCCGTCCAGCAACTGCTGCACCTGCGACGCCGAAATCATCTTGGGCAGTCCGGTCATCGTCCAGTTCGCCACGCACGGCACACAGCCACATAAGTCCGCCGTGATGTGGCCTCGGTAGCGACCATATTGCAAGAACGAGCGTAGTGCTGAGACCATGACCTTGGCGCGCTTCGGATGTTGCAGGCACGCTGCTTCGGCTTGCACGAAGCCGACGATGTCGGCAGCAACGAGCCGATGAAGTTGGACTTCGCCTTCGCCGAAGACCTCTCCAAGGAATCTTCCAACCGCATCGCCGTACAGACGAACGGAAGCTGTGGCGAGACCTCGCTCGCTGACCAGATACTCATCGAAAGCCAGTCGAGCGCGCTGCGCCGGCGAGATTACAGCGGGGGGCGGTGCCGGCACATAGTCTTGTCCCATGTCGGCACAAAGTCGAGCAAATCCATCGAGTGTGTAAGCATCACCGCGTCGGCGCCGCAGGTGCAACCATCGATGGTCAAGGTACTCGCCAGCGTGGCTCGCTGCCACGCCGGAGACATCGACCTGGCGCTCCTCAAGCCAAGTCACGAAGTCGGCAACCAACCGCATCGACGTCTTAATCGACGCCGGGGCGTATCCCTGAGTTTGCTGTTGCTCGGAGAACTTCTGAGCAAACGTCGCAAGCGGACTGGACTGCGCAGGCCCTTGTGGTTCCTTCAAAGTCAGGTTCACGATCATCTCCAGTGGCGCCACGAGGCGTGGCTGGGGATGACACTATTCCGAGAGAAACCCAGGGCCTATCCCGTTGAACAAGGCTCTCGCAGCTGTGACTCGGCATATTCCCGGACGCGGGATAGTGGCGACTATTCCGAGCTCGGAATAGGCGCCATTCGTTCGCCACCCACCTGCTGCAGTCGGGCTACGACATCCGCACCGTGCAGGAATTGCTGGGCCACAGCGACGTGTCGACGACGATGATTTACACGCAGGTTCTGAACCGCGGCGGTCGCGGGGTGCGAAGCCCGTTCGACCAGATCTAGTTCGGTTGCGGCAAGTGCGCCGCAACAAGAGGCTCTCCGGGCATCGCTGGCACCAGCGCCGATGCACCGCCGATGCACCGCCGATGCAACGCCGGACCGCCGCAATGCAGTGCGGTTCGACTGATGGAGCGACACGCTGTCGAAAACCGACCGCCGGATCGTGGCCGCACCGTGGTGGATGCCCGTCGGACCTGTGGCGGCCGCCTCGGGCCGGGAGTCAGGGACCGCTCGGCTCCAGCGCCAGTGCGGCCACGGCCGCCTCGGGCAGCAGGGCGCCTGCCGCCAGCAGGGCCTGGGTGGCATCGGCGGGCAGGCTGGTGGCCAGTTGCTGGCGCACACGGGCGGCTGCGGCGGCCTCGTTGGGTTCGCGGTGGTCCTGGGTGCGTTCGTAGGTGGCGTCGGCAAAGCCCAGCAGCAGGGCGGCTGCCTGCGGCCGGCGGTCCAGCGCGGCCAGCAGCGCCAGGTAGTCGGCCCACCAGGCCTGCATGCCGAAGCGCTGGGCCATCTTCCAGCCCAGCACCGCCGTTTGGCGGGCCTGTTGCAATTGGTCCAGCGACAGGTAGGCGGCGCACAGGTTCAGCCGCGCGTGGGCAAGCTCATTCTCGTCGCGCGTGCCCTCCAACTGCGCCACCAGGGCCAGCCCGGTATGCATGGCGGCTTCGGCCTGGCCGGCCGCGAGTTCGGTGTCGGCCAGCCCGCTGAGCGCCGGCACGATGCCCGCCCCGGCTTCCTGCCGCATCTGCAGGTACTGGCGCGACAGCGTCAGCGATTGCGACATGCGCCCCAGGTACTTGGCGACGCGGCGCTGATCGTCGGTGAAGCAGATGCGCAGGCGCAAGGGCCAGCCCGGTCGTTCGAGGGCCTGGGCCTCGTCCAGCGCTGCGTCGGCCGCGCTCGCAGCCCCCGCCTTCGCGTGAATGACGGCCCGCGCGCCGAGGCAGCGGTACAGCAGGCCGGTGTCGGCGCCGGCGGCCACGGCTTCGCGGGCAGCCGCCAGACCGATGCCGACGATGCGTTCGGCACGTGCCAGATCCTGCGCACTGCGCACTGGATACATTGCGAAGCAGACCTCGGCGCGCAGTGCCGCAGGCGCGTCACTCTCGAGCAAGCGCTCGCAGCGTTCCACCAGGAACTGCAGTTCGCGGTCCATGCTGAAAGGCAACAAGGCGATCAGGGCCCATGCGAGCCGCAGCGTGCCGAGCGTGTCGCCCAACTCGAGGGCCAGCCCGAAGGCGGCCAGGCCGTCGCCGAAGTCGGGCCGCAGGGCCTCGATGCGCGCTTCGCGGCTGCGCGCCTCGGTGCTGTAGATGCCGGAGATCTCGTGCAGAAAATAGGCCGTGGACGCCTGCAGGTGGCGCATCCGGGTGTGCTCGGCTTCGCCCGCAGCCTGCAGCCGCTGCAGCGCGTAGGCCCGGGGCGACTCGAGCAGGCGGTAGCGCGGCTCGCCGCCGGTGTCGACCAGGGCGACCAGTGAGCGGTCGACCAGGCCGGCCAGCGCATCGAGCACGGCCCAGGCATCGAGCTCGTCGTCCATGGCCACCGCTTGCGCCGCAGCCAGACGGGCGCTGCCGACGAAGACGGCCAGGCGCCGGAACACCTTCTGCTCGGCCGGCGACAGCAGCGCATGGGTCCAATCCAGCATGGCGCGCAGGGCTTGCTGGCGGTCGGGCCGGTCGCGCTGGCCGTTGGTCAGCAGCGCCAGGCGTTCGTCCAGCGCCGCCACCAGGCCCATCAGGCCCAGCAGCGGCAGGCGCGCCGCGGCCATCTCGATGGCCAGCGCGCTGCCATCGAGCTGCCGGCACAGGTGCAGCACGGGCGCCAGGGTGTCGTCGTTCAACGCGAAGCGGCGCGCGGCGGCGCGGGCGCGTTCGACGAACAGCGCCACGGCGCCGCAGGCCGCGGCTTGCGCCACGCTGGCGCCCTCCGGTGGCAGCGCCAGGCCACCCAGGCGAAACGGGTGCTCGGCGCTCAGACGCAGCGGCGCCTGGCTGGTGATGACCATGCGCAGGTCGGACGCGGCCCGGTGCATGGCATCGACAACACGCGCCACTTCATCCAGCAGGTGTTCGGCGTTGTCCAGCACCAGCAGCATCCGCAGCGGCGCCACGGCTTCGCACAGGCCAGCCAGCGTGTCGAGCCGCCCGGCCCCCAGGCCCAGTGCCGCCGTGACAGCGCCCGCCACGGCGCCGGGGTCCGTCACCGGCGCCAGGTCGACAAGGCAGACGCCGTGTTCGAAGCTGCCTTGCGCCTGGTGCAGCAGGTGCTGGGCCAGCAGCGTCTTGCCGGTGCCGCCGGCACCCAGCACCGTGACGACGCGGTGGGCGGCTGATGCGGCCTGCAGGTCGCGCAGTTCGGCGTCGCGGCCGATCAGCGGCGGCAGTGTCGCCGGCAGGTTGGTGCGCAGCGCCACGGCTGCGGGCGGCTTGGCGTCGGGCGTGGGCGGTGGTTCGGCATCTGCCGCGCGCTCCACCCGGGCCGTGAACCGGTAGCCGCGCCCCGGGATGGTGGCGATGAGGTCGCCGCCCAGCACCTTGCGCAGCCCGCTGACCTGGGTGACGATGTTGTGCTCTTCGACCACCAGCCCGGGCCACACGCGGTCGAGCAGTTCGTTCTTGGTGACCAGGCTGCCGGCGCGTTCGGCCAGCACCGTCAGCACGTCCAGCGCGCGTGCGCCCAGCAGCACGGGCTCGCCGTCGACGAGCAGCCGGCGCTCATGCGGCTGCAGCTCGAAGCGGCCGAAGCGCACGCCACCCGGCGTGGCCGCCTGCGGCGATGGGGGGATG
The DNA here is from genome assembly GCA_945878355.1 of Bordetella parapertussis. Classification (GTDB taxonomy): domain Bacteria; phylum Pseudomonadota; class Gammaproteobacteria; order Burkholderiales; family Burkholderiaceae_C; genus Pseudaquabacterium. The sequence continues at coordinate 5,751 of CAMCTC010000108.1, read as the reverse complement.
GCGGGCGGCATCGGCGTCACGGGTGTGCGGTCAGCTTAGCAGCACCTTCGAGCCGCGCCCGCGGTGTCATTGCAGGTGGCGGCGACGCAGGTCCGGCACCGACCGCACCAATGTCAAGACGCCCGATTCGGCGTCGAGGGCGTCCGTGGATTCGGCAAAGCCGTGGCGATGCACGAAGGCGCGCATGCGCCGGTTGGACAGTTCCACCTCGGCCCGCAGGCGCTGCACGCCGCGGGCGCCGGCGGCGGCGACCAGCGTCTGCATCAGGCGGTCGGCGACGCCGTGGCCACGGCAGTCGTCGGCCACGGCCAGCGCCATCTCGGCGTCGTCGCCGCGTTCGCTGCGGAAGAAGCGGGCCTCGCCCAGCAGCCGGGGGCCGCCAAGCGCCGTGCCGACCACCACCCAGGCGACGTGGCGGCTGCCGTCGGCACAGGTCATCAGGCGCAGCAGGCCGCTCGAACACACGTTCACGGCGCCGTGGAAGCGGTGGCGGCGCGATTCGTCGCCCAGGCCTTGCAGGAAGGTCTGCATCAGCAGCGTGTCGTCCGCACGCACCGGGCGGATGTTCATCGCGGCGGTGGTCAAGCGCTGTTGCATGGTGGCACTCCAGGGGGGGGATGGGGTGCCGCCAGTGTTCAGCCGCGGGCAGCGCCGTGTCCTCAAGCCGCGGTCAATCGTTGTCAAGCCAGCCGGCCGTGCGCTTGACAACGTTTGAGGCCGGCTGGACGACGCCGAACGGGGTGGCGTCTGACATTGCAGGCAACGGTGCACAACGCACCGCCACTGCCGGAGAACCCCATGATCCTTGCCCTGCTTCTGGTGGCCGTCGGCCTGGCCGCTGCCCTGGCCAGCTATGCCGCCATCTGCGCCGTGGTGGCGCACCGCTTCACCACGGCGCGGCGCGTCGTGCCCGCTGACGGCGTCGGCGTGGCGATGCCCTCGACTGCGGTGACGCTGGCCTCACGTGGTGGCCGGGTCACCCTGCACGGCTGGTATCTGCCGGCTGCGCCCGGCGGCGCCGCGGTGGTCTTCGTGCACGGCAAGGACGCCTGCCGCGGCCGGGAACTGCGGGCGCCGACCTTCGAACTGGCGCGCGCGCATGTCGCCGCCGGGATCTCGGTGCTGATGATCGACCTGCGCGGCCACGGCGCCAGCACCCGGGCGCGCATGACCTACGGCGCCGCGGAAAAGCTCGACGTGCTGGGCGCGGTGGATTGGCTGCGCCGGCAGGGCCACCGCCGCGTCGGCGTGCTAGGGGCATCGATGGGGGCCGCCTCGGCGTTGCTGGCGGCCGCTGACGACACCGTGATCGAGGCGGTGGTGGCCGACAGCGCCTTCGCCCACTTCGGCGCCATGATCGAGCGGCAGTTCCGCCAGTTGTCGGGGTTGCCGTCGTTTTTCGTTCCGGGGGCGCTGGTGCTGGGCTGGTGCCTGACGGGGCAGCGTCTCGCCAACGTCAGCCCGCTGGCCGCGGCGGCCAGCCTGATCGGGCGGCCCTTGCTGGTGGTGCACAGCCAGGGCGACCGCTTTGTCTCGGTGGATGACGCGGTGGCCATTGCCGGCGCGGCGGCCGCCGAATGCTGGATCACAGACAGCGAGGGCCACATCGGCAGCTTCGCGGCGGCACCGGGCCTCTACGCCGAGCGGGTCGTGTCCTTCTTCGCGCAGCACCTGGGCGACCGCAGATCCACCCAGCGCCCGCCGCCATGACAGCCCCGGCCAGCTTGCCCGGCCGTCAGATCACCTGCTGCGCCCGCAGTGCGGCGATGGCCTCTGCGCCGTAGCCCAGCTCGCCCAGTACCGCATCGGTGTGCTCGCCGATGGTGGGTGCGCGCTGGCGCTGCACGGCCTGGGTCTCGCTCATCCAGATCGGCACGTTGGCCACCGGCGCCGGCACCCGCAGGCCGGGGTAGTCCACCGGCTGCAGGATGCCCAGCGCCTGCACCTGGGGGTGGTCGAGTGACTGCTGCGGGCTCAGCACCGGCGCGGCCGGGATCATGGCGTCGCCCAGGGTGGTGACCACGGTGTCGGTGTCGCGCGGCCGGCACCAGCGGGCCATGCGCTCGCTCAAGATGTCGCGGTGGATGCCGCGGCTCTCATCGGTGGCAAAGCGCGCATCGGTCAGCCAGTCGGGGTCGTGGGCTTCAGCGGTGGCCGGGTCGGCCAGCATCAGCTTGGCCCAGCGGCGGTACAGCGGGTTGCCGGTCACGGCCAGCAGGATGAACCCGTCGGTCACCTCGAAGACATCGACCGGCGCCGAGGTCTGGCCCCGGTTGCCAGTGGGCACGCGGTTGACCTGCGCCACATGCTGCTCGATCAGGGTGCCGTTGGTCACAGCGATGGCCGTGGCCAGCAGCGCGCCGGTCACCATCTGGCCCTGGCCGGTCTGGCTGCGCTGCATCAGCGCGGCCATGGTGCCGAAGGCGCAGTGCAGCGCGGTGCCGAAGTCGACCCAGTTGGCGGCGGCGCGGGTGGGACGGCCGGGGTCGCCGGTCATGTACATCGCGCCGCTCATCGCCTGGCCGATGGTGTCGAAGCCGACGTTCTTGCTCATCGGCCCCACCGGGCCGTAGGCGGTGTTGGTGACGAAGATGATGTCGTCGCGGTAGCCCTTGAGGGTGGCGTAGTCCAGGCCCATGGCCTTGAGCGTGGCCGCCGGCAGGTTGGCGATGACGACGTCGGCGCCCTTCACCAGCTTGGCCACCACCTCGCGCCCGCCGGGGCTGGCGGGGTCGAGCGTGATGCTGCGCTTGTTGCGGTTCATCTGCAGGAACAGCGAGCCGGCGCCTTCGGCCAGCGGCGCGGTGAAGCGGTCTTCACTGCCGTCGCGCTTTTCGATGCGGATCACGTCGGCGCCATACTCGGCGAGCATCGCCGCGCAGTACGGCCCGGCGATGTAGCGCCCGAAATCGAGCACGCGGATGCCTTGCAACAGTGGAGCCATCGTGACAGTGCCTGGTGGGTTGGGGTGCTGAAATCATCCACCCAACGGGCCGATCGCCCTGCCACCCCGGAGACAAGCTTGACATTCTCAGCCACCCAGCAGGGCATGTGCCCCATCCGCCTGGCCCGCATCGACGCGTTCCTGCAGACCCGCTACATCGACACCGGCAAGCTGCCCCATGCCCACCTGGTGGTGGCGCGCGGCGGCCAGGTGGTGCACCGCAGCCTGCTGGGCCAGGCCACGCTCGCCACCGCCAAGACACCGGCCGTGCCGCTGGCCGAAGACAGCATCGTGCGCATCTATTCGATGACCAAGCCGATCACCAGCGTGGCCTTCATGATGCTGGTGGAAGAAGGCAAGGTGGCGCTGGAAGACCCGGTGCACCGCTTCATCCCGGCCTGGCGCAACCTGGGGGTGTACGTGGCGGGCGCGCCGGGCATGTTCCAGACCCGGCCGACCGACGTGCCGATGCGCATGATCGACCTGCTGCGCCACACCTCGGGCCTGACCTACGGCTTCCAGACCCGCACCAACGTGGACGCCGCCTACCGCAGCGGCATGGTCGAGCCCTTCGCGCAGAAGGACGGGCTGCAGGGCTTCATCGACGCGCTGGCCAAGGTGCCGCTGGAGTTTTCGCCCGGCACGGCCTGGAACTACTCGGTGTCGACCGACGTGCTGGGCTACCTGGTGGAGGTGATCTCGGGCCAGCCGTTTGCGCAGTTCCTGCAGCAGCGCATCTTCGGCCCGCTGGGCATGGTCGACACCGCTTTCCATGTCGACGAGGCCCGGCTGGCGCGCTTCACCGAATGCTATGTGGTGGGCGGCGACGGCAAACTGGCCCCGGCCACCCAGGGCTGGCCCACCTTCAAGACCGCGCCGGCCGCGCCGTCGGGCGGCGGCGGCCTGGTGTCGACCATGGCCGATTACCTGCGCTTCTGCGAGCTGCTGCGCCGTGGCGGTGAACTGGACGGCGTGCGCCTGCTCGGCCCCAAGACGCTGCAGCTGATGCGCAGCAACCACCTGCCGACCTCGCCGAAAGGGGGAAACGACCTGGCCGACGTGTCGGTGTCGATGTTCTCCGAGGCGCTGTACCAGGGCATCGGCTTCGGCCTGGGCTTCGCGATGACGACCGACGTGGCCAAGACCGGCATCGCCGGCAGCCTGGGTGAATACTGGTGGGGCGGTATGGCCAGCACCGCCTTCTGGATCGACCCGGTCGAAGACCTCAGCGTGGTGTTCTTCACCCAGCTGATCCCGTCCAGCCTGTACCCGATCCGCCGGGAACTGCGCACGCTGGTGAATGCGGCCATCGTCGACAGCAAGGCTTGAGCGCCGTGCCGCTGGCCGGCGCTGTGGCCGATGCACGCACCACCGCCCTGGCCCTGGCCGCTGCCGCGCTGGCTGCGGCCTGCTTCATCGGTATGGACAGCACGGCCAAGCTGCTGGTTGAGCGCTACGGCACCACGCAGGTGACCTTTCTGCGCTTCGCCACAGGCGCGCTGTTCGCGGTGCCGCTGTGGCTGTGGCGCCGCACGCCGATGCCGGCGCGGCCCCAGTGGCGCTGGCATGCGCTGCGCAGCGGCCTGCTGCTGGTGGCGCTGCTGACCTGGTTCTATGCGCTCAAGCAGCTGCCGCTGGTGCAGGCGGTGGGCGTGGGCTACACCGCGCCGCTGTTCATCGCGCTGCTGGCGATGTGGGCGCTGCATGAGCGGCCATCACGCTGGATCTGGGCCGCGCTGGCCATGGGCGCGCTGGGCGTGTGCGTGGCGCTGTGGCCCGAGCTGTCGTCCACCCACCTGCCCGGCAGCGACGCCCGGCTGTGGGGCATGGCCGCGGCCAGCCTGTCGGCCGTCACCTATGCCGGCGTGGTGGTGGTGGCACGCCACCAGGCCCAGCACGACGCGCTGTGGACCATCCTGCTGGTGCAGAACCTGCTGCCGTTGCTGGTGCTGGCCGTGCCGATGGCCTGGCTGTGGCAGCCGATGCCGGCCACCGACATCCCCATCCTGCTGCTGATGGGCGCGCTGGCCACCGGCGGCTTGCTGTGCATCACCTGGGCCTTCTCGCACATCGAGGCCAGCCGCGCCGCGCCGGTCGAATACACCGGCCTGGTGTGGGCGGCGCTGCTCGGCTTCCTGGTGTTCGGCGAGGTACCCACGGTGTGGAGCCTGAGCTCGGCCGCGCTGATCATGGTGGGCTGCCTGCTGCTCGTCCGCCGCTGACTGGCCTGCGGGCGGGCCCGCATGGACAGCAGCGGTGCCCGCCGCCGAAGATGGGCCAGCCACTGCTGAAAGCCGACCGTGACCCCCTGCACTCGGAAAATGGGGTCAGGTCTTGCAACTCAGCATCCACTCCAGCGCCGGGGGGTGTTCAGGCAATGAAAACAAGACCTGACCCCAGGCTTTGCCCGGCAATGTGTGAGGCCGCATCCACGCTGGGTTGAGCGGCGGCTGATTGCGCCACCGGCGCGTTCCTGGATGGCGGTGCGCATATGGAGTTCCTCTGAAGCGGGAACAGAGGGACGCGCAGTCCCTGGGGAACGGGTCTTCCTGGGACAGCGCGGTACGCCCTGATTCTCTCGAACCCTTTACAAAACAACAGGTTACGTTCATAGTCGCCCCGAGGCGTCCAACACCATCTCGGCCAAAACGTAAACATTCGGTGAACCCATAGCCCAGACCTCGGGAGGAAGGGTCCTATCGACACAGCACGCTGGCGAAGTCCTTGCGCAGCGGGTATAGCCAGATGTCCTTGATGGGGATGATCTGGTGGTGGACGGTGGACTTCTTGCCGCGACCGGTGGTCTG
>CAMCTC010000107.1 GCA_945878355.1 Bordetella parapertussis | reverse complement strand
CAGCGCCAGCGGCGGCAGCGGCACCAGCGCCAGCGGCGGCAGCGGCACCAGCGCCAGCGGCGGCAGCGGCACCAGCGCCAGCGGCGGCAGCGGCACCAGCGCCAGCGGCGGCAGCGGCACCAGCGCCAGCGGCGGCGGCGGCACCAGCGCAAGCTTCAGCCGCACCCGGAACTGCGCCAGCACCACCAGCGACGTCGGTGGCCGGTCCTGTGCCTCCAGCAAAAGACGCTGCGGGTCAGGCCCAACAATTGGCGGATGCGCTGCGGTCCGCCAGCTGAACCTTCAGTCTCCAACGCACCGTCAGCTGGGTTCGGGCCGCGTGCCCGAGATCGCTGCGCAGCAGCGCCGGATTTGAGACAAGCCGACTTATAGTCGTCGGGCTCAGTCGGTATGAAACTCGCCGCGTAACTGGTGGTTTCCCTAGGTTTTGTAGATGGGCAGGCAAGCGTGCAGAACTTAACGTAGACTTGTTTCTAATTTGGTGATGTAAGTCGTGCTGATTGACTGTTGGGTGCGCTTGATCTATGCTTTTTCCTGCTTCTCGTGATTTTGGCGTTTTGACCATTTTTAGGCGCGCTGCCGTTGCTGCTGGATCTATCTGAACGAACCGCATCGCCTGAAACGTGTGATGGCGCAGGCTTGGTCTTCGGGTAACACTGAGTTTTCTCGAGTCCCGCAGAGGCGGGCCGAGATGTTTTTTGACGCCTTGTAGGTCTGACGGCGGGTCTCGGTGGCCAATTTGAGCCGCCGGGCTTGTGTTTTATTTCATTGTTCAAGCCTACATCGGTCGAAGTACAGGGTCGCGTGAGCCCCGGTCTCAAGCGCCGATGTTGAGGAAACATGGCAACTTGTGGCGCGGCAAGCTCAAACGATGTCGTGCGGTCGGTCCGACTGGCAGTGCGATGCCTGTTACGGGGAGGTTGCTGCATGCTTGCAATAAAAAGCATGATTCACGCGAAGTGACTGTTTATGCTTTTCGTGAGCCATGAACATTGGCGTTGGATTACGAAGTGCGAATGAGTTCGGCCGTGGCAGCAATCAGCCGCCGCGGTTGGTCGTCAACATCACGGGCTTTTGCCGCGCTGCCGGCCCGTGTCGAGAACACAGGCAGCCGCATCAGGGTGTGCAGCCCATGCCCGAGTCAACTGAGCGAAAGGAATGATGATGTCAGACAGCTTGCAGAAATGGGTTGGCCGCAATCGCCCACCCCGGGTTCAGATCACCTATGACGTGGAGATCGGTGACGCCGTCGAAAAGAAGGAATTGCCGCTGGTGGTGGGCCTGATGGCCGACCTCTCGGGCAAGCCCTTGAATCCGCCAGCCAAGCTCAAAGAGCGCCGCTTCGTCGAGATCGACCGCGACAACTTCAATGAGATCATGGCCAAGATTGCGCCCAGGCTCGACATGTCGGTGCCCGACACGCTCAAGGGAGAGGGCAACCTGAAGGTGGAGTTGAATTTCACCGAATTCGACCATTTCCACCCTGAGGCCATCGTCAGCCAAGTGCCGCGACTGGCGCGCCTGCTCGAGGCGAGGCAGCAACTGCGCGACTTGCTGGCCAAGCTCGACGGCAACGATGAACTCGACGCGCTGCTCGAGAACATCGTCAACAGCACTGATGACCTGCAGGCACTGCGTGGATCTGCGGCGGCCTGAGCCCGACGCTGTCATGCAAGCGCCTGATCTGAACCAGACCCCACTCACGCACACCGCGAAAGGGACCATCTCCCATGTCCACTGAACTCGAAGCCGGCGCCTCAAGCGGCGCCTCCGCCACCCTCGAAGCACCTAGCCTGCTGGACCGAATCGTCCAGGAAGGCAAGATGGCGAACGATCCGTCGCAAAACAGCTACGCTCGCAAACTGCTGGGCCAGCTCGCGACCCAGATTCTCGATGAAGGCATGAAGACCAGTCCCGACAAGGGTGTGGTCGCCGCCATCAACGAGCGCGTTGCCGAGATCGATCGGATCCTGTCCGACCAGCTCAACGCGATCATGCACCACCCCGAGTTCCAGGCGCTCGAAGCTTCCTGGCACGGCCTGCACGACATGGTCCAAGGCAGCGAGACCGGCACCCGGCTCAAGCTTCGTCTGCTCAACGTGACGAAGAAAGAGTTGCTCAAAGACCTTGAGTCCGCTGTCGACCACGACATGAGCGTGCTGTTCAAGAAGATCTATGAAGAAGAGTACGGCACCTTCGGTGGCCACCCTTATTCGGTACTGATCGGCGACTACGAATTCGGTCGTCATCCTCAAGACATGGCCTTGCTTGAGCGCATCTCCAAGGTCGCTGCAGCAGCGCATGCGCCTTTCATCGCCTCCGCAGCGCCTTCGATGTTCGACATGGTGTCGTTCACCGAACTGGGTACGCCGCGTGACCTGTCGAAGATCTTCGAAAGCGCCGAACTCGCCACCTGGCGCGGTTTCCGCGACAGCGAGGATTCGCGCTATGTCGCGTTGGTGCTGCCGCGCTATGCTGCACGGCTGCCCTACGGTGAGAAGACGATTCCAGTCGAAAACTTCCGCTTCGAAGAAGATGTCGACGGCACCAACCACAACAACTATCTGTGGGGCAATGCGGCCTACCAACTGGGCCTTCGCATCACTTCTGCGTTCGCCCAGTACGGCTGGACCACCGCGATCCGTGGCGTCGAAGGCGGCGGCAAGGTCGAGGGCATGACAGCCCATGCCTTCAAGACCGAAGACGGCGACATCTTGCTGAAGTGCCCGACCGAGGTGACCATCACCGATCGTCGCGAGAAAGAGCTCAATGATCTGGGCTTCATCACGCTGGTCAATTCGAAGGGGTCGAACTTCGCGGCCTTCTTCGGCGGCCAGACCGTCAACAAGCCCAAGGTTTACAACAAGGACAACGCCAACGCCAACGCTGCGCTGTCGGCACGACTGCCCTACGTGATGGCGGCTTCGCGTTTCGCGCACTACATCAAGGTGATGATGCGCGACAAGATTGGCAGCTTCCAGACCCGCGGTGCGATCGAGGCTTACCTCAACAACTGGCTGGCCGACTATGTGTTGCTGGCCGACGATGCGCCGCAGGCCACCAAGGCGCGTTTGCCGCTGGCCGAAGGCCGGGTCGACGTGACCGAAGTGCCTGGCAAGCCTGGCGCCTACCAGGCCACAGTCTTCCTGCGGCCGCATTTTCAGATGGAAGAGATGACTGCATCGATCCGCCTGGTGGCCTCGCTGCCGGCGCCCAGCGCTTGATGGCGCTGAACCACTGATCTGACTGACGAAACCCGGGCCGCTTGCGGCCCGTTCAACACTCACTCAAGGAGTTAGCAAATGGCTGACGTTCTACTGCTAGAAATCACCGGCATCAAAGGCAACAGCGATCTGAAGAGCCATACCGACCAGATCATCTTGCTGTCCTACAGCCACGGCGTGTCGCTGCCGATGCAGCACGACCGTGCCAACAAAGAGCGCACCGCAGGCCGACCGGTGTTCTCGGAGATGAGCTTTTCCAAGATGACATCTCTGGCGACGCCGCTTTTGTACGCAGCCTGCGCCGCGGGCAAGAAACTCGGCGAAGCCAAAATTCACTATGGCCGCAATGAAGATGGCAAGTTCATGTCGGTGATGGAGATGGTGTTGGGCGACGCGATGATCTCGTCGATCAACACCTCGGGTGGTGGCGGCATTCCCAGCGATTCGTTCTCGATCAACTACACCTGGATCACCACCGCGTTCACGCAGCAGAACAAGGACTCCACGAAGAAGGGTGATGCACCGTTCGGCTGGGACCTGGCACTGAACATCGCCAAGTAACGCTGCTGAACTGCACGCCCCGCGCTGATTGCCGCCCGCCATGTCCGGACTCGCTGCCGCTGCCACGTCGCCGTTGTTCGACCGGCTGTGCGGTGTCGCGTCGCTGCCGTCAGGCGGTGGGCTGCTCGATGCGGCGGGGCTGCACCGATCGATCGCGCGCGAGCTGGGCCTGTTGCTCAACACCCGCTCGCGCTGTACCGTCGCGGCCTTCTTGGCCGACAAGCTGACGGTGCTGGACTACGGTGTGCCCGATTTGAGCGCGATGTCGGCACGGTCGATCACCGACCTCGCGCTGGTGCAGTCGGTGGTGGCCAAGGCGATCGCCAGCTTCGAGCCACGCTTGCTGCACCTGCAACTTGAGGTGGCGCCACAGGTCGGCGCGCGCGACGGTGTGTTCTTGCGTATCACTGCAGCGGTGCTGCTCGGGCAAACGCTGCGACGGGTGCAGTTCGACACCGATGTGGCCGCTGGTGGATCGAGCGCCAGGTAGCGTCGATGCAGATCGCCGACGACCTGATCGAATACTTCAAGCGAGAGTTGGTTTACCTGCGCGAGCAGGGCGCTGACTTCTCGCAGCGCTATCCCAAGGTGGCGGCACGCTTGCGCCTGGACGGCGGCGAGTCGCCGGACCCACAGACCGAGCACCTGATCGAATCGGTCGCTTTCATCGGTGCGCGGGTGCACCGTGCGCTGGATCGCGAGTTTCCGCAGATCACCGCCGCGTTGCTTGACAGCCTGTGTCCGTCGTTGACCCAACCGGTGCCGTCGATGTCGGTGGCGCAGTTCGGCCTTGACCTGACGCAGGGCAAGGTCACCTCGGGCCTGCGGGTACCGAAACACACCGTGTTGCAGGTCCGTACGCCGGGGGGCGATCTGTGCCGTATGCGAACGGCCTGGGACACCACGCTGTGGCCGATCCGGCCGTCGCAGGTTCAAATCGACGACGGTCGTCTGCTGCGGCTGAGCTTCGAATGTCTGGACGGCAGCAGCCTGGAGGAGCTCGAAGTCGATCGCTTGCGCCTGCACCTTCAGGGCGACTGGATGCGCACGATGCCGCTGTATGACTTGCTGGCCTCGGGTGTGGCGAGCCTGCACTTGGTCGGCGGCGATGGACGACACCATGCGCTGCCTCGCAGTGCCTGGCGCGAGGTCGGCTTTGACGACGGCGAGGCCGTGCTGCCCAACCCGCCGCAAGCCCAGGCTGCTTACGGTTTGCTGCAGGAGTATTTCGCGTTTCCGCGCAAGTTTCACTTTTTCGAGATCAGCGGTCTGGCCGGGCGACTGGGCCGTGGCAGCCGCTTCGAACTGTGCCTGACGCTGAACCGTCCGGTCAGCGCCTTGCGCGGGCTTGACGCCAGCAATCTGGCGCTGGGTTGCGTGCCGGTGGTCAACCTGTTTCCCCGCACCAGCGAACCGGTGGTGGTTGATGGCCGCCGACCCGAATACCTGCTGGTGGCCGACCGTCAGCATGAGCTCAGCACCGAAGTCCATTCGGTGTTGTCGGTGACCGCTTCGGACCCAGATGTCCAGCGTGCTGTCCAGGTGCCGGCTTTTACCGCGCTGACACCTCAGCAGGCCGCCGATGGCCGCACGGCGTTCTGGTGGGGCAGGCGAGACGCCTGTCTCAGGGCTGACCTGTCGGGCAGCGATCTCTGGCTGTCTTTTGTCGACTCGGCGATGGGCCCAGCGCTGGTCGGACCCGCAGCGCTGGGTCAGTCTGGAGCCCGCCGGGCGGTGATGACCGAGCCGGTGGTCTACGCCCAGCTGCTGTGCACCAACCGCGGCCTTGCGGCGCAGATCCCGGCCGGTGCGCGCATGGCTGCCGAGGGCCTGGCCTCGGGCCTGACCGTGCGTTGCTTGGACCAACCCTCGCCGCAGCGCGCAGCAGCAGTGGCGGCCGACACGTTGTGGCGTTTGGTGAGCTTGTTGCGGTTGAACCATCAGTCGCTGCTAGGCGCGTCGGCGGACCCGGTCGATGATGAGGATGGCGCCCACCGTACCGACAGCGCCGCAGCCTTGCGACACATGCTGGGCCTGATGGCTGGCGGTGACGACGGCGACGCAGCGCAGCTTCGCGGTTTGCGCAGCCTGGTGGCCAAGCCGGCCACGGCCAGGTTGGGACCTGATGCTTGGCGCGGTTGGTGCCGCGGGACCGATGTGCAGTTGACGCTCGACACCGAGGCCTTTGTCGGCGGCTCGGCGTTGCTGTTGTCCGCTGTGTTGGCGCGATTCCTGGCGCTCTACACGACGGTCAATTCCTTTGTTCGGCTGTCGGCAGTGGACGACGCCGGGCTGTTGCGGCAATGGCCAGCGATCGCCGGCAGGCAGGTGCTGGCATGAGCCGCGCGCTGTCGCCGCGACTGGCCAAACTGTTGGCCTCGCCCCAGTCCTTCGACCTGTTCCAGGCGATCCGCCTGATCGAGCTGCAACAGGGCCAGTTGCCTCGAATGGGCGCGCAGGTGTCGCTGGCGTTCCCGGCCAGCGACATTGCCGAGGTGCAGGCGCCTGCTGGTGGCGCAGGCCAGTCCTGGACGCTGCGCACGCCGGTGTTGGCGCTGGCCGGTGCGCATGGGCCGTTGCCGATGCCGGTGACCGAGCAATTGCTGGCCAGACGCTGGGTGCGCGACAGCGCGGGCCTTGATTTTCTGGATATCTTCCACCACCGTTTTCTGTCGTTTCTGTACCGCGCCCGCAAGAAGCATCACCCGGCGCTGTCGGCTGGCGACGCTGGCGGGCTGCCGCTTGCGCGTGCCATCGACGCACTCGCAGGCTTGGGCCATCGCGAAGGCCTTTGCGACCAGGCTGGCCAAGGTCTGTGGCTGCGTCACGCGGCCTTGTTGGGTGCGGCGCCCCGATCGATGGCCAACCTCGAAAACCTGTTGCGCGACAGCCTGGGCTGGGTGGTTCGAGGTCGACAGTTCGTCGGCGGCTGGCAACCCTTGGCCGAGGTCGACACGCCCTTGCTAGGGCGAGGCGCCGTCTTGGGTGAGAACGCGATGCTTGGCCGTCGGGTCTGGGATGCTGCGGCCGGGATCTCGCTGGCGCTGGGTCCGTTGCCGCAGCCGGCCTTGCCGGGTCTGTTGCCCGGTGGCGCCGACCTGGCCCGTCTGCGCTGGTTGGTCGGCCGGCATGTGCCTAGCGAGTTGCAGCTGTCGCTGGAACTGCAGCCAGAGCCTTGCCCGGCCCAGGCTTTGCCGCGCTTGGGCGCTGCCAGGCTGGGCTGGACCAGCTGGCTGCGTCCTGGCCTGGGCCGCGGCGAAAAGCGCGCGCTGCCGTCGATCCGGCTGCAGCTTGGCAGCACGTCTCACCCGTCTGAGCGCCAGCCTTTGCACCCGCGCGCTGTGGCGCCGGCCTGAGCGCCGGCTGCTGAGTCACCGCCACCATGGACATCGACATCCGCACATTGCTGGCCCGGCTGAACCCGGCTTGCAAGCACGCGATGACGCAGGCCGCCGAACTGTGCGTGCGCCAGACCCATTTCAGCGTCGATGTCGAACACCTGCTGATGCAGCTGATCGAGGCGCCGGCGCCCGATGTGTCGCTGGTGCTGGCGCAGTTCGCATTGCCGCGCGATGCGCTGCTGATCCAGCTGCAAGCCAGTCTTGACCAGTTCAAGCGCGGCAACGGCCGCACACCGGCCTTGTCGCCGCAGTTCCAACCGCTGTTCCAGGAAGCCTGGCTGTTGAGCTCGATGCTGCTGGGCGAGCAGCAGATCCGCTCGGGCACCTTGCTGCTGGCCTTGCTCGAGGTTGACAGCCTGCGCGGCCAACTCATCGACACCGCGCCGCTGTTGCTGCAGATTCCGCGCGGCGCGCTGCGCGAGCATCTGCCCACGCTGCTGGCGGCGTCGGCCGAGGATGCCGGCGGCGCGGCGCGTGCCGTGGGCGTCGGGGGTGTCGGTGGTGTAAGCGCAGCCGTTGGCCCGCCTGCGGCTGGCGACAGCTCGCCTGCCCAGAGCACGGCGCCGCCAGTGGCGATGCCTTCACTGGGCGTCGGGCGAGGCCTGCGCTCGACAACGCCTTCGCTAGACCAATTCACCGTCGACCTCACCGCGCAGGCGCGGGAGGGCAAGATCGATCCGATCCGCGGCCGCGACAGCGAGATTCGCCAGATCGTCGACGTGCTGTTGCGCCGGCGTCAGAACAACCCCATCCTCACCGGCGAGGCCGGCGTCGGCAAGACCGCGGTGGTCGAGGGTTTCGCGCAGCGGGTGGTGCAGGGCGACGTGCCGCCGGCCTTGCGCGGGGTGTCGGTCCGTGCACTCGACCTGGCGCTGCTGCAGGCCGGCGCGGGCGTCAAGGGTGAGTTCGAGAACCGACTCAAGTCGGTGATCGCCGAGGTCAAGTCCTCACCGACGCCGGTGATCCTGTTCATCGACGAAGCCCACCAGCTGATTGGCGCGGGCGGCGCCGAAGGCCAGGGCGACGCCGCCAACCTGCTCAAGCCGGCCTTGGCTCGCGGTGAGCTTCGAACGATCGCCGCGACCACCTGGGCCGAATACAAGCGCTATGTCGAACGCGACCCGGCGCTGGCCCGGCGCTTTCAGGTCGTCAAGGTCGAAGAGCCCTTGCCCGAGGTGGCTGTCGACATGCTGCGCGGCATGGTGGCCACGCTTGAGCGCCACCACGGTGTCGAGATCCTCGACGAGGCCGTGCGGGATGCGGTGCGGTTGTCGCACCGCTATGTCACCGGCAGGCAGTTGCCCGACAAGGCGATCTCGGTGCTCGACACCGCATGCGCCAGAGTGGCAGTGGGCCAGAGCGGCCTGCCCGAGCCGCTAGAGAACCTGGCCCGCAGCATCGACACCGCCGAAGGCCGCTTGCGGGTGCTCACGCGCGAGCAGGCCACCGGCATCGACCGCGCTGCCGAATGCGCGGCGCTGCGGGCCGACCTCGACGACCAGCGCCAGCGCCAGCGTCGATTGCTCGAGCAGCATGCGCAGGAGCGTCAAGCGGTAGGCGAGATCGTCGCACTGCGTCGGCGCATCGCCGAGGGCCTGACAGCGTTGGAGGAGGGCGAAGGCGCAGACCCGCAGGGCGCCGCTGTCCAGTTGCAGCGCTTGATGAAAGGCCTGGAGGCGCTGCAGTACGACGATCCGCTGGTGCCGGTGTATGTCGACTCTGGTGTCGTTGCCGACATCATCTCGGGCTGGACCGGCATTCCGGTGGGTCGGATGCTGGCCGACGAGGTGCACACCGTGCTGCACCTCAAGGACACGCTAGCCGAGCGGGTGGTGGGCCAGGACGCGGCGCTAGACACCATCGCGCGACGGGTTCGCACCTTCCGCGCCGAGCTCGACGATCCCGGCAAACCTGTCGGTGTGTTCATGCTGGTGGGCCCCAGTGGCGTGGGCAAAACCGAGACCGCTGCGGCGCTGGCCGATCTGCTGTATGGCGGTGAGCGCAATATGGTCACGGTCAACATGAGCGAGTTCCAGGAGGCCCATTCGGTCTCGAGTCTGAAAGGCGCGCCGCCGGGCTATGTAGGCTATGGACGCGGCGGCGTGCTGACCGAAGCCGTGCGCCGCCGGCCTTACAGCGTGGTGTTGCTCGACGAGGTCGAGAAGGCCCACCCCGACGTGCTCGAGATGTTTTTCCAGGTCTTTGACAAGGGGACGATGGAGGACGGCGAAGGCACGCCGGTCGACTTCAGCAACACGCTGATCCTGTTGACCTCCAACGCTGCGCAGGAGGTCATCACCGAAGCCTGCGCGGGCGGGCGCCGGCCCGACGCCCATGCCTTGGTCGAGCGGCTGCGGCCCACGCTGCTGCGCCAGTTCAGCCCGGCATTTCTGGGGCGGCTGGTGCTTGTGCCTTATTACCCGCTTGGCGACGCCCAGGTGCGGCGCATCGTCGAGTTGAAGCTGCGCAAGCTGGCCGAGCGATTTGCCGAGAACCACCATGCGCGCTTGCTGTGGGACGATGCGGTGGTCAGCACGATCACCGGTCGCTGCACCGAGGTCGACAGCGGTGCGCGCAATGTCGACTTCATCCTGACCCAATCGGTGCTGCCGGAGTTAGCCACCCAGTTGCTCGAGCGGCTGGCGATGGCCGACACTTTCGATGCGGTCACGCTGTTGCTGCAAGCTGACGGTCGTTTCGGCTTTCGCTTCGACAGCGATCCGGCAGCGGGGGCGAAGCGGCTGTGAGAACCGACTTCGCACTGTCGAGCTTCATGAAGGTGACCACACCGCTGGGCGCTGACAAGCTGTTGCTCGTCGACATGGAGGCCAGTGAGGGGATCTCCGAGCTGTTCAAGCTCACGCTGCACATGCAGAGCGAGGACAACGCGCTGGTGGCCGCCAACATCATCGGCAAGTCGGTGACGGTCACGCTGACGGTCACCGATGGGCCGACCCGCCACTTCAACGGCATCGCCTCGCGCTTTGTGCAGACCGGTGTCAACAACGGTCTGTCTTACTACAGCGCCGATGTGGTGCCCACCGCCTGGCTGCTGACGCTGGCGCGCGACCGCGCGATCTACCAGACCAAGACCGTTCCCGAGATCGTCAAGGCGGTGCTGACCGCCGCCGGCGTGACCGTCAGCGACAAGCTCACCGGCACCTACACGGCGCTGGACTACTGCGTGCAGTACGACGAGACCGGGTTCGACTTCATCTCGCGTCTGATGGAGGACAACGGCATCTTCTACTGGTTCACCTTCGCCTCCGGCAGCCACACGATGGTGCTGGCCGACGCCAGCTCCGCCCACTTGGCGTGCACCGGCAGCGACGCGGTTCGCTTCTTCCCCGAGTCCGGGCCGCTGCGAATGATCGACACGATCGCCACGCTGGAGGTCGAAAACAGGCTCGTGACCAAGACCCATGTGGTCGATGACTATGACCCGCTGAACCCGGCCACCGCGCTGCTCGGCACCTCGGCTGGCAGTGCCGGAGACGGCGAGGTCTATGACTGGCCCGGCAAGTACGCCACCGCCGCCAAGGGCACGGCGCTGGCCAAGCTGCGACTCGAGGCCAGCCAGATCGACAGCAAGGTGTTGCGCGGGGACGGCTATGCCTACGGTTTCGCTGCCGGCACCAAGTTCACGCTGTCAGGACATTTCCTGGCCGCGCTCAACGCCAGCCATGTGCTGCGCCGGGTCCACCACACCGCGCGCGGTGGCGTCTACCTGAACCACTTCGAAGCTTTCGCGGCCACGGTGCCGTTTCGCGCGCCCAGGGTTGCGCCGAGGCCCAGAGTGGCTGGCAGTCAGACGGCAGTGGTCGTCGGTCCCAGCGGCGAAGAAATCTGGTCCGACAAGAACGGCCGCATCAAGGTTCAATTCCACTGGGACCGCTTGGGCAAGAAGGACGACACCTGCTCTTGTTGGGTGCGGGTGTCTCAGGCTGCGGCCGGTGCAGGATTTGGCAGCCTGTTCCTGCCGCGCGTGGGCCAGGAGGTGGTGATCAGCTGCATCGACGGCGACCCGGACCAGCCGCTCGTCACCGGTTGCGTCTACAACGGCACCCATGCCACGCCGGTCACGCTGCCCGCCAACCAGACCCAGACCGTGATCCGCACCAAGTCGTCCAAGCAAGGCACTGCTGGCAACGAGATACGGCTCGAGGACAAGAAGGATTCCGAGGAGTTCTACCTCCACGCCCAGAAGGACATGAAGATCGAGATCGAGAACGATCTCAGCACCACGCTGACCGCAGGCGCCGAAACCCACACGATTGAAAAAGGCGACCGCACCGTGGCGGTCAAGACCGGCAACGAGACCCATACCGTCAAGGGTGTTCGCGCGCTCACCATCACGGGCAACGAGACCCACACCAACGAGGCCGACTTCACCCATGAGGTGACGGGAAATTACACCTTGAAGGTGACCGGCGACCTGTTGTTCGATGTCACCGGCAGCATCAGCTTCAAGTCTGCCAAGGATGTTGCGGTGAAGGCCGGCACCACGGTTGACAACGAGGCCGGTACCGCGCTGACCAACAAAGCTGGCACTGCGCTGACCAACAAGGCTGGCACTGCGCTGACCAACGAGGCGGGCACTGCGTTGACCAACAAGGCCGGCACCGCACTGACCAACAAGGCCGGTACCGGGTTGACCAACGAGGCCGGCACGACCCTGGACAACAAGGGCTTGATGATCAACAGCAAGGCTTCGGCGACGCAGACGGTTGACGGGGGCGGCATGCTCACGGTCAAGGGCGGTCTGGTGAAGATCAATTGAGCCCGCTGCGATGACCACCGCTCCTGTCGCCCAAGCCCTGCAGCAGCCTGTCGTGCCCGCTGGTACGACCGCCGGCGCGACCGCCGGCACGACCGCGGGTGCTTCGGCCGCGTCGACCGTGGTCGAGGAGCGGGATGCGCAAGGCCGCTTGCTGGCCAGCACAGCGATGCGCGGCGGTGTGCTGCACGGCGAGATGCGGCGCTTTGGCCCGCAGGGTCAGCCGCTGATGTCCGCGAGCTATGTCGACGGTCAGCTCGACGGCCTGCTGCGACTGCACGACGACAACGGCGCGCTGGTGCAGGAAGCTGGTTACCGGCTGGGCCGCCAGGAAGGTCTGACCCGCACCTGGCAGAACGGTCGTTGCCTGGCCGAGCAGTACTTTGTCGCCGGCCTGCCCGAAGGGGCCTCGGTGATGTACGACCAGGCCGGCCAGGTCAGCGCCCAGCTGCGCATGCGCGCGGGCCAGATCGACGGCGTCGCGACTTTTTTTCACGAAGGCCGGGTCGTGCGCCGATCGCAGTATCGCCAGGGCCTGCTCGACGGCGAGTCCACCGACTACGACGGCGCCGGCACCGTGGTGCAGGTGATGAGCTACCGTGCCAACCTGCTACACGGCCCGGTACGCCGTTTTTGGCCCGATGGCCGCATGATGGAGGAGCAGTCCTACCAGAAGGGCAAGCCGCTTGCGCCGCCCGAACGCTTCGACGCCGAGGGTCGCCGCCTGGCGCCAGGTGCCGCCACCCCCAGCCTGCTGGTCAGGCTGGAATCGCTGTTCAAGGGGTGAGAAATGGGGCAACAGGTCTGTGGGGGCGCGATGACGCAGTGCACTTTCGGCGTGGCGCCGGGCACCTTGATGGTGCTGCCGTTGAACCTCGTGATGACCGGCATGCCCGCGGCCAACATCATGGACAACAAGCCGATGGTCAATGTGATGCCGTTCGTGATGTGCCAGTCGATGGCCAACCCGATGGTGGCGGCGGCGACCGCTGCCGCGCTCGGCGTGCTGGTGCCTATGCCCTGTATTCCAATGACCACCGCGCCCTGGTTGCCGGGCGCACCCACCGTGCTGATCGGCAACATGCCGGCGCTGGGCAACAGCTCGAAGCTGATGTGCATGTGGGGCGGTGTCATTTCGATCAACGTACCCGGTCAGTTCACCGTGATGGTGCCCTGATGCTGCCAGGAGATTCTTTTGGAAATCCGCTTCTCGATGACCCGGCGCTTGGCCTGGGTCGGTGCCATCAGCCTGCTGCTGCTGATGGGCTTGCTGTTCTTCCTGGGGGTGCAGATCGGCAGGCAGTGGCCGCCTGCAACCGCACCGGCGCCCCGCGCTTCTGGCGGGCCGGTCGGCATGGCTTTGCCCACGGTGCCGACCTTGCCCACAGTGCCGACATTGCCCGCGGTGCCGACCTTGCCAACCCTTCCCGCAGCACCAGCCGTGCCGGTGCCCACTGGCGCGGCGCCGCCCCGGTGACCGAAGTTCTACTCAAGGCTGTCGCGTGATGATGCTGTTCAAACCGTTCTTCGCTAACCTGGCGCGCGCTGCGCTGAGGGCTGGCGCGTTGAGCCTGCTGCTGAGCGGCGCTTTACCGGCTGGTGCGGTTCAGCCCGCTGCGCGGTCTGCTGCCGCGGCCGCTTCAGCCAGCTTGCATCCTGTCGCGCCGGCGGCGGTGCGGAGTTCGCTGGTGCGGGTGGCCGATGGCCGCATGCTGGCGCCCGACATTGCCCGTATTGTCAACCGGGGCGAACTCGTGGTGGCGATGCTCGGGGTGGACACGCCGCCCTTCTTCTATGTGAAAGACGGCAAGCTGACGGGTCTGGAGGTCGACATGGCCGAGGACATCGGCCGCGCGCTCAAGGTCAGCGTTCGCTTCAACCGCAGTGCCAACAGCTTCAACGACGTGGTCGACATCGTCGCCCGCGGCGAAGCCGATGTCGGCATCAGCAAGCTTTCGCGCACGCTGGCCCGGGCGCAGCGTGTGCAGTTCTCCGACCCTTACCTGTCGCTCAAGCATGCGCTGGCGCTCAACCGGGTGGCTTTTGCCCAGCTCGCCCGCGACCGTCCCGTGCCCGAGGTCGTGCGCGGCTTCAAGGGGTCGATCGGCGTGATCGCCAAGTCGTCATTTGCCGATTTCGCGATCCAGAGCTTCCCGAAAGCCACGATCAAGGCTTACGCCAGTTGGCCCGAAGTGGTCAAGGCAGTTCGTAGCGGCGAGGTCACGGCCGCATACCGTGACGAGTTCGAGATCAAGCGCCTGCTCAAGAGCGATCCGGCTGTTGCGCTGACCTTGCGCACCGTGACCTTCAAGGACATGGAGGACACGCTGGGCATCGTCGTCGACATTGGCGACATGGCACTGATGAACTTCATCAACGTGTACTTGGCCCAGCGCAGCGACAAACTCGACATCGACCGCGTGTTGCGTGCTCTCGAGCAATAAGCAAAACGCAAGAGCACCAGCCATGAACCTCAAATCCCTGTTGGCACTGGCCATCAACCCCTGGGTGATCATCGGCAGCCTGGCGTTGGGTTTCGCCCTCGGCGTGATGGCACCCGACGTCAGCAGGCATCTTGCCGTCGTCGGCGATGTCTATGTCGACCTGCTGAAGATGATCGTGCTGCCCTTCATGATCTCGGCGATCGTCTTCAGCCTGCAGCGCCTGCTCAAGGAAGGCGGCGCCAGCCGCATCCTGGGTCGGGTCGCGGTCGTGTTTGTCGTGTTCGCGTTGCTGACCGCAGCCGTGGGCGTGTTCTCGCTGATGCTGGCCCGCCCGGGGGCTGACCTGTCACCCGCCAAACTGCAGTCTTTCGGCCAGATCGTCGGTGCCGACCTCAAGAGCAGCGACACCGCGATGTCGCTCAAGGCAGTGGACGCTGCGCCCAAGCCACCGGTGACGATCAGCGAGGTGGTGCTGAGCATGATTCCGGCCAACATCTTCGCCGCGCTGGCCGGCGGCGAGACGCTCAAGGCCTTGGTGTTTGCGTTGTTGTTCGGTTTCGCGGTGAGCCAGGTCCCAGGCCGGGTGTCGGATGCTTTGACCAACTCGCTCGACACCGTCTACCAGAGCTGCCAATCGCTGACGCGCTGGCTCAACTACCCGCTGCCGCTGGTGCTGGTGTGCATGAGCGCGTCGCAGCTGGCCAAGACAGGCATGGGGTCCTTGGAGGCGATGACGGCTTTTGTGTTGACGTTCGCGTTGGCATCGGTGCTGGTGCTGGTCTTGGCCGTGCTGGTGATCTGGAAGCGATCCGAGGCCAGCCTGGGTGGCACGTTGCACGCGCTGCGTGGCCCGTTTGCGCTGGCTCTTGCCACCCGCAGCAGCGCCACCTGCATGCCGATGATGATAGACATGCTGGCCGGTGGTCTGGGTTTCGC
>CAMCTC010000106.1 GCA_945878355.1 Bordetella parapertussis | reverse complement strand
GCTCTGGCGGCGGCGGCTTGCTGTTCAGCCAAAGCCCTTGCCGCATTTGCGGCTGCTTCGACCCTCTCACGTGCCTCCTTCGCCAAGCACTTGGCGTCGTACCACTTGCAGCCAGCATGGGCGCTCATCGAGACCGTGCTCAGTGTGAGGGCGACCAGCAGGCCCAGGCCCAGCTTGGTCGGTGTAGTTCTTTTTGACATGTCGATTTCCTTGAATTGACGGAGGGTGACCGCTGGCGCTCAGCTTCTGAGCTTGGCGAAAACCGCGCTGCTGTTCGGATACAGCTTTTCAATCCGCTGCATTTCGGCCTCGACTTCGCCGCTCTTGGCGCCGATTTGGTCGAGCATCGCCTCGGCAGCCTTGTTGGCGTCGGTGCTGACGCCCGATTGCGCGGCGCCATGCATCGCCGTGCTCATCCGATCGGCGCTGGCTTTGACCTTGGCCACAAGGGCACTGGACTTCTGCACAAACGCTGTGGCGTCTGCCGCGGTCTTGACTTTGGCCATCTCTTGCTGCATGGCGGCGAGCACATCAAGGTGGGCCTTGAGCATGCCGGCGTTGAAGTCGGCACCGAGGGCCGGGCTGGCGCTGACGGCTGCGACAACGCCTGCCGTTTTCGCGGCTGCGGCGGCTTTGTCAGCCTTGGCATGGGCCTCTTCGGCGGCCTTGACCGCTGCCCGGGCCTCCCTGAGCGCGACGCGTTCGGCTTTCATTGCCGCAATGTGTTTGGCCCTTTCGGCCTTGACTTCGGGGTTTGCCTCTGCGGTGTTTGCTGCTGCTGCCGCACGACGGGCCTGGCGCGCGGCCTCGCGTTCCTCGGCGGTCTTGGCGACTCGTTCAGGGGCTGTTGCCTCTTTGGCTTTGGCTGTGGCAGCCTGGTCGACGGCGTCAGCGTCTTTGGCGAGTTTTTCGATCAAAGCCTTGTGCTCATTGAGCACGGGCTCTGTGCTTTTTTGCGCGAAGCTGGAGCTGATGATGACGCAGCCGAGCGCGAGCGCGACCGCTGTTCTTTCAAGATATTTTGGTAGTTTCATGTTGACTTGACCTGATTGTTGTGGCGATTTGTCGAAAGTTATTTGATGTTGATTTGTGTTTTTTAATCAGTCCTAACGTTTTGGATGCGTTTTTATCAATTTAGGCTTTTCAAGCAACTCAATTTGTAATGTACGTGGGCTGTCTTGCCCAAGCTTGCGCAAGCTTGCGGCGCTGGTGGGCGGCGCCGGCGGTGCGGACTTGTGCTTGAACCTCGGGGCGAAGTCATTGAGCGCCCCAAGGCCGGCCGAAGCCGGCCGCCCCCCGTGGGGATCAAGCAAAGTGGCAAAGCCACATTTACTCGAGAGAGCATCCCAGGCCTCTGTCGGCGCCCGGCGTTCGCGGAGAAACGACCGAACTTGGGTCATTCCACAATGCGGAACGTTTTGTTTCTCATGAGCAGCAGGCACTGATCGATGCCCAAACAGGCTTTGTTGGCGGCCAGAAGGCGACAGATCGATGCGGGCATCCCCGGCGGGTATGCCGTGTCGGGGCGCCGCCCCGCATTGATGATGGACCCAGCGATCTACAACAGCGAGGCCGGCCTGATGGTTTGCTGCCCGCTGTCCACGCAGGTCAAGGTTTAGCTGTTCGAGGCCTGGTCGCAGGTCGGCCAGCGTGGTCTTGTCGAACCCAATGAAGTCGCTTGACTTGCGGGTTCACCTGGCGAGAAAAAAAGACGTTGCTGCCGAAGCCGTGATGCGCGAGGTGCGGGCGCGGATCACGGCCTTGCTGGCGATAAAACAGCTCGGGTAGCCGTTCACTAACTGGTAAGATGAGCGTGTCAAATAAACAAGCCTTACAGACGAGTCTGATCAACAGGCCGCAGCCCGGCGGTGAACTTCCGGCCCGGTGCGCGCTGACGCGGTCAGGTCGCGGTGGCCTGCCGCACAGCCCGCGCCCAGCCGGCCATCAACTCCTGCGCACGATCGCGCGGCAGCGTCGGGTGGAAGCGGCGCTCAACTTGCCACAGCGCCTCGAGTTCGTCGAGGTTGCGCCAAACGCCGGTGGCCAGCCCCGCCAGGTAGGCCGCGCCCAGCGCGGTGGTCTCAACCACCTTGGGCCGCACCACCGGGATGCCCAGCAGGTCGGCCTGGAACTGCATCAGCAAGTCGTTGACGCAGGCGCCGCCGTCGACCCGCAGCTCGCTGACCGCCAGCGGCTTCGCCGATCCGCCAGAACCGGCGGCGTCGCGGCTCATCGCCAGCAGCAGAGCAGCGCTCTGGAAAGCGATGCTCTCGAGCGCGGCGCGGGCGATGTGGGCCACCGTGCTGCCGCGGGTCAGGCCGACGATCGCGCCGCGTGCCTGCGCGTCCCAGTAAGGCGCGCCCAGCCCGGTGAACGCCGGCACGAACATCACGCCGCCGGCGTCGGGCACGCTCTCGGCCAGCGCTTGCACTTCGCTGCTGGCCTTGATCGCGTGCAGCCCGTCGCGCAGCCACTGCACCACCGCGCCGCCGATGAACACGCTGCCCTCGAACGCGAATTCGGGCCGGCAGTTGGGGCGACCGTCGGGCCGGCCGTCGGGCCGGGAGTCAGGCGCTGCGCCGCTCGCCCCGGGCGCGCCGCCGACCTGGGCGGTGGCGGTGGTGATCAGCCCGTTTTCGCTGAGCCTGAACTGGTCACCGGTGTGCATCAGCATGAAGCAGCCGGTGCCGTAAGTGTTCTTGGCCAGTCCGGCCTTGAAGCAAGCTTGTCCGAACAGCGCGCTCTGCTGGTCGCCTGCCATGCCGGCCACCGGGATCGATGCGCCCAGCAGCGCGGCGTCGGTCTCGCCGTAGACATGGCTGCTGGGGTGGACTGCGGGCAGCAGGCTGTCGGGCACGTGCAGCAGTTTGAGCAGTTCGTGATCCCAGACGTTGTGGCGGATGTCGAACAGCATGGTTCTCGACGCGTTGCTGACGTCGGTGGCATGGACCCGGCCGCCGGTGAGCTTCCACAGCAGCCAGGCGTCGACCGTGCCAAAGGCCAGGTCGCCATGGGCGGCGGCGATGTGCGCACCCTGGACATGGTCGAGGATCCAGCGGATCTTGGTGGCCGAGAAGTAGGCGTCAACCACCAACCCGGTGCTGCGCCGGATCTGCTCGGCGCTGCCAAGCTCCCGCAGCTGGGCACAAAGCGGCTCGCCGCGCCGGTCTTGCCAGACGATCGCGTTGTGGATGGCCTGGCCGGTGCGGCGGTTCCAGACCACGGTGGTCTCGCGCTGGTTGGTGATGCCGATGGCCTTGATGTCGCGCGCGGCCAGCCCGGCCTTGGCGATGGCCTCGCGGGCGGTGGCAAGCTGCGTCTGCCAGATCTCTTCGGGGTCGTGTTCTACCCAGCCGGGCTGGGGGTAGATCTGGCGGAACTCGCGCTGCGCCATCGCGACAATCTGTCCGGCATCGTCGAACACGATGCTGCGCGAGCTGGACGTGCCTTGGTCTAAGGCGAGGATGAAGCTCATATCGGGTCTCCTGGGTCGGATGGGGTGCTGTCCGGCTTCACGCAAGCCACGCAGGCCACGCCGGCCTCGCTCAGCAAGGGGTTGAAGCTGGCGGGCGGGGGGCTGTCGGTGAACAGCTTGTCGACTTGGTCCAGCCGGCCCATTTCGACCATCGCCGGGCGGTTGAACTTGCTGTGGTCGGCCACCAGCCAGACTTGGCGGCTGGCGCGGATGATGGCTTGCGCGACCTTGACCTCGCGGTAGTCGAAGTCGCGCAGCGTGCCGTCGGACTCGATGCCCGAGATGCCGATCAAGCCGATGTCGACCCGGAACTGGGCGATGAACTCGACCGTGGCCTCGCCGGTGATGGCGCGGTCGCGGCTGCGAACCAGTCCGCCGGCGACGATCACTTCGCAATCGGGGTTGTCGCTGAGCAAGGCGGCGACATTGAGGTTGTTGGTGATCACGCGCAAGCCCCGGTGCTGCAGCAACTCGCGCGCCACCGCCTCGACGGTGGTGCCGATGTTGAGGATCAGGCTGCAGCCGTCGGGCACCTGACGCGCCACCGCTCGGGCGATGCGGCGCTTGGCCTCCTCGTTGAGCGCCTGGCGCTGGCGGTAGGCCAGGTTCTCGGTGGTGCTGCCCGGCAGCCGAATACCGCCGTGAAAGCGCGCTACCAGCCCCGCGTCCGACAGCAGCTTGACGTCGCGCCTGACGGTTTGCAAGGTGACGCCAAAGCGCTCGGCCAAGGCCTCGACGCTGACCGACCCGAGCTCGCGAACGGTTTCGATCACGCCGGCCTGGCGAGGGTTGGGTGTCAAGGTGTTCACGGGCAGGGTTGGAGGGTGATCCACCAAGGTTAAGCGATGTCAGGTCGCCCAGGGTCAGGGAAAAGCGATGAGTGCATCTGCACTGGTTTGACTTGAAAGGAGCAAAAGCGAAAATAAGTTTCCATAAAGCGAAAATCATACGAACTGTTTTCGCCACAATACGGTGCATCGATGCCCAGGAGAAGATGTTGATCCAGCCAGTCAAAGGCGCTGCAGCGGCGCCAACCATGTCTTGTGACGTACTGGTGGTGGGAGGCGGCATCAACGGCGTGGGCATTGCGAGAGACCTGGCCGGTCGGGGTCTGAAGGTTGTGCTGTGCGAGCAGGACGATCTGGGCCGACACACCTCGTCGGCGTCGACCAAGCTGATCCACGGCGGGCTTCGCTACCTCGAGTACTACGAGTTCGGCCTGGTGCGCAAGGCGCTGGCCGAGCGTGAGCTTCTGCTCAGGAGCGCGCCGCACATCATGTGGCCGCTGCGCTTTGTGATGCCGCACGACGCTTCGATGCGGCCGGTCTGGATGGTTCGCATAGGCTTGTTCCTCTACGACCACCTGGCCAAGCGTGAGTGGCTGCCTGCCAGCACCACGCTCGACCTGCGCCGCCATGCCACCGGTGCGCCGCTGAAGCCCGAGTACACCCGCGGTTTCGAGTACAGCGACGGCTGGGTCGACGACGCACGGCTGGTGGTGCTCAACGCAGTGGACGCCGCAGCGCGCGGCGCGACCATCCTGACGCGTTGCCGCTGCGAGCGTGCCGAGCGCAGTGCCGGCGGCTGGCTCGCCACGCTGCAACCCGCCGGCGGCGAGCCATTGCAGGTGCAGGCCCGCGCGCTGGTCAATGCCGCCGGGCCCTGGACCGGCGAGTTCCTGCGCGACCGGGCGGGCGTGAAGAGCGCGCGTTCGCTGCGGCTGGTCAAGGGCAGCCACATCGTCGTGAAGAAGATGTTCGACCACGACCATGCCTACATCTTCCAGAACCCGGACAAGCGCATCATCTTTGCGATCCCCTACGAGGGCGATTTCACGCTGATCGGCACCACCGATGTCGAGATTTCGGGCGCGCCCGACAGCGCGCGAATCGATGACGACGAGATCGGCTACCTCTGCGACCAGGCCAGCCGCTACTTCGCCAAGCCGGTGCGTCCGGCCGACGTGGTCTGGAGTTATTCGGGCGTGCGGCCGCTGCTCGACGACGACTCTGGCGATGCTTCCGCGGTGACGCGCGACTACCTGCTCGAGTTCGACGAAGACCGTTCCAGCTGCCTGCTGTCGGTCTGGGGCGGCAAGCTCACGACCTTTCGCAAGCTGGCAGAAGAAGCAGCCGACCAACTGGTGCAGCGCCTGGGTGTGCAGGCACCGGCCTGGACCGAGTCGGCACTGTTTCCGGGCGGCGACCTGTCGGACTGGATCGGCAAGCCTCAGCGCCCCGACCAAGACATGTTGCGATTCATCGCGGCGCTGGCCGAACGCCACCCGCAGTTGCCGCAGGCTTTGCGCACGCGCTGGGCCAAGGCCTACGGCAGCCGCTTGCTGATGCTGTTGCAGGCCGAAGGCCTAGGCGCCGAGGTCGCGCCCGGCTTGTTCGAGGTCGAGCTCGATTACCTGTACGAGCACGAATGGGCGCGCAGCGCCGAGGACGTGCTGTGGCGCCGCAGCAAGCTCGGCTTGCACCTGGATGCGGCAGCGCGCGATGCCGTGGCGGGCTGGTGGGCGGCGCGCCATCTTGACATCAAAAATCAGCAGGAGACACCATGAAGCTGACGCTGGACCGCATCGGCCGGCAGGTCGGAACTGCCGCCCACGGATATCCCGCCCGAAGTCGGGCAAGGTCAGACGAGGCTCAATCCGTCACCTGAGGCCTGTGCCCTCTCGAGGGCTTGGCCGCGCGGCGCCTGTGACGGGCCCGCGCGGCGTGTTTCAGGCCGCTGCAGCCAGCGGCTGCGCGACCTGATCGAGCGCCCGATCCAGATGCTCGACGCTGCGCTCGATGTTGGCCAGCTTGTCGAGCCCGAACAAGCCGATGCGGAAGGTCTTGAAGTCGGCCGGCTCGTCGCACTGCAGCGGCACGCCGGCGGCGGTCTGCAGGCCTAGACCCAGGAAGGTCTTGCTGCTGCTCAGGCCGACGTCATCGGTGTAGCTCACGACCACGCCCGGCGCCTGGAAGCCGGGTGCTGCGACGCTCTTGTAGCCCTTGCGCGCCAGCAGAGCGCGCACGGCGTCGCCCAGCGTTTGTTGCTGCGCGCGAGCGGTCTCGAAACCCCGGGCCTGGGTCTCCTGCATCACGTCGCGCATCCGCGTCAGCGCGTCGGTCGGCAGCGTGGCGTGGTAAGCGTGGCCGCCGGCTTCGTAGGTCTCCATGATCTGCAGCCACTTTTTCAGGTCGCAGGCAAAGCTGGTGCTGGTGGTGGCGTCGATGCGAAGCCGCGCTGCTTCGCTGAGCATCACCAGCGCGCAGCAGGGCGGTCCGCTCCAGCCTTTTTGCGGCGCGCTGACCAGCAGGTCGACGCCGATGGCCGCCATGTCGACCCAGATCGCCCCAGAGGCGATGCAGTCGAGCACGAACAAGCCACCCACCGCATGCACTGCGTCCGCAACTGCGCGCAGGTAATCGTCGGGCAGGATCATGCCCGCGGCAGTCTCTACATGCGGCGCGAACACCAGGTCGGGGCGCTGGTCGTGGATCGCCGCCACGACCTCGGCGATGGGGGCTGGCGCGAAAGCCGCTTGGTGTTGATTCGAGACGCGTCGCGCTTTCAGCACGATCGACTCGGCCGGGATCTGGCCCATCTCGAAGATCTGGGTCCAGCGGTAGCTGAACCAACCGTTGCGTATCACCAGGCACTTCTTGCCTGTGGCGAACTGACGCGCCACGGCTTCCATGCCGAAGGTGCCGCTGCCGGGGACGACCACAGCCGAATGGGCGCCGTAAGCGGTCTTGAGCAGGGCCGAGATGTCGCGCATCACACCCTGGAACTTCTGCGACATGTGGTTGAGCGCGCGGTCGGTGTAGACCACCGAATACTCGAGCAGACCATCGGGGTCGACATTGGGCAACAGGCCGGGCATGGAAGCTCCAGAGTGATGGACGGCGCTGCAGGCCAGCGCCGTTCCGGACAAGGGGGCAATGAGCTTAGCACCTGCTTCCAAGCCGAAGCTTGCGCAAAAGCGGACGCACTGCACGCGCTTCGGTGTCCGGGCCTCGTCCTGCCGGACCTATCCAATCCTCGATAGCCGGCGCTTGTTGCCGTCATCCTTACGGCTTACGCATTTCTAGTAATGATAGGATTGAAGTTGATGTTTATGTTTTTAAGCAGGTAAAGTTGTAGAGTTGTTGATGCTACGGGAGGGTCGATGAAAAATTTTCTAGGTGTGTTGGGCGGCATGGGTCCTTTGGCGACGGCTGATTTCCTCAGTAAACTGGTGGAAAACACTTCGGCACAAACTGACCAGGCGCACATTCCTGTGTTGCTCTACGGCGATTGCACGATCCCGGATCGCACGCAGAGCATCCTCGGCAAGGGTGCATCGCCGCTGCCGAAATTGCTCGAAGGGATAAAGTTCCTCAGCCAGGCCGGCGTCGGGGCCATTTGTATTCCATGCAACAGCGCGCATCGCTGGTACGAGGAGATGGTCGCCGCCTCCGCAGTGCCGGTGTTTCATATCGTCAAAGCCAGCGCTGAGCAGGTGCACAAGAAGAATCCCGCCGTGAAGACGGTGGGCGTCTTGTCGACCTTCGGGACCCATCAGATGGGGATGTACCGCAGCACCCTCAAAGACATGGGTTTTGCCGTGCTCACGCCCACCGACGAGGAGTTCGAGCGCCTGGTCTCGCCAGGCATCGCGCTGATCAAGGCCAACAAATTGCCCGAGGCTGAGGCGGTTTTCGCCGAGGCCGCCGCCTTGCTTGTCGAGCGCGGGGCCGAGATCATCATCCTCGGTTGCACTGAAATCCCCATCGGCATGCGCCAGCAATGCAAGGCCAATCCATTGCAGTTCGTCGATTCGAATGACGCGCTGGCACTGTCTGTTGCCGCGTTCTTCGCCTGACAGTACCGGTTGCTGCGAATGAACATTGCGACGCTGGCACGCCAGACCTCGGCAGGTGCGATCGTTGGCCTGAGTGCGGTGATCTATTCGATCTCCTACGGTGCGCTGCTGTTCTCGGGGCCGCTGGTCGGGTACGTGGGTTTCGGCATCACGGTGGCCTTGATCACCGCCATCATCGGTGCGCTGTTCGGCATGTTCTCGGAAGAGGGCACGTTCATCAGCGGCCCGGATTCGAACACGATATCGGTGATGGCCGGCACGATGGCAGCGCTGGGATCGCTCGGGCTGTCTCAGGCCTCGAGCCTGGGCCTGCGTCTGGATGCGAGCCCGGTCTCATTGGGCGCTGCGGGGCAGGCCGGGTCGGCGAACCTGAACCTCGCTATGGAGGCCATCTTTGTCACAACTTTGGTTTGTGCACTGGCGTTCTACGCGCTGCCCAGGCTCAAGCTCTCGGGCCTGGTTCGCTACATCCCGTTCTCGGTCATGGCGGGCTTTCTGGCCTCGACCGGCTGGCTGATGTGCAGCGGTGCGCTCAACATCATCTCTGAGACGCCGCTCACGCTGGCTGGACTGAACAAGCTCATCGCCAATCCCTATCGGCCGGAACTGCTGTTCGGCATTGCGGTGGTGGCGACCTTGTATTCGCTGGCGTCTCGCATCTCCAGCGCGCTGTTGATTCCGCTGGTGATGGTCGTCGCAACGGTCGCAGCGAATCTAGGGCTGGCGAGCGAACTCTGCGACCCAGAATGGTGCCGTCG
The DNA here is from genome assembly GCA_945878355.1 of Bordetella parapertussis. Classification (GTDB taxonomy): domain Bacteria; phylum Pseudomonadota; class Gammaproteobacteria; order Burkholderiales; family Burkholderiaceae_C; genus Pseudaquabacterium. Next base: position 6,349 of record CAMCTC010000106.1, on the reverse strand, counting down.
TGAAGATTGGTTCTTCGCCGGGCTCCAGGACATGTCATGGCAACCGCCCTGGGCGCTGGACTTCAGCGTCGCGCACCTCAAGATACTGCTGCAGTACCTGCCATCGATGCTGGTGGTGAGCTTTGTCGGATTGCTGACAATCCTGTTGTCGCTGGCAAGCCTGGAGCTGAACTATCAAAAAGAGTTCGACCTTGATCATGTGCTCAAGACCCACGCCGCGTCAGCTGGTGTTGCTGCAGTGCTGGGTGGTTTTGTCGGCATCATCTCGATCGGTAGGACGACGCTGAATCAGAAGGTTGGCGGCGGCGCGACCGCCGGCGTCATCGCCGCGCTGATCTGCTTGGCGGTGTTGTTCGGCGCAGGCGGCGCCATCGCTTACGTGCCCAAGGCGGCGCTGGGGGGCTTGGTGCTCTACCTGGGCCTGAACATGATCAAGCAGTGGCTTTGGGACCAACGCCGCGTCGCGTCCAGGCTTGAACTGGCGCAGATCGCGCTGATCCTCGGCCTGGTCGCGAACTACGGCTATCTTGTGGGTTTTGGCGCCGGCTTGGTGCTGGCCTGCGTCATCTTCGTCGTCACTTACAGCCGTTTTCCACTGACCAGTCTGGTGACTGACTTGTCCTTGTTATCGAGCTCGGTGGTCCGCGCGAGTCACCAGGTGGAAGCCATCAGAGCCAGCGGGCACAAGACCGTGATCTACCGTTTGAGCGGCTATGTGTTCTTTGGATCCGCGAGCAAGATCGACCTGATGTTCCAGGGCATGGACATCGACCAACTCGAAGGCGTCGTGCTCGACTTCAGTGACGCCAGCGGCGTCGACCGCTCGGCCATCGGCGTGTTCCAGCGCATCCTGCGCCGCTACAGCGACCGAGCCTTGCAGTTCTACTTCGTTCACTCGCGCAGCAACAAGGACGACCTTCTCTCCATCTCGCTGGATGCCGCAGCGAGCAAGAACATCCATTACTTTCCTTCGCTCGACCGCGCGCTTGAAGCCGCAGAAGAAGCCTTGATCAGCAACGGAGATAAGGACCATCTCGAAGACTCTTGCTTCGAATTCTTGCCAGACGACGCCGATCGGGAAATCTTTCTCGGCTATTGCGAGTCAAGGCAGGTCAGCAAGGATGAAGCGCTGTGCCATGACGGCGACCTGTCCGACGCGATCTATTTTGTCGACGATGGCAGCTTTGACATCATCAAAGTCATAGGCGATGCCCGACTGAGGCTGGCGAAACTGAGCAAAGGGGCGATGGTCGGTGAGATGGCTTTCTACACCGGCGGCGCGAGAACAGCGTCGATACTGGCGGTGGTCCAGTCCAGCGTCTACATCTTGCACAAGGATTCGCTGGTCAGGATGCGATCAGCGCATCCCGCGCTCGCCACGAGCTTCGACCGGATGGTGATCTGCAAGCTCGCTGGGTCACTGGCCAGAACCAACAAGCTGATCGCGACCTTGAGCTGATCGGCCAGCTCTTGAGCGCCCCAAGGCCGGCCGAAGCCGGCCGCCCCCCGTGGGGATCAAGCCGCAAAGCCACATTTGCTTGAGGCTGTGTCTTGATGAGCGCAGCGCCGCTGTGCTTGGGCGCCGACGGTGTTCGCTGAACTGGCGCTTAGCGAGCGCCGCTTTTCCACCGCAGGTCGTCCAGAAAGACTTCGGCGTTGGTCTTGGCCTGCAGCCATTTGTCCTTCGGCAATGTCGGGATGATCCGGTTCAACTCGTCGGTTGCGTTCGCGATCTTGAGCCCTCTGGCCGCCCACAGCCAGTTGATCGCTTTTTCGATATCGAACGATGAGCTTGTCTTGTCGGTGTAGATCTTGCCAAGCTTGAAGGCCGCTTCGCCATCCAGTCGAGCCGCACTGCGTTCAAGCAACTCGATCTCTTTTGCGTAATTCTTGACTTCCGGAGCCTGTTTTTTGGCCGCCGTGACAGTGCGGGTGGCGCCTTCTATCTTGATGGCCCAGACCTGGATCGGGTCGGAGATATTCTTGAGTTCGACTTCGCCGCGGTCTTCGAAGGTCACATTCTTGATCTTGCGGTGAACGACGCCGTAGAGCTCAGCTCCAACCGCCACACCGCCTTGGTCCGCGATACTCTCGAGCCGCGCTGCGAGGTTGATGCCGTCGCCCAGCAAATCGCCGTTGTCGAGGATATAGACCTCGCCCAGATTCATGCCGAAGCGCCAGCGCATCGTCAATTTGCCAGGCAGCTTGTTTCTCGCATGAAACTGGTTCTGGCACTTGATCGCAAAATCGATGGCGCCAACTGGACTGTCGAACTCTGCCAGCACCGCATCGCCCGCCGTGTTGAAAATCCGCCCGCCATGCGCCTGGATCAGCGGGTCCATGATTTTGCGGCACTCCTGAAGGGCGACGATGGCGGCAAGCTCATTTTCTCCAATCAGTTTGCTGTAACCGCAAACATCGGAGGCCATGATGGTTGTTAGTTTGGTATTTGGGGTCATTTAAATTCTCATCTGTATTAAAAATCTAGATCCTGCAAGATCTCGCCAGCGCCAGCCTGTCATCGCGCCCGTCCGCAGCGATGCGGTTGTTCAAGCGGCAGGGATCTTGCCGAGACCGAAACTCATGCGGATCATAGCGCTGAGCTTGACTCGGTTCAGATGGACTCTAGGCGCGGCAAGACTGTTGCTCGCGATAATGTCCATATGGGTGAAAAACAAGGTTGAAAAACAACAGCCAAAATATCGGCGCAAAAAATTGGCAGTGAGGATAGCACGATATTTTATCGTTGTCAATACCGCTGGGGGTATATTTAATATTCAATATGTCTGCTGCTGCCGCAACCCCGCAATCGTGATCATGCCAGCCCGCAGCGTGTACGCAGGCGTGAAAACCCTCGGTCGACTGCGGCGCCAGCGCAGGCTGCGAGTGGCTGATCGTTTGGGTGCCGTGACCGCATCGGCGCGGAATGGCGGCGGCCGATCAAGGCCTGGCAGGTCGCTAACTCCTTGGCGATCGCGCTAAACTGATGGTGACCATGCCAGTTCATATTGAGCCTGTCGATGCAGCACACCAGCACTTGTTTGCCGGCCTCGTCACCGGCGTTGATTTGACCCGTCGACTGGCGGACCATGAAGTGGCCGGTATCCATGCGGGCATCGACCGCTTCGGCGTGCTGGTGTTCAGGGGCCAGCGGCTCGACGACGAGCAGCAGATTGCGTTCAGTCGCCAGCTTGGGCCGCTCGAGCAGGCGACTGGCGACATTGCAGCGCCGCAGGATCGCCGTGTGAGCATGGAGGTCAACGACATATCCAATCTCGACAAGCACGGCGAGCTGCTGGCGCGCGACGACCGTCGTCGTTTGTTCGGGCTTGGCAATCAACTCTGGCACTCGGACAGTTCGTTCAAGCAGGTGCCGGCGAAATATTCTCTGCTGTCGGCGCGCAAGATTCCAGCTAGCGGGGGCAATACCGAGTTCGCCGACATGCGTGCGGCCTACGACGCGCTGGACAAAGCGACACAGCGCGAGGTCCACGACCTCATCTGCTCGCACAGCCAGATCTTCTCGCGCGCCATCCTGGGTTTTGACGACTTCAGCGATGCCGAGCGCGAAAAATGGGCGCCAGTGCGCCAGCGCCTGGTTAGGCGCCACCCGGTCACTGGCCGCTTGTCGCTCTATCTCGCCAGCCATGCCGGAGGTATCGAAGGCTGGCCGGTGCCAGAAGCGCGGGCCTTTCTGCGCGACCTCACCGAGCATGCGACGCAGCGCCAGTTCGTCTACGCCCATGTCTGGCAGCCCTGGGACCTGGTGATCTGGGACAACCGCGTCACGATGCACCGGGCTCGCCGCTACGATCCGATGCAGGTTCGTGACATGCGCCGTACCACCCTCAGCAACGAAGTGTCCAGCCTGGACCAGGCGCCCTGAAGCTCGCTTCGCACTGAGCGCCCCAAGGCCGGCCGAAGCCGGCCGCCCGTGGGGATCAAGCAAAGTGGCAAAGCCACATTTGCTTGAGAGCCGAGCAGCGCCGTTCAGGCGCTGGCGCGTGGCCCTGCCACTGCGTTCGGCACATGCAGCCGTCCGTCGCTCGCAGCACATTCCACGGGCACAATGAGGGCGCATGCTGCATCGCGGCATTCAGGTATTCCCCTCCGGTGCGGTGCCAGAAAGGATAGATCGATGAGTTCCCACACCAGCCCCAGCACAGCGCAAAGCCGCGCGGCGGTGACCCTGCCCAAGCTGCGCGAGATGCGAGCACGTGGCGAGAAGATCGTCATGCTCACCTGCTACGACGCCACTTTTGCCCAAGTGCTCGACGAGGCCGGTGTCGACACGCTGCTGGTCGGCGACTCGCTGGGCAATGTGCTGCAGGGTCGAAGCAGCACACTGGCCGTGACCTTGGCCGACATGGCGTACCACACCGAATGCGTCGCTCGGGCGCAAACAGCCGCCTGGCTGGTCGCGGACCTGCCTTTCGGCAGCTACGAAGGCGGCAAGGGCCAAGCACTGGACGCCGCCGTGACGTTGATGCGCGCCGGCGCACGAATGGTCAAGCTCGAGGGCGGTGGCTGGACCGCGGAGATCGTTGCCCACCTGGTTGCACGCGGCATCCCTGTCTGCGCCCACCTCGGGCTGACGCCGCAGCGCGTGCATGCGCTCGGCGGCTACCGCTTGCAAGGCAAGGACGCCGCCGCGGCATTGCTGATGAAGCGCGAGGCGCGTGAGCTTGCCGAGGCCGGCGCCGCGATGATGGTGCTCGAGATGGTGCCTGGCGCGCTGGCCGCTGAGTTGAGCGCCGAGAACCCCGAGTTGATGACCATCGGCATCGGCGCCGGTGCTGCCACCGCCGGCCAGGTGCTGGTGCTGCACGACATGCTCGGCCTGGGCGGCGGCCGCAAGCCGCGATTCGTCCGCAACTTCATGAACGAAGGCGGGTCGATCGCGTCGGCCATCACGCGCTATGTCGCTGCCGTCAAGGACGGCTCATTCCCCCAGGACGGCGTTCACACCTACTGACATGCGGGTCATCCACTCACTTGCCGAACTGCGCGCCGCGCTCGCAGGCTCTGCCACCACGGCGTTCGTGCCCACGATGGGCAATCTCCATGAAGGCCACCTGGCGCTGGTGCGACAGGCACGTCAGCTGGGCTCGCCTGTCGTTGCCAGCATCTTTGTCAACCGACTGCAGTTCCTGCCGAACGAGGATTTCGACCGCTACCCGCGCACGCTGGCGCGCGATTGCGCCTTGCTCGAAGGCGCAGGCTGCGACATCGTCTTCGCGCCCGACGAGGCCGAGCTCTACCCTGAGCCGCAGACCTTCAAGCTCACGCCGCCTGCGGCCATCGCCGATCTGCTCGAAGGCGAGTTCCGTCCGGGATTTTTCACCGGCGTTTGCACGGTGGTGCTCAAGCTTTTCAACTGCGTGCAGCCGGCGGTGGCCTTGTTCGGCCAAAAGGACTACCAGCAGCTGATGGTGATCAGCCAGATGACCGCGCAGCTCGCGCTGCCCATCCGCGTGATCGGCTCGCCGACGGTTCGCGCTGCCGACGGTCTGGCGCTGTCTTCTCGCAATGCCTATCTCAGTGCGACCGAGCGTGCCGAGGCGGTGGCGCTGCCGCTGGCGCTGCAGGCGATCGCCAACGCGCTGCGGTCAGGCGCGACCGACCTCGCCGCCATCGAGCTTGCCCAGGCCGACGCGCTGCGTGCGCGCGGCTGGCAGCCCGATTACCTGACTGTGCGCCGCCGCAGTGACCTGCTCGTGCCCAGCAGGGGTGACCTGGCCGGCCGTGCCCCATTGCTGGTGCTGGCAGCGGCCAAGCTGGGCGCGACGCGCTTGATCGACAACCTCGAATTTGATGGGTGATAGGCGTCGACAGCGCGGTCAGCGGGACAGCCGCTGCGTTTGGTCGTCCCCGATCCGCCCGGCGCTTCGACCGATGCGGTGGAGCGCTTGCTGGCACAGCAGGTCAGCAAAGAGCTGAAGCAGACCATCGTCGTGGACCACCGGGTCGGCGCCAGCGGCAACATCGGCTCAGACGTGGCCGCCAAGGCCATTGGCACAGCGTCGGCGTGAGTTTTGCAAACAGCGCATGAGAACGCCTGCGCTGTCGCTGGTCCGCCAGCTGGTCAATTCACCGGCCGCCGATCGTCGACATGGGCACGGGCATGTGGGCAGCGCTGGGCATCGTCTCCGCGTTGTTGGCGCGCAGCAGTTCCGGCCTGCCGGTTCTTCTTCGATGGGGCTAGGCCTGCCCTTGGTCCACAAAAATAGCTGGACAAATTTTCTCGCACAGCCTATCTTCCGGAATGGAAGCACAAAACCAAATCAAGCGGACTCTGTCTCAGCCTCAGGCGATTGACGTTGTCCGGCGATTGTTGACCGACGGGGCG
>CAMCTC010000105.1 GCA_945878355.1 Bordetella parapertussis | reverse complement strand
AAACTTTCAGACACGCTCAACGCCTACCTCGACGGGGGTTGCGAGATCATTCTGCGCCACGGCGGCATGGTCGACAAATTCATCGGCGATGCGATCATGTCGATCTTCAATGCCCCAATGGCGCAAGCCGATCATGTGTCGCGCGCCGTTCGCTGCGCACTCGAACTCGACGCCTTTGCCGAGACTTTCCGGATCGCCCAGAATGCCGCCGGCGTGCCGCTAGGCCACACCCGGCTGGGCGTGCACTCGGGGCCTGCGGTCATCGGCAATTTCGGCTCTCACGCGCGAATGGATTTCACCGCGCTCGGCGACACCGTCAACACCGCGGCGCGCACCGAGGGCGTGAACAAGTACTTCGGCACACGCATCTGCTGCACTGATGCGGTGGTGTCGCAATGCCCTGAGCTTTATTTCCGCCCGATTGGCAATGTCATCCTCAAGGGCAAGCTCACCGGTGTCGACCTGTACAACCCGGTCACCGACGAAGAGGCCGCGTCGCCTTTGTATTCGCGCTACATGGAGGCCTACGCATTGCTCAAGGACGAAAACCCGGGCGCTGCCGACGCGGTGCGAGCCTTGCATCGCGATTACCCAGACGACGCCTTGATCGGCTTCCATTTTCAGCGCGTCGAGTCCGGCCTCAAAAACCACCTGGTCGTGATGGAGGACAAGTGATGACAGCTCGTGCCAAGGCCAGTCGTGCGGGTCTGTTGGTCGCGATGATGGGCCTGGGCTGCGCGGTGCAGGCGCAGACGGCGCCGGGCATCAGTGCCGAGCAGCTGCGGCAAATCGACCAGCTCAATCTTTCGCGTGAGCGAATTGCCAACCCGCTGCCCACGACGCCGAGGGTCGACCTGCGCATCCTGGCGCCGGAAAAATCGCCGGTTCCCAAAGCGGTCGACGAACTGGAGTTCACGGTCGCTGGGGTGGAGGTCGAAGGCGCCACACATTTCTCGAAGGCTGAGATCGATGGGCTGTTCGCGCCGCTGCTGAACCGCAAGCTAGGTCTGACGGCGCTACGCGATGCCGCCAGCGCATTGGAGCAGAAGTACCGCGAACAAGGCTTCTTTCTGGTGCGCGTCTTCTTGCCGCCCCAGCAGGTCAAGGACGGCATTTTCAAGATCAACGTGATCGAGGGCCGCGTGTCGCAGGTTTTTGTCGAGGGTCCGGACGAGGCGATGAACGAGCGCGTGGCGACCTTCGCGCGTCACTTGTCGGCGGTCCGTCCGCTCGATCTGGCTGGCCTGGAGCGGGTGCTGCTCATCATCAATGATCTGCCCGGGGTATCGGCCGCTGCCGTGCTGCGCCCAGGCGCGGAACTCGGCACCTCGGACCTGCTGCTGACCGTCAGCCCTGTCGGCGGATCGCAGCTGCTCACGGGCAACAACACCGGATCCCAAAGCACCGGCCCCTATTCGCTGAACTACAGCCTCACGCTGCAGCAACCCTTGAAGACCCCTGGGCAACTCAACCTCAGCCTCACCGGTTCCGGCGTGACATCGAATGGCCTGTCGGGTATCCGCAGTGTCGTCACCCGCTATGCCCAGGCGCTGGGAAGTCGCGGTCTGATGCTCAGCCTGGGCGGGACGCTGAGCGAGTCCAGACCAGGCGGCACGCTCGAGAGCCTAGAGATCCAGAGCAACTCGGTCGGGCTGGCGCCCCGTTTGCGCTATGCGATGCAGCGTTCGCGCGCCAGTTCGGTTTATCTGGACGCCGGGCTGGCCCTCAACGACAGCAAGACCACGCTGGCGGGCGCCGTGCTGACGCACGATCGCTCCAGCGTGCTCGACCTGGCCGGCGCATGGGCTTTGAACGGGTGGATGGATGGCACGCAGAGTGTCAGCTTGGGCTTCGCGCGCGGCGTCCACGCGCTGCAGGCCCTGGAGGGACAGCCGCCCTCGACGCCGGGTTTCAACCCCCGATTCCACAAGGTCGTCCTCGGTCTGCAGCGTAGCCAGGCCTTGCCCTATCAGTTCACTCTGGCCTTCACCGCCAGCGGCCAGTACAGCAAGGACAGGCTGTTGGCCGGCGAACGCCTGGCATTTGGTGGCAGTGGTGTTGGCCGGGGTTTTCCGTCGGCCACCATCTCCGGCGATCAGGGCTTCGGTGGCAGCTTGGAACTGAGTCGCCCGTTGAGCTTGGGTCTGGATCCAAGCATCGGCAACCTGCAGGTCTATCTGTCGACCGACAGCGCGAGCGTGCGCAGCAATCCCGCAGCGAACATCGAGGCGACGTCGGCGCACCTCAGCTCTCAAGCGCTGGGCTTTCGTTTCACGGTCTTGACCGATGCCCAGGTGGACTTGCGGATGGCCCGCGCCAACCAGGCGCTCGTCAGCGACGACCCGGGCCGCCGCAGGAGACTGCTGATCGAAGTCATCAAGCGGTTTTGACGGTGTAAGGTGGCACCGCGAGGCCTGCGGCTGAGCCAGCCCGGCGGCAACCAGGTCAAGTGGTACCATGAACCGAACTTTCGGCACAATCTGCTGTCGTCCGTTCGATGAACCAGATCACCGTCTGCAGGCCGCGCCAGTTGCTGCACATCCGGCAGCTGTTTGCGGCGACTTCACCCACTTCGAGCCGGTGTTGATCCCCTGAGGGATGTCCGTCGGCCACACCTTGTCCAGAGTCGCGCCATGATTCGATCGCTGTACCGAGCCTGTTGGACCCCCGTGCTGGCGCTGTTGTTGAGCCTGCCGTTCTGCCTGCCTGCTGCTGCCCAGGAGTTCCCGAGTAAAGCCTTGCGCGTGGTCGTGCCTTGGCCTGCCGGCGGTCTGGTCGACGTCGCGGCGCGCCTGGTCGGTGTCAGGCTGCAGGCCGCGCTCGGCCAAGCGGTGGTGATCGACAACAAGGTCGGCGCCGGCGGCGTGATCGGTGCCGACCTGGTGGTCAAAGCGCCGGCCGATGGCCACACGCTGGTCTTCACGACCAGTGCGTTGACGATCAATGCCGCGCTGCGTGCCAAGCTGCCTTTCGATGTGGTCAAGGACTTCGACCCGGTCGCGCTGGTGGCATATGCGCCGTCGGTGCTGGTGGTCAGCCCGACGTCTGGCCTGAACACCGTCAAGGACCTGGTCGCGCTGGTGAAATCCAAGCCGGGCAAGATCAGCTATGCGTCGGCGGGCATAGGGTCTCCGGCGCACCTCTCGGGCGAGTTGTTCAAGTCGCTGCTGGGGCTGGACGCGCTGCACATTCCCTACACCGGCGCACCGGCAGCGATGAACGACCAGATCGCCGGGCGCATAGACTTCCAATTCGCCAACATGACCGTCGCACTGCCACAAATCAGGGCCGGCAAAGTGCGTGCGCTGGCAGTGACCAGCGCGAAGCGATTTGCCGCGCTGCCAGACCTGCCGACGATGGCCGAAGCCGCAGCGCCGACCTTCGAAGCCGATCAGTGGCTGGGTTTTCTGGCGCCTCACGGCACGCCGCGTACGGTGGTCGATCGCTTGGCGAGCGAGGTCAACAAGGCGCTGGCAAGCGACGAGGTCCGCGCTGCGTACGCCGCAGCCGGCATGACCGCCGCTGTACCCGGCAGCCCCGCTGCGTTCGAGGCTTATTTGAAGACCGACCTGGTCAAATGGTCCGGCGTGGTCAAGTCGGCCAACATCCAGCCCGAATGAGCCTGAGCGCAGGCTGCGATGCGGCTTGCCAACGCTAAGCGCCGGCGTCCTCTAGCACCATCGCCGCACCCTTCTCGCCGATCATGATCGCCGCGGCGTTGGTGTTGGTCGAGGTCATCCGCGGCATCACCGAGGCGTCGATCACGCGCAGCCGGTCGACGCCCCGCACCCGCAGGCGCTCGTCGACCACCGATTGCGCGTCGCCGCCCATGCGGCAGGTGCCGCTGGGATGGAACACGGTGCCGCCGTTGTGGCGCGCGAAGCGCTCGAGCTCGGCCGCTGTGCGGACCTGCTTGCCGGGCATGTACTCGTCGTCGGTGATCAGGTCGCGAAACGCCGGTTGGGCGTAGATGTCTCTGAGCATCTGCAGTCCGGCCACCAGCACCTTGGCGTCGTGCGGGTCGCTGAGGTAGTTGGCGACGATGCGAGGCGGCGCCAGCGGATCGGCGGATCCGATCTGCACCGTGCCGCGCGACAGCGGCCGGCACTGCGTGGCCGATGCCGAAAAGCCCGAGAAACGGTGCAGCGGGTCGCCTGGCTTGTCCACCGACAAAGGCATCACGTTGAACAGCACGTCGGCGCGGCCGCCCTCGGCATGCTCAGAGCAGACCAGTCCACCCACTTGCCCAGCGCCCACGGTGAGCGGTCCACGAGCCCGCAGCAGCCACTGCAAACCCATCTGCGCCAGACGCAGCGGGTTGCGAACATCGTCGTTGAGCGATTGCCGCTGCTTGAGCTTGACGATCACCCGCGCCTGGTAGTGGTCTTGCAGGTTGGCGCCGACATCGGGGGCATCGACCTGGGTGGTGATCCCGTGCTCGCGCAGCAGCGCCGCCGGGCCGATGCCCGAGAGCTGCAGCAACTGCGGCGACTGCAGCGCACCAGCTGCGACGATCACCTCGGCGCTGGCGCGCAGCTCAAGCTTGACACCGTCCTGCACGCAGGCCACTCCGACCGCTCGACCCTGCTCGACCAACACCCGCGTGACCTGCATGCCGGTGGCCACGACCAGGTTGCTGCGCCCGCGCACTGGGGCCAGGAATGCGGTGGCCGCGTCGCAGCGCCAGTGCCCGCGCAGCGTCAGCTGGTAAGGGCCGACGCCGGACGACTCCGGGCCGTTGAAGTCGGTGATGCGGCGGTGTCCGGCTTGCGCGGCTGCCGCCAGCCAGGCTTCGCAGCAGGGGTGGTCGTTGCGCAGGTCAGACACGCCGAGCTCGCCGCCGGCACCGTGGAATTCGCTCGGGCCGCCGTCGAAGCGCTCGGAGCGCTTGAAGAACGGCAGCAGGTCGGCATAGCCCCAGCCCTTGGCACCCAGCGCGGCCCAGTCGTCGAAGTCCTGGCGCTGACCGCGGATGTAGAGCAGGCCGTTGATCGCGCTTGACCCGCCCAGCACCCGCCCGCGCGGCCAGACCATCGCCCGACCGCCGGTCTGCGGTTGGGGTTCGAGTGGAAACTGCCAGGAAAAACGCGGGTCATAAATGGTTCGGAAATAGCCCACTGGCAAGCGCAGCCAGAAGCTGTGCGCCGCACCGCCGGCCTCGACCAGCAGCACGCGGCAGGCGGGGTCGGCGCTGAGCCGGTTGGCCAGCACGCATCCCGCCGAGCCGGCACCGACGATGATGTAGTCATAGCCGTCAGCGAGCTTGCTCACGCCTTCACCGTCTCCAGAAAAGGCTTGGCGTCGAAGTATTGATCGGCCTTCAGTGCGTTCTGGATGTTGGCGTTGGCGACGAAGAAATCGGTCACTTGTTGCAGCCACTTGGTCACCGTGCCGTCCTGGTAGCGGGTGCGCCATTCGGCGTTGCTGTAGTACTTGGACGCCTTGAACTGCTCCTTGAACTCGGCCAGCGGCACCTGCGGGTACTGGGCTTTTTGCAGCATCTCGGCGGACTCGTCAGGGCGGCTGACGATCTGCGCATTGGCTTCGGCCCAGCCGGTGATCAGCTTGGTGATCACCGCGCGGTTCTTGTCGTAGTAGTCGCTGCTGGCAGCCCAGCCGCCCATGATCGCGGCCTGCGGGTAAAAAGCCGACGCGTCCACCAGCTTGCGCGCGCCCGGCAGCTTCTGGCGGATCACCGAATCGAAAGGCACCCACAGCGCCACCGCGGGCACCGCGCCCGAAATGAACGAGGTCACGGCCTCGGTCATGCGCTGGTTGACGAGCTGCACATCCTTGGCAGGATCGAGCTTGCCCGAGCGCAGCGCCCGGTCCAGGAACACATGGGCCGTCGTGCCGGTGGTCGTCGAGATCTGCTTGCCCTTGAGGTCGGCGATCGTCTTGATGCCCGAATCCTCGCGCACCCAGAGCTGGGCGGTGGCGAATTCGATGTTGTTCATCAGGAAGACCTTGCCCTGGCCGCGCGCCGGGAAGTTCGACAGCACTGCGCCGGTCGAGAGCATGTCCAGGCTGCCGCCAATCATCGCCTGGAACAACTCCAGCCCGGTGGTGAACGGGATCAGATCGAGGTCCAGGCCTTGCTTGGCGAAGCTGCCCATCTGCTGGCCGATGAAGATGTGGCTGTCCACTGCGGGGGTGTGCAGATAGCCCACCCTGACCTTGGTTCGGGCCTGCGCGCGAACGCCAAGGACTGGCGCAGCCAGCGCTGCTGCAGCGCCTGCCTGGATCAACTGTCGGCGTCGAATGCTCATGGTGATTTCCTGTTGGGTTGAATTCAAGCAGCTAGCGGCCTGCGCCGGCCCGATTGGCCTGCGTCGGCGCTTGCCGTGCCTGCGCCGCGTACTCCTGCATCACGATGTCGCGAATCTGCGATCTGAGCGCGGCAAAGCGCGGATCTTCGTGAACGCTCTCGGCGCGCGGATAGCCGAAGGGCACGTCGATGATGGCGCGAACGCGCGCCGGCCGGGCCGTGACGACGACGATTCGCGAGGACAGGTAGAGAGCCTCCTCCACCGAATGGGTGATCAGCATCACCGTCTTGCCTTCGCGCTGCAGCACTTGCAGCAGCAGGTCTTGCATCGCCGAGCGTGTCTGCGCGTCGAGCGCACCGAAGGGTTCGTCCATCAGCAAGAACTCGGGCCGCACCGCGTAGGCTCTGGCGATCGCCAGCCGCTGGCGCATGCCGCCCGACAGGTGTTTTGGAAAGTGCCCGGCAAAGTCGGTCAAGCCCATCAGCGCCATGTAGCGCTCGGTGATCTCGGCGGCCTCGGCGGCGTGGGCCCGGTTGGCGTCGAGCTTGAGGCCGAACTCGATGTTCTGGCGCACCGTCAACCAGGGAAAGACGCCGTATTCCTGGAAGATCACGCCCCGGTCCGGCCCCGGGCCCTTGATCGGCTGGCCGTCTAGCAGCACCTGGCCCTCGGTGGCTTGGACGAAGCCGCCGACGATGTTCATCAAGGTCGTCTTGCCGCAGCCCGAAGGGCCGATGATCGAGACGAACTCGCCGTCCCGGATGTCGAAAGACACCTGGTCGAGGACCCGCATCGCACCCTGGGGGGTGTCGAAATCGACCGAGACCTGGTCGAAGCGGATGCGCACCGCGGCGGTCTTGTCCGCAGCGGCGGCACTCATGCGATGCGGTCCTGCCATGCCACCAGTCGGCGGGTCGCCGCACGCAGCGCCAGGTCCATCAGCATCGCGATCAAGCCGATGCAGATGATGCCGACGTAGATGATGTCGAGCTGGAAAAAAGCCGATGCGTTCTGGATCATCGCGCCCAGCCCTTGTTGCGCGGCGATCAATTCAGACGCGACCAGCGTCGCCCAGGCCACGCCCAGCGCGACGCGCACCGCTGTCAGGATGTGGGGCACGGCCAGCGGAATGATGACCTTGCGGAAGATTTCGAAGTCGCTGGCGCCCAGGGTTCGCGCGACCTTGATGAAGATCGGACTGATCTGTGCAATGCCCTCGTACATCACGATGACACCGGCAAAAAAGGCCGCGTAGAACAGGATCACGGTCTTGGCCATCTCGCCGATGCCGAAGTAGACGATGACGAGCGGGATCAGCGCGATCGGCGGCAGTGCGCGGAAGAAGTTGATCACCGGGTCGATGAAGCTGCGCAGGCCTTGGTACCAACCCAGGCAGAAACCGACCGGCACGGCCAGCGCGACCCCCAGCGTCACGCCGATGAACACCCGCTGGGTGGAGATGTAGATGTCGCGCCACAGGCGGTCGCCAGCGAGTTCGACGGCCTTGGTGAACACCAGGTGCGGCGCCGGCACCAGTGCCGGGCTGACCAGGCCGCTGGCGCGAATTGCGTACCACAGGGCCAGAATCAACAGCCAGGGCGCGAGCATCAGCGCGCTGCGCCGAAGTCGTGACGGTCTGGAATTGAGGGGTCGCATCTGGGGCGCGGGATTCTTGTCGGCTTGGCGCAGCTTGCGCCACTCTTGATCCGATCGTACTATAGATAATATGTTTATACATGACGGCAAATCGACCTGACCCGAATCGCCTCATTCGGTCTCGGCGACGTCGCCCCATCCCAATCCTGCCTGAGGACATCCAAAGATGAAGCCCTTGCCACCGCTGCAGCCGCTGCGTCCGGCCCGCGTCGAGGCCTTCGTGTTGCGCTGCCCGATTGCCGAGCCCGTGCGCACCTCTTTCGGCACGATGGTCGACCGACCTGCTGTCTTCGTTCGGGTCGAGGACGACGAGGGCGCTGTTGGCTGGGGCGAGATCTGGTGCAACTTCCCCGCCTGCGGCGCTGAGCACCGCGCCCGCTTGCTTGAGACGGTGATGGCGCCGCTGCTCGTCGGCCGCAGCTATGCGGGCCCGCGCGAAGCCTTCGACGACTTGACGGCCCGCACCGCCGTGCTGGCGATCCAGTGCGCCGAGCCCGGGCCGATGGCCCAGACCATTGCCGGCATAGACCTCGCGCTGTGGGACTTGTGCGCCCGTCGCGCCGGTCTGCCGCTGTGGCGCTTGCTCGGCGGCGAGCAAGACCAGGTCGGTGTCTACGCCAGCGGCATCAGCCCGGACCGGCCACAAGAATTGGTGGCCGCGCAGCTCGCGCTCGGCCACCGCGCTTTCAAGCTCAAGATCGGCTTTGGCATCGAGCGCGACCTGGCCAACCTGGCCGCGCTGCGCGAGATGATCGGCGACGACCTGGCACTGATGACCGACGCCAACCAGTGCTGGACGCTGGCGCAGGCCTGCGAGATGGTGCCGCTGCTCGAACCCTTCAAGCTGGGCTGGCTCGAAGAGCCTTTGCGCGCTGACCGACCTTGGTCGCAGTGGCAGACCCTGGCCCAGGCCAGCAGCATTCCACTGGCCGCAGGCGAGAACATCGCCGGCGAAGAGGTATTCGACCTGGCGATCAGGCAGTCGCCGTTGGCGGTGCTGCAGCCCGACCTGGCCAAATGGGGCGGCATCTCTGGCTGCTGGCCGGTGATCGAACAAGCCCAGACGGCAGGCCTGCGCTATTGCCCGCATTACCTGGGCGGCGGCATCGGGCTGCTGGCCTCGGCCCATGTGCTGGCGGCCTCGGGCGGTGCCGGCATGCTCGAGATCGACATCAACCCCAACCCGCTGCGCTCACTGCTCGCTGGCGGGCTGGTCGACATCGTGCAAGGCCGCGCGAACCTCGGGCATCTGCCCGGCTTGGGGGTGGTGCCTGACCTGCGGCAGCTGGCCGACGCCGCTGCCACAGGTTGTTAGAACGGATTGCTGCGGTCGGCCAGCGCAGGCTTCAGGCCGCTGGCTGGACCTTGTCCTGGGTCTTGGTGTCGAAATCGCTGGCCTCGTGGCGCTCGCGCAGCTGGCTGGCTGGCTCACCCATCACGCGGTTGACCATCCGGCCGCGCTGGACGGCCGGGCGCAAGGCGATCTGGTCGGTCCAGCGCTGGACGTTGGTGTAGTCCTGGACTTGCAGGAATTCGCCGGCGCCGTAGACCAGACCCTTGGCCAAAGCACCGTACCAAGGCCAGACGGCGATGTCGGCGATCGTGTAGTCGTCGCCGCCTAGGTACTCGCTCTCGGCCAGGCGTCGATCTAGCACATCGAGCTGGCGCTTGACCTCCATCGCAAATCGGTCGATCGCGTATTCGATGCGGGTCGGCGCGTAGGCGTAGAAGTGGCCGAAGCCGCCGCCGAGGTATGGCGCGCTGCCCATCTGCCAGAACAGCCAGGACAGGCATTCGGCGCGCTTGGCGGCATCGGTCGGCAGCAAGGCGCCGAACTTCTCGGCCAGATGCATCAGGATCGCGCCGGATTCAAACACCCTGATCGGCGTCGGCCCGCTGCGGTCCATCAGTGCCGGGATCTTGGAGTTCGGGTTCACCCCGACGAAGCCGCTGCCGAACTGGTCGCCCTCGTTGATGCGTATCAGCCAGGCGTCGTACTCGGCGCCGGCATGGCCGAGCGCGAGCAGCTCTTCGAGCATCACCGTGACCTTCACACCGTTCGGCGTGGCCAGCGAATAGAGCTGCATCGGGTGGCGGCCCACCGGCAACTCTTTGTCCTGGGTCGGTCCTGCGATCGGGCGGTTGATGTTCGCGAACCGACCGCCGTTCTCCTTGTTCCAGATCCAGATCTTGGGCGGGGTGTAGGCAGACGAATCGGTCATTCGATGGGCTCCAGGGGGTGGTTGGGCGCACTAGCGGCGCTGGCGTGCGATGCCGCTGACTCTACCGGATCAAGCCTCGCGCCGCTGCGCAAGGCCTTGCGCGCAGATGAGCATGAATTTGTCGGGTCCAGGGCTGGTGGCTCGAGACTCGGTTATGGTTCGAGCGCCCCATGCGAACGCCATTGCTTGGCGACCCATCGCACGCTGCCGTGATCCAGGCCTGAGCCCAGGCCGAACCCGTCCCCATCGATGAACCGCCCAAGGACCCAAATGACACAAAGCTATACCGACACCCGATTGCTGATTGCAGGCCAGTGGTGCGACGCCGCCAGTGGCAAGACAATCGACGTGGTCAACCCCGCCACTGGCCAGGTGATAGGCCGGGTCGCCCACGCCGGCATCCCCGACCTTGACCGTGCGCTGGCGGCGGCCCAGCGCGGCTTCGAAGACTGGCGCAAGGTGCCGGCCAACGAGCGCGCGGCGACGATGCGCAAGGCCGCAGGGCTGGTGCGCGAGCGCGCCTCCGACATCGCCCGGCTGCTGACCCAAGAGCAGGGCAAGCCTGTTGGCGAAGCGCGCATCGAGGTCATGGCCGCTGCTGACATCATCGAGTGGTTCGCCGACGAAGGCCGGCGCGTCTACGGCCGCATCGTGCCCTCGCGCAACCTGGCGGCCCAGCAGCTGGTGATGAAAGAGCCGGTCGGCCCGGTGGCGGCGTTCACGCCGTGGAACTTTCCGGTCAACCAGGTGGTTCGCAAGCTCGCCGCGGCGCTGTCCAGCGGCTGCTCCTTCCTCGTCAAGGCGCCTGAGGAGACGCCAGCGTCGCCGGCCGCGCTGCTGCAGGCTTTTGTCGACGCGGGCGTGCCGGCCGGTACGGTCGGCCTGGTGTTCGGCACGCCGTCCGAGATCTCGACCTATTTGATCGCCCACCCGATCATCCGCAAGGTCACCTTCACCGGCTCGACACCGGTGGGCAAGCAGCTGGCCGCGATGGCCGGCGCGCACATGAAGCGCGCGACCATGGAACTCGGCGGCCATGCCCCGGTGATCGTCGCGGCCGACGCCGATGTCGAACTCGCGGTCAGGGCCTCGGCCGGCGCGAAGTTCCGCAACGCCGGGCAGGTCTGCATCTCGCCGACGCGCTTTCTGGTGCACAACAGCTTGCGTGACGAGTTCGCGCGGGCGATGGTCAAGCACGCGCAAAGCCTCAAGCTCGGCGATGGCCTGGCCGATGGCACGACGCTGGGCCCGTTGGCCAACCCGCGCCGCCTCACCGCGATGGCCCACTTGCTCGCCGACGCCCAGGCCAAGGGCGCCAAGCTCGCCACCGGGGGCGACCGGGTCGGCTCGTCAGGCAACTTCTTCGCGCCGACGGTGCTGACCGATGTGCCGCTGAACGCCGAGCTGTTCAACAGCGAGCCTTTCGGCCCGGTGGCGGCGATCCGCGGCTTCGACACGCTGGAGGAGGCGATCGCCGAGGCCAACAGGCTGCCCTATGGCCTGGCGAGCTATGCGTTCACGCAGTCGATCAAGAGCGCGCACATGCTGGCGCAGCAGCTCGAGGTGGGCATGCTGTGGATCAACCAGCCGGCGGCACCCTCGCCCGAGATGCCCTTCGGTGGCGTGAAGGATTCGGGCTACGGATCCGAAGGCGGCCCCGAAGCGATGGAGGCCTACCTGGTCACCAAGTCGGTGTCGATCATGGCGGTTTGAGGCGGGTCGGCGCCGTCAAGCTTGCGACGGCCCGCGACCTGTCAGGGGCCCGCCTTGCGCGCGGCCTCGTAAGCGGCCAACCGCAGCGCGAACTTGCCGCTGCCGGCCGCCGCTGCGACGCCCTCGGCCGGGCTGGGCAAGGTCTCGTAGAAATGGCAGGCCACGCGGTGCCCAGGCGCGGCTTCGCGCAGCACCGGCTCTTCGATTCGGCAGCGTTGCTGCGCATGCGCGCAGCGGGTGTGGAAGCGGCAACCGGCGGGCGGGTTCATCGCGCTGGGCACGTCGCCGGCGAGCAGGATGCGCTGGCGTTGCAGCCCGGGCTCGGGGCGCGGGATCGCTGACAGCAGCGCTTGGGTGTAGGGGTGCAGCGGCCTGGCGTAGAGCGAGCCCTTGTCGGCAACCTCGACCAGCCGGCCCAGGTACATCACCGCGACGCGGTCGCTGATGTGCTTGACCACCGCCAGATCGTGCGCAATGAACAGGTAGGACAGGCCAAAGCGTTTCTGCAAGTCCTGCAGCAGGTTGACCACCTGGGCCTGTATCGAGACGTCCAGCGCCGACACCGGCTCGTCGCAGACGATCAGCTCGGGCCTGACCGCGAGCGCGCGCGCGATGCCCACGCGCTGGCGTTGACCGCCCGAGAACTGGTGCGGATAACGCTGTGCATGCTCGGGCAACAGACCGACGACTTGCAGCAGTTCGCGCACCCGCTCAGGGCGGTCGCGCTCGTCGCCGATGCCGTGCACAGCCATCGGTTCGGCCAGCGTCTGGCCTATCGTCATGCGCGGGTTCAGCGACGCGTAGGGGTCTTGGAAGATGATCTGCAGGTGGCGCCGCATCGAGCGCATGCCCTCTTCGGGCAGGTCGGCGATCTCCTGGCCCTGGAATCGCACCGACCCTGCGGTCGGCGCCATCAAGCGCAGGATCAGCCGGCCGGTGGTGGACTTGCCGCAGCCCGATTCGCCGACCAGCGCCAGCGTCTGGCCGCGCGCAATGTCGAAGCTGACATCGTCGACCGCCCGCACCTGGCCCGCGGTGCGAGCGAACACCACGCCACGCTTGACCGGGAAATGCTTGACCAGGCCTCGAACGCTCAGCAGGGGTTCGTCGGCATTCACGTTTCTGTCTCCGCGATCAGCTCGACCGGCGCTTTCCAGCAGGCGGCCAGGTGCGACGGGCCAAGCGTGCGCAGCGGTGGCTCTTCGGCATGGCAGCGCGCGTCCGAGAATGGGCAGCGCGGCGCGAAGCGGCAGCCTGCAGGTTGGTTCGCCGGGCTGGGCACGCTACCCTCGATGGTGGACAGCCGGTCTCGCACGACGTCCATGCGGGGGATCGATCCGAGCAGGCCTATCGTGTATGGGTGTTGCGGGTCGGCGAACAAAGCGGCCACCGGCGCGCTCTCGACGATCTTGCCGGCGTACATCACGATCACCTCGTCGACCTGCTCTGCGATCACGCCCAGGTCGTGGGTGATCAGCAAGATCGCCATCCCCAGTCGCTGCTGCAGTTCGCGCAGCAGGTCGAGGATCTGCGCCTGGATCGTGACGTCTAGCGCGGTGGTCGGCTCGTCGGCGATCAACAGCGCGGGCTCGCAGGCCAGCGCCATCGCGATCATCACGCGTTGGCGCATGCCGCCCGACAACTGGTGTGGAAAGTCGTCGAAGCGCTCGGCGGCAGACGGGATCCGCACCAGTTCCAGCACCTCGATCGCGCGCTGGCGCGCCGCCTCATTCGACCTGTCTGAATGCGCTTGGATCGCCTCGACGATCTGCCGGCCGATGCTGTGCACCGGGTTGAGCGAGGTCATCGGCTCCTGGAACACCATCGCCATGCGCCCACCGCGCAGCAATCGACGTTCGTTGGCCGACAGGCCGAGCATGTCGCGGCCCTCGAAGACCAGCGAGTCGGCACTGACCCGCCCCGGTGGCGAGGGCACCAGCCCCATCAGCGACAGCGAGGTCACGCTCTTGCCGCAACCCGACTCGCCGACCAGGCCGACCGAGCGTGCCCGACCCACGTCGAAGCTGATGCCATCGACCGCGCGAAACAGCCCACGGTCGGTGTCGAACCAGGTGCGCAGTCCGCGCACCGCCAGCAGCGGGGGCTCGGCAGGGGTCGGCGACTGAGAGTGCGGCTGCAGGCTCACTGAGAGACGTCCAGTCCTTTGTAGAAGGTGTACTGGAACAGCATGTGGGCCCGCGCTCCCTTGATCTTCTTGGTGCTGGTCTGGTACATGCGCGGATTCATCACCGGGATCCACAGGTGTTCCTTCATCACCAGCTCCTGCGCCAGTTGGTAGCCTGCCGCCCGGTCGGTGGCGTTCAGCGCGCTGCGGCCTTTGAGGATCGCCGCGTCGGTGGCAGCGTCTTTCCAGTTCATCCGGTTCGGCGAGGGGATCTGCGACGAATCGAAGTAGAAGTTCATCAGCTCGCCTGCCGACAGATAGGGCACCGTCACGGTCCACAGGTCGAAGTCCTGGCCACCCAGGCGCGCCGGCATGATGCCCGACTCGAGCGCGGTGATCTGCCAGTCGACGCCGATCTTGCGCATATAGCCCTGGATCGCCTCGGTCATGCGCGGAAAGTAGGTGACCTGCGGAATGAACACTATCGGTGCGAGGCGCACCCCGTCCTTGATGCGGATGCCGTCTGGACCTTTCTTGGTCCAACCGGCCTCGTCGAGCAGGCGGTTGGCACGCGCCACGTCCTCCTTGACGATGCCCTTGGTGGACGGTGCGAAGTCGAGCGCGCCTTCATGGATGTAGGTGTAGGCCGGCCCAGACTGACCGAGCATCACCGCTTTGACCAGTTCGGCGCGGTTGATGCCTATGCTCATCGCCTCGCGGACCCGCTTGTCCGACACCATCGGACGGCTGGCCTTGAAGCCGAAGTACATCAGCTGGAAGTTGGGATTGGCCTCGTCGACATTGAGCAGTGGCGATTTCTTGGCCTGGTCGATGAACTGGGTCGGGAAGTGCGTGGTGATGTCGAAGCGGCCGCTCATCATCGCTGCCAGGCGGCTGGAGTCTTCGGGGATGATCTTGATCGACAGTTTCTCGAACTTGACCGGGCCGGCGTTCTTGTACATCGGGGTAGGGCCCCACTTGTAGGCGTCGTGGCGCTTGAGCAGCAGCTCGGTGCGCGGCTGCCAGGACACCCAGCACCAAGGGCCGGTGCCGTCGACGCCCTTGATGCCGTAGTCCTTGCCCAAGGCGTCGACGCTGTCCTTGTTGTGGATGCTGTTGTTGAACATCGCCAGCTGCACCAGCAGGTCGGAGTAGGGCTCGTTTAGCTCGTACTCGACGGTGTAAGGGTCCGGTGCGCGCAACTCCTTGATCTTGCCGGCACGCCAGGCATAAGGCGATCGCGTGGCCGGGTCGCGCTGGCGGTTGAAGCTGTAGAGCACGTCGGCGGCGGTGAGCTTCTTGCCGCTGCAGAACTGAACGTCGTCGCGCAGCTTGAAGGTGTAGAGCTTGCCGTCGGCGCTGGTGGTCCAGGACTTGGCCAGCAGCGGCACGGCGGTCTTGCCGTCCCAGTCGAGCGCGACCAGCGTGTCCTGGATCATGTGCGTGACGTCTGAGGTCGGCGACCAGGTGGTGCGCTGGCTGTCGTAGTGCGGTGAGTCGAGCGCCTTGGCCATGTTCAGCGTCTGCGCCG
>CAMCTC010000104.1 GCA_945878355.1 Bordetella parapertussis | reverse complement strand
CTCTGTACCTTGACTGTCGCGCTGCTGGCAAGCCTCGGTGCCCTGGCGCAGCCTTTGCCGACCACGACCGCCGCCCAGGCCGGTTTTTCCGACCCTGGCTTGGCGCGCATCGACGCCTTCTTCGCCCGTGAGATCGAAGCCAACCGTGTACCCGGTGCCGTGATCGCGATCGCGCGGGACGGCAAGCTTGTCCACTACAAGGCTCATGGCTATCTCGACAAGGACAAGGGCACGCCGATGCCGCTGGATGCGATCTTCGCGCTGGCGTCGATGACCAAGATCATGACCAGCGTGGCCGCGCTGCAACTCAACGAGGAGGGCCGGTTGCCGCTCAAGAGCCAGCTGGCTGACTACTACCCTGGGTTCAAGACCATGAAGGTCGGCGTGGCCCAAGCCGATGGCTCGCTGCGGCTCGACCCGCAGCTGCGGCCAATCTTCATCCAAGACTTGTTTCGCCATACCTCCGGGCTGACCTATGGCGGGCGCGGCAACCACCCCATCAGCCGCCTCTACCCCGATGGCACCCAACCGGCGCTGGAAGGCAACACCGCTGCCTTCATCGACCGCATCACCCCGCTGCCGCTGGCGCACCAGCCCGGCACGGTGTTCGAGTACAGCTTCTCGACCGATGTGCTCGGTGCGGTGGTGGAGAAGGTGTCGGGTCAGCGCCTGGGGACTTTCCTAGACGCCCGTGTCTGGAAGCCGCTGGGTATGACCGATGCCACTTTTGCGGTGCCTGCGGCCAAGCGGTCCCGGCTGGCGTATCCGCTGGCCAAGAATCCGCTCGACGGCAAGCCCCAGTCGATCTCGGTGATCAACCAACAGACTCAATTTGACTGCGGCGGCGCCTGTGCTTTTTCGACAGTGGGTGATTACCTGCGCTTCGGGCAGATGCTGATGAACGGCGGCGAGCTCGACGGCCAGCGCGTGCTCAGCCCCAAGACCATCGCGCACATGACGGCCAACCACCTCGGTCCGCAGATCCAGAACAACGTTGGTGGCGTTGAGCCGCACCGCGAGGGCTTTGCCTTCGGCCTTGGCGTTGCCGTCAGAACCCAGGCCGGGCTGTCTGCCGTGCCGGGCAATGTGGGTGAATACACCTGGAACGGCGCGTTTGGCACCTCATTCTTTGCCGATCCTAAGGAAAAGCTGGTTGTGGTTGTTGGCACGGCAGCGCCCGGCGACTTGCGCAAGTATTACCGCGAACAGGTGCAAGCCCTGGTCTACGGGGCGATGACACGTTGAAGCAGGCCAGCCCTTCGAACGCTGCGCAGCGCACTATTTTTGGAGACAAGATGCTGTTGACCTCATCCCATGCCCACGGGCCGAACGAGCCGCCGATCCGCGACCTCACGCTGGGCGGCTTGCTCGCTTGGGCGGCCGAGACCGCGCCGGATCGTCTGGCCTTGATCGCCGGCAGCCCCGACCCGGCATCGCGCCGGCAATGGACTTATGCCGAGTTCCACGCCGAGTCGCTGCGCACCGCTCGGGCCTTGAGTGCGCGCTTCAAGCCTGGCGAGCGGGTGGCGGTGTGGGCGCCCAACATTCCCGAGTGGCCGATGATGGAGTTTGGCGCAGCGATGGCCGGGTTGGTGCTGGTCACGGTCAACCCGGGCTTCAAGGCCGGCGAGGTCGAGTATGTGCTCAAGCAGTCGCGCGCCGCCGGCGTTTTCGTTGTGCCGGGTTTTCGCGGCAACCCTATGCTCGCGACGGTCCAGGCGATCGCGCCGAACTGCCCCGAGCTGCGGGAGATCGTCTGTTTCGACGCCTGGGCGGACTTCCTGGCCAGCGCCGACGCTCATCAGCCCTTGCCGCTGGTTCAGCCCGACGACCCGGTGATGATCCAGTACACCTCGGGCACCACCGGGTTTCCGAAAGGCGCGCTGCTGACGCATCGCGGACTGGTCAACAACGGCGCTCACACGATGGACCGCATGGGCGTTGCCGATGGTGCGGTCTGGGTCACGACCATGCCTTTGTTCCACACCGGTGGATGCGTACTCTGTGTGTTGGGTGCTGTGTCCAAGCGAGCGACCCAGGTGCTGGTCGAGGCTTTCGACCCCGGGCTGGTGTTGTCGCTCATGGGCCAGTACCGCGCCGCTGCGCTGCTGGCGGTGCCGACGATGCTGGTCGCGATGCTCGAGCACCCGGCTTTCGAAACCACCGACTTGTCGTGCGTGAAGGCGATCTGCTCGGGCGGATCGACCGTGCCGGCGACCTTGGTCACCGGATTGGAGCAGCGCCTGGGTGCGCAGTTCACGATCGTGTTCGGTCAGACCGAATGCTCGCCGGTGGCCTCGATGACCCGGCCCGACGACACGCTGGCCGACAAGGCCGGCACGATAGGCCCGGCGATGCCTCATGTCGAGGTCAAGATCGTCGACCCGGCCACCGGGCTGACCTTGCCGCTCGGTGAGGTCGGCGAGTACTGTACCCGCGGCTACCACGTGATGCGTGGCTACTTCGAGATGCCTGAGGCCAGCGCCGCGGCGATCGACGCCGATGGCTGGCTGCACACCGGTGATCTGTGCGCGATGGACGCGCGGGGTTACTGCACCGTCGAGGGCCGGCTCAAGGACATGATCATCCGCGGTGGCGAGAACGTCTATCCGCGCGAGCTCGAGGAGTTGTTGTTCCGCCACCCCAGCGTGGCCGAGGTCGCGGTGGTCGGACTGCCAGACGCCAAATGGGGCGAGGAGGTGGCAGCTTTCGTCCGCCCGGCGTCCGGCATGCTGGTCGACAAGGACGCGCTGTTTGCCTATATGCGCGAGCATATCGCGCCGCACAAGACGCCGCGCCGCTGGTTCCAGATGGCTGGATTTCCGCTCACCGGGTCGGGCAAGATCCAGAAGTTCAAGCTGCGCGAACAGTGGTTGGCAGGCGAGTTGGTCGAGCTCTGACGCCTCCGAAGCCAGACGAAGCCCGTCGCCCCCATGGAGGTCGAGCAAAGTGGCGAGGCCACATTTGTTTAGAGGGACCGCCGCAGTTGAAGAGCCGGTTTGCCAACTGCGGCAGACCGCGGGAGTGTGGCACCGCGAAGCCCTACAATTACAAATCGAAAGTCAGAGTTTCGATTTGTAAAATGATAGATCGCCAGGCTACTGTCACGCTCGAACGTTTGTCTCGCGGCTTTCCTGTGGTGGCCATCACCGGGCCAAGGCAGTCGGGCAAGACCACGCTGGCGCGGGCCGTGTTCGCCGGCAAGCCCTATGTGTCGCTGGAAAATCCGGAAGAGCGCGAATTTGCGCTGGAAGACCCCAAGCGCTTCCTGGCACGGTTCACCGATGGCGCCGTTCTCGATGAAGTGCAGCGCTGCCCGCAACTGATGTCCTGGCTGCAGCAACTCGTCGATGAACGCGGCCGCATGGGTGACTTCGTGGTCACTGGATCAGCGCAGTTCGACCTGATGGCCGGGATCAGCCAGTCGCTGGCCGGAAGAGTGGGTCGGGTGGAACTGCTGCCCTTGTCCGGTGCCGAAATCGGCGCCGAGTTGTTGCCGAGCAAGCTCGAGAAGTTGCTGTTCGTCGGAGGCTACCCAGCGCTGTATGACCGGGCGCTGCAGCCTGGCGATTGGTTTTCCAATTACGTGGCGACCTACCTCGAGCGCGACGTTCGCCAACTGGTCGCGGTCCGGGATCTGGGGCTGTTCCAGCGCTTCGTACGCATGTGTGCTGCGCGCTCGGGTCAGCTGCTCAATTTGGCCGCATTGGGTGCAGACTGCGGCATTTCTGCGGTCACCGCGCGCCAGTGGTTGTCGGTTCTGGAGACCAGCTACATCGCCATGCGCCTGCCGCCTTACCACGTCAACTTTGGCAAACGGCTGGTCAAGACGCCCAAGCTCTATTTCCTGGATTCGGGTTTGTTGGCATGGTTGCTGGGGATTCGGGATGCCGCGAGCCTGGAGGCGCACGCTGCGCGGGGTGCTGTGTTTGAAACCTGGGTCGTCTCGGAACTGGTCAAGCGCCGATTCAACGCAGGCCAAGGCGCTGAGCTGTTTTTCTGGCGCGACAGCCAGGGTCACGAGGTCGACGTGGTGTACGAGACACCGCTGGGCCTGCAGGCGATCGAAATCAAGTCAGGTAGCACCTTCGGGCGCGATTGGCCGCAGTCCTTGCAGCGTTGGGCTTTGTTGACCCATCAGGCCATGCCCACACCGCGCATCGTCTACGGCGGCGATGGCCACAGCGTGCGTCAAGGTTGCGAGGTCATGGGCTGGCGGCAATTCTGTCTGGCATAGCGGGCCCCTTGGGCTTGACCCTGCACCAGCTGGCAATGGTCGAGCTTTGAGGGGCCGCAGCAATCAATAAATCACCGGCTCAGGCGAGATCGCCGAGCCTTCCAGGAAATCGAAGTCGCAGCCCTCGTGGGCCTGCGTCACATGCTCTTGGTAGAGCCGGGTGTAGCCGCGTGTCACCGGACGCGGCGGCGGCTGCCAAGCCGCGCGCCGCAGTGCCAGCTCATCGTCAGGCACGCACAGCGTGATCGATCGTGCGGCGACATCGATCGCGATCTCATCGCCATTGCGCACCAGCGCCAGCGGGCCGCCCACCGCCGCCTCGGGGCTGGCGTGCAGGATGCAGCTGCCGTAATGGGTGCCGCTCATCCGCGCATCGGACAGCCTGACCATGTCGCGGACGCCGCGCTCGAGTAATTTTTTTGGAATCGGCAGGTTGCCCCACTCGGGCATGCCGGGAGCGCCCACCGGCCCAGCATTGCGCAGCACCAGCACCGTGTCCTCGTCGACATCGAGGTCCATGTCGGCGCAGGCCGCATGCATCTCGGGTGGCGAGTCGAACACCAGCGCACGGCCGCGGTGCTTGAAGAAGCGCGCGTCAGCGGCGCTGCCTTTCATCACCGCGCCTTCGGGCGCCAGGTTGCCACGCAGCACCACCAGCGCCGCACTGCTGCTGACCGGGCGGTCTAGCGGGCGTATCACCTCGTCGTCCTGCACCACCGACGCGGCGATGTTCTCGCCCAAGCTGCGGCCGGTGACCGTGAGCTCGCCCAATGAGAGCTGGGCGCCGATGCGGTTCATCAGCGCCGGCAGCCCGCCGGCGTAATAGAAGTCTTCCATCAACCGGTCGCCGCTAGGGAACAAATTGGCCAGCACCGGCACCCGGCGCGCGACCTGGTCTAGGTCGTCCAACACCAGCGCCACGCCGGCGCGCCTGGCCATTGCGATCAGGTGCACCACCGCGTTGGTCGACCCGCCCAGTGCCATCTGCACCACCGCGGCGTTGACGAAAGATTCGCGTGTCAGCAAGCGCTGCGGTGTCAGGTCGTCCCAGACCATGGCGACGATGCGTTCGCCGCAGTCGGTGGCCATGCGCGGATGGGCCGAGTCCATCGCCGGGATCGAACTGCTGCCGGGCAGCGCCAGGCCCAGTGCTTCGACGATCGCCGTCATCGTGCTGGCCGTTCCCATGGTGTTGCAGGTGCCTGGCGAGCGCGTCATCCGGGTCTCGAGCGCTTTCCATTGGTCTGAATCGATCTTGCCGGCCTGGTACTCGTCCCAGAACACCCGAGTGTGGGTGCCAGCGCCCACTTGGCGCGTCACGCCACCTTGCACCAAGCGGTCGTTGAGCATCGGCCCGGCCGGGCAGAACAGCGTCGGTACGCCCATGCTGATCGCCCCCATCACCGTGCCTGGCGTGGTCTTGTCGCAGCCGGCGAGCAACACGACGCCGTCGACCGGGTGCGATCGCAGCAACTCTTCGACTTCCATCGCCAGCAGGTTGCGGTACAGCATGGTCGTCGGCTTGACGATCACCTCGCCCAGGCTCATCGCGGGCAACTCCATCGGCAGGCCGCCGGCCAGCAGCACGCCGCGCTTGACCGCCTCGGCGCGCTCTCGCAGGTGGGCATGGCAGGGCGAAAGGTCGCTCCAGGTGTTGATGATGCCGATCACCGGTCGGTCCATCACATCCTGGCGGCGCACCCCCATCTGCTGGATGCGCTGGCGGTGGCCGAAGCCTCGCATGCCTGACTCGGAAAACCAGCGCCGGCTGCGCAATTCGGCCAGGGTTTTGCTCATGGGGGTCTGCCTTTGAAGGGTTGTGGCTGGGCTGACTGACGCAGGCTGCTCTTCCATCGGACACGCTCGCGACAGGCTCCATGGTAGTGGTCGCAGCCGCTGTGTTCGGTCGCTTGGGCGTCAGCCTGTGAATCGCCCGCAAGCGCCGTCGACCGAGGGCTGATGCGATACTTTGTTCGAGAGAATTGAACCCTTGTTGCGAATCGCCGGCGTGTGGCGTTGGCGATGACTGGGCGCTCATCAACTTGCCCGACCTCATCAGGAAGACTGCATGAACCACCACTTTGAATTCGTGCCTTCGGGCGATGTCCAGATCCGTGCGGCGGTGCAAGGCGAGGGTCCGCTGGTGATGATGGTCCACGGCTGGCCCGAGAGCTGGTATTCCTGGCGCCATCAGTTCGAACCCCTTGTGGCTGCGGGCTACAAGGTAGCCGCGATCGACGTTCGCGGCTACGGCGGCTCGAGCCGGCCCCATCCGGTCGAAGCCTACGACATGCAGTCCATCGTCGGTGACCTGCAGGCCGTTGCTGATCAACTGGGCGGCGGCAAAGCCATCCTGATCGGCCACGACTGGGGCGCGCCCATCGTCTGGAACGCTGCACTGGTTGACCCGGGGCGTTTTTCCGCAGTGGCCGCGCTGGCGATTCCGCACCTCGGACTGGGCAAGGCGCCATTCATCGACATCGCCCGCAAGCTGTTCACCGACAACGGGCTGTTTTTCTACCAGATCTACATCCAGGATGAGGGCGTGGCAGAGGCTGAACTCGAGGCCGATGTGCGCACCGGTTTGCGCAAGCTCTATTACTCGATCTCGGGCGACGCGCCACCCGGCACCTGGCCGGCTGACAAGCGCCACGGCGACAGCTTGCTGCACCGCTTGGTCGACCCGGCAGTCTTCCCCGGCTGGATGACGCCGGCAGACCTCGACTACTTCGTCGACGAGTTCCAGACCTCGGGCTTTCGCGGTCCGTTCAACCGTTACCGCAATTTCCACCGCGACTTTGCCTGGCTGAGCCAGTTCAAGGACCGATCGATCACGCAGCCTGCGCTGTTCATCTGTGGTGAGCGTGACTCGGCCTTGAAGATGTTCGGCCGAGACGTCGAGCCGCGCATGCGCGAGGTGGTGACCGACCTGCGCGGCTACCACCTGCTCGAGGGCTGCGGTCACTGGACCCAGCAGGAGAGACCGGCCGAGGTCAACGCGCTGCTGCTGACCTGGTTGCGTGGGCTCTGAGCGCCCCAAGGCCGACTGACGCCGGCCGCCCCCGTGGGGATCAAGCAAAGTGGCAAAGCCACAATTGCTTTAGAGGCTGGCGGGGCTGCGGCTGACGCTGCTCAATGCGTCGGCTGGCCGCGTCGATTGCTCGGTTGATGGCACGCAACGCGGGCCCTCCCGCGCTGGCCAGACTGAGCAGTCCTCAGGCTTGCGGAGCATGCAATGACTTCCTCCTTGGCTGACGCTGGCGGGTCAACGTTGGCAGTACTTTCGTTCGAGACCTGATCACCGCTCAAATTGGCGAGGTCTGTTCGTCATGGTTGGCACGCAGCGCGCGGCCCGCGGTCATCGCCCGGTGTTGCCCGCGGGCGATGTGCGGCGGCGGGTGTGCGAGGGCGTTGCCGAGGGCGCGCGCAACGCGACGCTGGCCTCCCTCTGCGACCACATGCTCGGGCATGGGCTAGAGCCTGCGGTGGTGCGCGAGCTGCTGCTGGCGTGGAACCGGATGGCTTGCCGTCCACCGCTGGACGACGACGAGGTGGCGCGGGTGCTGGCCAGCAGCTTGCGTTGTCGGCAGCGCGGACGCGACAAGTCCTAGGCCGACTGATCGCGGCCAAGCTCAGCGCAACAACTGCAGTGCCGGCGTGAAGGTGTAGCCCAGACTGCGCGCCACGGCCTCGTGGGTCACCTGACCCAGCACCACGTTGAGCCCATTGCGCAGATGCAGGTCGTCGACCGCCGCCTGTCGCCAACCCTTGTCGGCGATCGCCATTGCATGGGCCAGGGTCGCGTTGTTCAGCGCGAAGGTGGAGGTTCTCGCCACGGCACCGGGCATGTTGGCGACACAGTAGTGGACGACGCCGTCGACGACGAAGGTCGGCTCGGCATGGGTCGTCGGGTGCGAGGTCTCGAAGCACCCACCTTGGTCGATCGCGACGTCGACGACCACCGCACCCGGCTTCATGCCGCTCACCATGTGCCGCGTCACCAGCTTGGGTGCAGCCGCGCCGGGTACCAGCACCCCGCCTATGACCAGATCGGCCAGCGCGACGCGTTCTTCCAGTGCCTGGGTGGTCGAGTACAGCGTCTCGACCCGGTTGCCGAAGGTTTGGTCGATCTGGCGCAAGCGGGCGAGGCTGCGGTCGAAGACCGTCACCCGGGCGCCTAGGCCGACCGCCATCTGCAGGGCGTTGCTACCGACCACGCCTGCGCCCAGTATCACGACCTGGGCTGGCGCAACGCCAGGCACGCCGCCCAGCAGCAAGCCCATGCCGCCCTTGGATATTTCGAGGTGGGCTGCGCCTGCCTGGATCGCCATGCGACCGGCCACTTCGCTCATCGGTGCGAGCAAGGGCAGACCACCATCGGGCCCTGTGATGGTCTCGTAGGCCACGCAGACCGCTCCCGACTTCAACAGCGCCGCGGTCTGGTCGGGGTCGGGTGCAAGGTGCAGGTAGGTGTAGAGGATCTGGCCTTCGCGCAGCAGCCTGCACTCGTCGGGCTGCGGCTCCTTGACCTTGACGACCATCTCGGCCCAGCCGAAGACCTCCTCGGCACTCGGCACCAAGACGGCACCGGCCTGGCGGTATTGCTCGTCGCTCAGTCCGATCGCCGCGCCGGCACCCGATTGCACCATCAGCGCATGACCGCGGCCGCTCAGCTCCCTGACGCTGGTGGGTGTCAGGCCGACCCGGTATTCATGGTTCTTGATTTCTTGGGGGACGCCGATGCGCATGGTGATGCTCCTGATGCCAATGGTCTGTCAGCCGCGCCGAACTCAACTGTCGTCGAGGCCAAGTTTTTGGCAATGGCGGCAGTCGGCTTGATGACGCCGCCGGCAGACGCCGGTTCAGCATCGAATCTAGTCAACAAATGGCAGCGACTGGCTGCGCCTTGTCAAACCCGCCTGCAGTCGGGTCACCAGGTCGCGCGCCGACAACGCGGCACGCCCTTGATGCCGCGGCGTGTCGCGCTTGAGTTCTGTCAACCGGATGATCTCGCTGCTGCTTAGCCTTGGCTTCGGGCAGCCTACCCGCTGATCTGATTTTCGATTCAATCAGGCAATCAAGTAACGTTATAAATACGCGACATCAGTGCCACCATCAGGATCGCCAAGCCATGAAGCCCGAAGCTCTGCCCCGCCTCCACGGTAGTGATGACCGCATCCGCAAGCGCTTGCAGGGCATGGCGGTGCAGCCCCATCTGCTGGACTGGGACGCTGCTTGCCGCGATTTCAGTTGGGACCAGGCGCGCCAAGCGATGCCTGGACTGCCCGGCGGCGCGCTGAACCTGGGTTACGAGGCGGTCGACCGGCATGCCGACAGCCCGTATGGCGAAAGGGTGGCGATCCGCTGGCTAGGCGCCGATGGCCGCAGCCTGCGCTTGAGCTACCGCGACCTTCGCGATCGCAGCAACCGCTTTGCCAATGTGCTGGTCGATGCGGGATTGCAGCGCGGTGACCGCTTGTTCATCCTCGCGCCCCGGCTGCCCGAGCTCTATGTGGCGGTGATTGGCGCGCTCAAGGCGGGCTTGGTGGTCGCGCCGCTGTACTCAGCTTTTGGTCCTGAGCCTGTGGCCACCCGTGTTCAGCTGGGGGCTGGTCGGGCGATGCTCACCACCCCATCGCTGTACCGGCGCAAAGTGGCACCCGTCCGTGCGCAAATGCCATCGCTGGAGCGGGTGTTTCTGATCGAGGAGGCCGGGGAGGGCGGTGCTGATGCCGACGGCGGATGGCCCGAGGCAACCCAGGCGCTGGGGCCGCTGATGAGCGTGGCGTCCACCCAGTTCCAGACCGTGCTGACGCGCCCCGACGACTTGGCGCTGCTGCACTTCACCAGCGGCACCACCGGTCGGCCCAAAGGCGCGATGCATGTGCACGAAGCCGCGCTGACGCACTGGATGACCGGCCGCCACGCGCTCGACCTGCACCAGGGCGATGTGTTTTGGTGCACAGCCGACCCCGGATGGGTCACAGGGATGTCTTACGGCATCCTTGCGCCCTTGCTGCACGGCGTCACGATGGTGGTCGGCGAGGCCGAGTTCGATGCCGCGCGCTGGTACGACATCCTTGAGCAGCAGGGCGTGACGGTCTGGTACACCGCGCCCACTGCGATCCGCATGCTGATGAAGGTCGGTCCTGAACTGCTGACCAGGCACCGCTTCCCCCGGCTGCGCTTTGTCGCCAGTGTCGGTGAACCGCTCAACCCGCAGGCGGTCTGGTGGGGCCAGGAACAGCTGGGCTTGCCGATCCACGACAACTGGTGGCAGACCGAGACCGGCGGCATCATGATCGCCAACACGCCGTCGCTAGACATCAAGCCGGGGTCCATGGGCAAGCCGCTGCCAGGCGTGCAGGCCCTGGTGGTTGGCCGGCTAGCCGACGGCGGCGTCGAGGTATTCACCAGCCCGCAGGCCGATGGCGAGTTGGCACTGCGTAGCGGCTGGCCGTCGATGTTCCGTGGCTACCTCGGTGAGGACCTGCGTTATCGCAAGTGCTTTGCCAACACCGCCCAAGGCGAGATCTACCTGACAGGCGATCTGGTCAAGCGCGACGCCGAGGGCTATTACTGGTTCGTCGGCCGCGCCGACGACGTGATCAAGTCCGCCGGCCACCTGATCGGACCGTTCGAGGTCGAGAGCACGCTGATGGAGCACCCGGCGGTGGCAGAGGCCGCAGTGATCGGCAAGCCTGATCCGGTGGTGGGTGAAACGGTGAAGGCCTTCGTCACGCTCAAGCCAGGGTTCGACGCCAGCGACACGCTGCGGCGCGCGCTGCTCGCCCATGCACGCACCCGGCTCGGGCCGGCGGTGGCGCCCAAGGAGATCGACTTTGCGTCGCAGTTGCCACACACCCGCAGCGGCAAGATCATGCGCAGGCTGGTCAAGGCCCAGGAGTTGGGATTGCCAACAGGTGATACCTCGACGCTGGAGTCGGCGTCGTGAGCGCTGCACCACTGGCCGACAAGCCGCTGGCGTTTTCGACGGAGCTCAGCAGCTACTCACGCGATTTCTGCCTGGATCGATTGCGCGACATGCTGCGCATCCGGCGGCTTGAGGAGCGCTGCGCTGAGCTCTACGGCGAAGGCAAGATCCGCGGTTTTCTGCACCTCTACATCGGCGAGGAGGCGGTCGCCGCTGGGGTGATGCCCAACCTGCAGCCGCAGGACGATGTGGTCACCACCTACCGCGAGCATGGCCATGCGCTGCTGCGCGGGGTGGCGATGAACGCGATCATGGCCGAGATGTATGGCAAGCAGCAGGGTTGCTCGCGTGGCCACGGTGGGTCCATGCATTTGTTCGACCGCGCCACCCGCTTCTGGGGTGGCAACGCGATCGTCGCCGGCGGCCTACCCTTGGCCGTCGGTTTGGCGCTGGCGCTGGAGAGCGAGTCGCTGCAGCGGCGCGACGCGATCGCTGTCTGCTTCTTCGGCGAAGGGGCGGTCGCCGAGGGCGCATTCCACGAGTCGCTGAACCTGGCCGCGCTGTGGCGCCTGCCGGTGCTGTTCGTCTGCGAGAACAACCTCTATGCGATGGGCACCGCGCTGTCGCGCAGCCAGTCCAGTATCGACTTGACGGCCAAGGCCGCGAGCTATGGCTTGGCCACCAGCCACATCAATGGCATGAACGTGCTGGCGGTGCACGACGCTGCCAAAGCGGCGGTGGCTCAGGTTCGAGAGAGGCGAATGCCGTTTTTTCTGGAGCTGCACACCTACCGCTTTCGCGCGCACTCGATGTTCGACGCCGAGTTGTACCGCGACAAGGCTGAGGTCGAGCGCTGGCGGCAGCACGACCCTATTCACGGGCTGACCGAAGGATTGCGGGCTGCGTCGATGATCAGCCAGGCCGATGTCCAAGCGGCCGACAAGTTGGCGATGGCCGAGGTCGAAGCAGCGGTGCAGTTCGCCGAGGCCGGTACCTGGGAGCCCGTGGCCGACCTGTTGCGCGATGTGTACTGCCCGCCAGATCAACCGGCGAGGTGAGCCCAGATGCCTGAGACCAACTACCGCGAGGCGATGCGCGCCGCCCATCGCGAGGCGATGCAGCGCGATGCCAGGGTCTTCGTGATGGGCGAGGATGTGGGCCGCTACGGCGGCAGCTACGCCGTGACCAAGGGTTTGCTGGCCGAGTTCGGTGAGCAGCGCGTCCGCGACACGCCGCTGTCTGAGCTGGGCTTTGTCGGTGCGGGCGTCGGTGCAGCCCTGGGCGGCCTGCGGCCCATCGTCGAAGTGATGACGGTCAACTTCAGCCTGCTGGCCTTGGATGCGATCGTCAACAGCGCCGCGCTGCTGCGTCACATGTCGGGTGGTCAGTGTGGCGTGCCGCTGGTGATCCGGATGGCCAGCGGCGCAGGCCGGCAACTGGCGGCCCAGCATTCGCACAGCCTGGAGGTCTGGTTCGCCCATGTGCCGGGCTTGAAAGTTCTGGCGCCCGCCACGCTCGAAGACGCCCGCGGCATGCTCTGGCCGGCGCTGCTCGACCCCGATCCGGTGCTGATCTTCGAGCACGCGCAGCTCTACAACCTCGAAGGTTCGCTGGCCGACCCGCCGCCTGAAGTCGACATCAGCCGCGCCGCGGTGCGTCGGGTCGGGCGCGATCTGAGCATCGTCACCTATGGCGGTTCGTTGCCGCGCGCGCTGGCCGCCGCGAAGACGTTGGCCGAGGGCGGTATCGAGGCCGAGGTGATCGACCTGCGGGTGCTGCGTCCGCTGGACATGGCCACTGTGCTGGCCTCGGTGCGCAAGACCCACCGGCTGCTGGTGGTTGACGAAGGTTGGCGCAGCTGTAGCTTGGCGGCCGAGATCCTGGCGCAGGCTGGTGAGGCTGCGTTCTACGACCTCGACGCGCCGCTGGCCCGGGTCTGTAGCGAAGAGGTGCCGATACCTTATGCCAAGCACCTGGAGGACGCCGCCTTGCCGCTGCCGCCGAAGATCGTCGCCGCCGCGCAGGCGCTGTGCGCCGCCAGCCCGTGATCGAGTTTCGCCTGCCCTCGCTGGGTTCTGACATGGACCATGGCACGCTGCTGGCTTGGCAGGTGGCGCCGGGCGACCGGGTCGTCCGTGGCCAGGTGGTGGCGGTGGTCGACACGGCGAAAGCGGCGATCGACATCGAGTGCTGGCACGACGGCGTGGTCCATCGGTTGTTGGCCAAGCCGGGGGCCAAGCTGCCGGTGGGCAGTCTGATGGCGGTGCTGCGGGTCGAGGGCGAGACCGCTGCGGACGTCGACCGACAGCTGGCGAGTCAGCAGCCCGCCGCAGCCTGGCCTGTGATCCGCCCGGCGGAGACGCCAGCGCAGACGGTCATCCGCCAGGAACAGGACTCGCCATCGGCCGAGCCCGCAGCGCAAGCGTCGGTACCGCGTCAGCGCATGTCGCCGTTGGCAAGGCGCCGGGCTCAGGAACTCGGCCTGGACGCCGGTCGGCTGAGCGGCCGCGGCCCTCAGGGCGCTTTGACGCTGGCAGATGTCGAATCCGCAGCGCCAACCCGCGCCCAGGCGATGCGCCAGGTGATTGCGGCCGCGATGAGCCGGTCCAAGCGCGAAATCCCGCATTACTACCTGGCTGAGGACATCACTTTCGCCCGCGCAGCGGTTTGGCTGGCCGATCGAAACCGGACCTTGCCCGTGACGCAGCGCCTGCTGCCGGCGGCGCTGCTGCTCAAGGCGGTGGCGCTGGCGCTCAAGCGTTACCCCGAGTTCAACGGCTTTTGGCGCGACGGCGATTTTGTGCCAGGCGCCGGCGTGCACCTGGGCGTGGCGGTCGCGCTGCGCGACGGCGGCTTGGTCGCGCCAGCACTGCGCGACGTGCCGGGGCTAGACATCGCGGCGCTGACCCATGCATTGCTCGACCTGGTCAAGCGAACCCGCGCCGGCGCTTTGCGCAGCTCCGAATTGACCGATGCGACGATCACCGTCACTTCCTTGGGCGATCAAGGCGTGGCGAGCGTTTTCGGTGTCATCTACCCGCCCCAGGTTGCGCTGGTTGGCTTCGGTCGCATCAGCGACCGGCCCTGGGTCACGCCCGCTGGCGTCCAGTCCTCGCCGGTCGTCACTGCCACGCTCTCGGCCGACCACCGCGCCGGCGACGGCCACCGCGGTGCGCTGCTGCTGGCCGAGATCCGCGAGCAACTCCAGGATCCGCAAGCCTTGGACCGAACCGGGAATCGAACATGAACCGTGATCAAGTCCGCCGGGCGCTGCTGACCGCCTTGTCCGAGGTCGCACCTGAAGTCGATACCGCGAGTCTGATCGATGCCAAACCGCTGCGTCAGCAAGTTGATCTCGATTCGGTTGATTGGCTGAATTTCCTGGTCGCCGTGCACCAGGCGCTGGCGCTCGACATCCCGGATGCCGAGGTCGCCCGGCTCGACACCCTCGACAAGTTGGTCGCTTGGTGCGTTGGCCATCTGGCGACACAGGCACGCTGAGCCGTTGCGCCGTGGCTGGCTGCGAATCATCAACAGGCCGAATGACAGGTCTGCCTAGGATTGTTGAGCCGGGTTTGAGCGGGCGATCTACCTGGCAACGACCAAGCCGTTGTCCGCAGCCAGGGAGCTCGCATGTATCCGAAGATTCTCGTGCCACTCGACGGTAGCGACACCGCTGCGCAGGGTCTGCAAGAGGCCATTGCACTGGCACGGCAGCTGAAGTCGCAGCTTCGGTTGCTGCACGTGGTCGATGACTACCCACTGATGGTCGAGATGGCCTCGGTGGTGAACTTCGAGGGCTTGCGGCAATCCATGCGCCAATATGGCCAAGATGTGCTGGACAAGGCCAAGCGCTTGGCGGCCGATCAGCATGTCGAAGCCGACACCCAGCTGTGTGAAATCACCCACGGCCGGGTCGCCGAGGTCATCATGGAGCAGACGGCTGCGCTGGGCTGCAATTTGGTCGTGATGGGCACCCATGGTCGCCGTGGCTTGAGCCGCACGATGATGGGCAGCGATGCCGAGCAGGTCGTCCGCGCCAGCAGCGTGCCGGTGTTGCTGGTGCGGCGGCCCGAGGGCATTCCATGAGGCTGGGCGCTGGTGATGCGTTGATCTTGGTCGACGTGCAGCGCGACTTCATGCCAGGGGGCAGTCTAGCCGTGAACGATGCCGACCGCGTGTTGGCGCCGATCAACCGATGCATTGCGCTGTTTTCCCAACTCGGATTGCCGATCTATGCAAGCCGTGATTGGCACCCCAAGCAGCACTGCTCGTTTCGCGAGCAGGGTGGGCCTTGGCCCAGCCACTGCGTGGCGGGCAGCGAGGGCGCTGAATTCGCGCTCGGCCTGCACCTGCCAGGTCATGCGGTGATCGTCTCCAAAGCCACGCGCCCGGTGCCCGACGCCTGTTCCGCATTTGACGGCAG
>CAMCTC010000103.1 GCA_945878355.1 Bordetella parapertussis | reverse complement strand
AGGATCGAAACAAGATGAAAGCGATGGATTCGGCCCGATGGCTAGGCGCAAACCGCAGCGATACCCGAGGTATCGCGAGGATTTGCAACGACGCCACCGGGTCGAAGGCGCGCTTTCATGTTTCGATATCTCCGGGGTGCAGCACTAGGGCTTGGCGGGCAGCGGCAGCTCGGCGATGGCCTTGCCCAGCGCGACGCCCCAGGCCTGGTAGCCGGCCGGGTAGAGGTGCTGGCCGTCGACCGTGGGCCAGGTCTTGGGCTGGCTGAGCTTGAGCGAGTCGATGTACTGGCAGGGCGCGACATTGGCGGCCAGGAAGTTCGACATCTGCTGCACCCTGGCCTCGGTCTTGCCGTACTGGCCGCCCTCGCCCCAAGGCGGGCCGACCCAGACGCAGGCCGCGCCGCCGCTGGCGATCTCCTTGCTCAGGCTGGTCACCTGTTGCCAGGCCCAGGCCTTGGCAAAGTCCTTCTTGTAGTTGGCCATCGTGTCGCCCATCACGATGACCACGAGCTTGGCCTTGTCGGCGGCGATCAGCGGCTTGACCGGACGGGTGCTGGCGTTCTGGACCACCAGCGTCACCGGGCCGTTGCCGATGCGCTCGGCACCGCAGACCATCTTGGTCGAGGCCAGCCAATCGGCAGCAGACGCACCGCAGGCCGACAGCGAGTGCACCAGCGCGCCCTGTCGGCTCAGTTCGTCATGCAGCGACTTGATCAGGTAGTCGGGTTTGGACAGATGGCTGTCGCCGATCACCAGCACCGAAGCACCGACGATCAGGGTGGAGAGCATTGGCATGGTTGAGGCCTGTTTGCAAGAAGAGAGGTGGGGTCACTGGCCGAACGGCGCGGTGGTGGCGCTGATCGGCAGCGCCAGCGGCGCGGTGATCGGGTGGAAGCTGTAGCGCAGCGTCAGCCCGGCGGCCCATTGGCGGTAGCTGCCGCTGGCGTTGTTGTCGCTGCGCAGGCTGGCGTCGACCAGCCAGTTCGGGTTGAACTGGTACTGCGCGCTGGCGGCCAACTTGTAGGCGATGCCCGACGACGACACAGGCTCTACTGCCATGCCACCGCCGCCGGGCCCGGTCCCGGCCCCGGCGATGTCCTGGCTGAACTTCTGGAAGCCCAGCGCGCCCTGAACCAGGTAGCTGACAGGCCCGCTGCGTAGCGCCCAGTTCAGCGGCACCGTCAGCGCGTGGTAGCGCTGTGGGCTGAAGTAGCCGCCCTGGCCGAAATCGAACTCGCCGAGGTTCTTTTGGTAGGACAGGCTGTTCAGGTCCAGCCCCATGCTGAGCTGGCTGTCGGCGCGGCTGCGCAGGCTGAAGTAGCTGCCCAGCCCGAATTCGCTGCGTCCGTTCGCCGCCACCTCGTGGCCACGCAGGTCGTGCCGGGCCGCGCTGCCGTAGAAGCCGTAGCCTCCCAGGTCCTTGGACAGGTCGACGCGGGCGCCGCTGGCGACCACCCCGCCCCAGGACTTGCCGCTGACGCTGTCGCGCACACCGGCGAACGACAGCAAGCTGTCGGTGACCGGCCGCCTCGACAGGTTGACCCGGTAGCGCAGCGAACCGTCGTCAGCCAGCGCGCCGTCGAGCTTGACGCCGCCGACGGTGTTGCTGTGCGCAAAGCCTTTCGGCGTCTGGCCGATGTCGACCGCGAGGCCGGGCGCGGCATAAGCCACCGCCACCGCGACGCCCGAGGCCTTCTGGGTGATCGTTGCCCCGGTGGCAGACGATCCGGCGTCCAGCGACACCTGGGTCAGCTGCAGCTTGACCTTGCCCTCGCCCAAGGGCAGCCGCAACTCGACCGGCAACTCGGTCTGGCGCAACGCGCTGGTGCCGGCCACGCCGCTGCGCTGGCGGCCGTGCAGGCCGGCCGATGCTTCGGGGCTGCGAGCCTGGCGGATCTGGTCGAGCTCGTTGCGCAGGTTCGGACCTGCGGGCTGCTCAGGGATGCCGCCGTCGGCCGCTGCGGCGCTCGTCGCAGCCAACAGCGTGGCCGACTTGCCGCCGGCGACCGCGCGCGGCGCCGTTGCCGCCTGCTGCAGCGCTGCGGTGGTCTTGACCGGCGCGCTGCGCCAGTAGTCCACCGGTGCGGTGGGCGGCAATAGCAGCGCTGCGGTCTGCAACTCGGCACGACCGCTGCGGTCGTCGAGCAGCTTGGCCGGGTCGCCAGCCACCTCGCCCGCCGCCGCCAAAACCACCTGGTGTCCCGGCGCCGGGGCGTTCTGCAGCGCGATGGCGCGTTCGAACAAGGTCGCCGCCCGGGCCGACTGACCCTGGTCGCGGTACAGCCGGGCGGCGCGAGCCAGCACCTCGGCGTCATCGGGGGCCAGGCCCAAAGCAGTCTTGAGCGATGCGGCGGCCAGATCGCTGTCCTTGAACCGGGCGGCCAACTGCGCTGCGGTCAACTGAATCTCGACGCTGTCGGGATGCCTGGCAGCCAGACTGCGGGCGGTCTCCAGCCCGGCACGCTTGTCGCCAGCGGCCATCGCCAGCCTGGCCAGCACCGCGTCGCCCAACGGGTCGCCGGGTCGCTGCAACTGCAACGGGCCGAGCAAAGCGCGGCCGCCGGCCAGGTCGCCGCGCTCGCGCAGCAAGTCGACCTGTCGCAGCCCGTGGTGGTACATCAGGTCGTGCAGCCGCTTTCGGTCGCCAGCGCTGAGCGCGCGCGCGGCCAGGTCTTGCAGCACGCCGGCGCATTCGACGTCTTGTTCGGTCTTGAGCAGCAGGCCGGCGTATTGCAGCGTGTCGGCCGCGCTCGGCTGGTTGCTGCGCGACAACAGGTCGCGCAGCAGTGCCAGGCCGCGGTTGGGCGCGCCAGCGTCGACATAAGCATCGGCCAGCACGCCCAGCAGGTCGCGGTTGCCGGTGGTCAAGGGCTCGGCCTGGTCGAGCAGCGCCAGCGCCTCGGGCTTGCGGCCCTGGCGCGCCAGACTGGTCGCCAATGCCGATTGGTGCTGCAGCCAGCTGCGCCGCTGCAGCGAGGCGATGTCGGCGTTGCGGTCCTTGGCCGGGATGCGGTCTAGCGTCTCAAGCGCCGAGCGCCACTGGCCGCGGCCGGCGGCCAAGCTGGCGCTGGCATGCAGCGCGACCAGGTTGTCGGGTTGGCTGGTGAGCAGGCCGTCGATCAATCCGCGCGCCTCGCTATGGCGGCCCTGCGAGGTGTAGAGCTCGGCCAGCTCCCAGCGGATCCAGGGGTTGTTGCGGTCCTGGGACATCGCGCGTTCGAGCGTGGCTTGGGCCAGCACCGTGTCGCCACGACGCAGCGCGGCCTTGGCCAAGCCGCTGGCCAGCGTGGCGCGCAGGCGGTTCATCTCGTCGACACCGCCGACCTGGGCCGGTTTCAGGCCATCGATCAGGCGGCTCGCCTCGTCGTGCCTGTCGCTGGCGGCCAGCAGGCCGGCCAGACCGCGCAAGGCCGCCGGGTCGTCGGCCTTGCGTGCCAGCACCTGGCGGTATCCACGCTCGGCCGCCTCCACCTCGCCGGCCTGGGACTGCAGCGCCGCCAGCGCGAGCAGGGCGCTGTCCAGCCGAGGGTCAAGCTTGATCGCTTGTTGCAGCAGGCTGCGTGCCTGCGCCAAGTCGCCCTCACGCTGCGCGGATGTGCCCTGCTCGATCAGCAACTGGTAGCGAGTCGACTGCAGCGCCTTGCCCCAGTTCTGGCCGTTCTTCTGCTGCGTGGCCTGGGTCAGCAGCGCCGCCGATTCCTCCCAGCGGTTCTGCTGCATGCGCACCAAGCCCAGGCCGCCGAGCGCATCCGGGTCTTTGGCGTGGGTCTTGAGGCGCGCCAGGTACTGGCCCTCGGCCTGCGCCAGATCGCCTTGGCCGAGCGCCTTCAGCCCGGCGGCGATCTGAGGCTGCACCTGGCCCGGCTCACCGGCCTTGGCCAGCGTGGCGAGCTTCTTCACAGCGCCAGCGCGCAGTGTGGCCACCTCGCTGTCATCGGGGTGGAGCTTGAGGTAGGCGTCGAACAGCGCCAGCATCTCGGGCTTGGTGCTCGGCCAGCTCAGCGCCATCTTCCAGCATTCGATGGCAAAGCCGCTGACGCTGGGCACCAGCGATACCCGGCCCAGACGCTGGATGCCCTCGATGCGGGTGTCCCAGCGCGGCTCCTCGCCGCGGGCGAGGTGGAAGGCCAGGTGCAGCTCGATCTGCGGATCGCTGGGGTTGTCCTTGGCCAGCCGCTCAAAACCTGCCCGCGCGGCCTTCCAGCCGGTCGGCAGCTTGCTGAAAACGCGGTAGTACTCGAGTCCGACATCGCCGACCGGCTCGCTGCCGCCGAGCGCGCGCTGGTACTGCTCGACAGACTTCTCGATGTCGCCCGACTCGTGCAACAACCTCGCCTGGTCCAGCGCCTTGGGCGCATCGCCGCTGCCCAGGGTGATGTCTTGCGCCAGCTGGGTCGCCCAGCGGCCTTGGGGGTCCAGCGCTCGCAAGCGGACCAGGATCTCGGCAGCGCCGGCGCCGCGCTTCTGGGCGAGTTCGCCCTGCGCCAAGCCGTAGAGCGCGCGCGGCTCGTCGGGTTGCAGCCGCAGCAGCTTCTTCCAAGCCTCGGCGGCGCGCGCCGGTTGGCCCTGGGCCTGCCAGTACTGACCTTGCTGGAGCAGCGCTTTGGCGGCCGAACTCGTCTGGGCGAGAGCCGACTGCGAGCCCAGCGCGAGAAGGACAGCAAACGCTAGTGGGTGTTTGCGGAAATACATGGTGTTTGCCATTGAAGTTGCACCTGCCCGTTGCGCAGGAATTGGTAGCGGTTTTCGATCCAGCCGAGTCCGAACAGGCTCAGCGCGTGGTCGTAATAAGACGGCAGCGAATGACCCAACTGCGCCGGCAACATCGAGGCCGCTTGCTGCCCACGGGCGCGCCCAGCCTGCTGCGCCACAGCCGCCGCGTTGCCGGCCTGGCGCAGCTTGGGCAGCATCGCGGCCGAGAAGCCATAGGGGCTGACGCCGCTGCCACGCCCGCTGCGCAAGTCGACCTTCTCGGGCGGCCCGGCGTCGGCGCGCACCAGCCTGGCCATGCCGGCCAGCGCGCGGCGCAGCGGCTTGGCCAGCGGGTCGTCGGCCGCGGTCATGCCGGCCCAGAGGTAGACCCGGATCGCGTCGTAGCTGCCTTGCGCGCCCAGCACCGGGTCGGCGGTGAAAGCCGGTCGGGTGTTGGCGACTGCGCGGTAGCCCACCCAATCCGCAGCCAGCCCTCGGGTCGAGGTCGCGGCGATCATTCTGGCGGTGCCGGCTGCGATTTCGCTCCAGGGCCCCTGCGGGTCCTCCAGCGCGAAACGACGCAGCAACGGGATCGGCAGGTAACTCGGGTTGAGCCGCCAGCTGCCATCGGGCTGGATGAAGCCATAAGGCCCAGGCAACAGCATCGCGCCCAGACCCGGCAGTGCGACGACCTCTTGCTCGACGATGGTC
Organism: Bordetella parapertussis; assembly: GCA_945878355.1. Classification (GTDB taxonomy): domain Bacteria; phylum Pseudomonadota; class Gammaproteobacteria; order Burkholderiales; family Burkholderiaceae_C; genus Pseudaquabacterium. The sequence continues at coordinate 10,729 of CAMCTC010000103.1, read as the reverse complement.
TTGAGCAACAGGCGAGCGTCTCGCTGGTGGTCGGGGCGTTGCCACAGCCGACCGGCCTCGAGCAGCGCGTAGGCGAACCACAGGTCGGCATCGGAGGCCGAGTTGGCGTCGAGCACGCGCCAGCTGCCGTCGTCGGCGCGGCCCCAATGCCAGGCAGGCAAGCGCCGGGCCAGGTCACCGCCGGCCAGGTTGTGCAGGCTCCAACGCCACAGGCGATCGAAAGCCGGCGCGTCGTCGGCCACCAGCGCGAAGAACATCGCATAGGCCTGGGCCTCGGAATAGCTGTCGCGCGAGGCGGTGAGCGCCGACATCACCCGGCCGTCGGTGGCGACGAAGTGCTGCTTGAAATCGCGCCACAGCGGCCAGTCAGCCGCGGCACAGGCCGGCGCCTGGGCCTGCGCGCAAGTGCCGAGCAGCGCACCCATCGCCAGCGCGCAAGCGCTGCGGTGTATCGCGATGCCTGGACGTTGCAGAAGGCTCATCGCGCAGTGCGCTTTCTGAACTGCGCCTGCAACAGCCGCAGCACCAGGCCGGCCAGCAGGGCGGTGCCCAGGCCGGTGACCAGCAGCAACTGGCCCATGTTGCTGGACAGCGACATCCGGGCGCGGCTGAACCAATCCAGGTCGCTGACGTAATAGGTCGGCTCGCCGGCCAGGGTGTCGACCTTCGCGCCACGCAGGATGGCCAGGCTGCCGGCGATCCGGGGCGCCTCGCCATCGGCACCGAGCAGCGACTCGACCGCGCCATGCAGCGAAGCCGGATCCTGGGCCCAGAACAGCACCACACTGCGACCGCTGCGCAGCGGCGACTCGAAACCTGCGGCATAGGCGCTCAGCCCGGCGTTGCTGAAGGGCGGTGTCGCCGCTGCGGCAGGCCGGATCATGTCGGGCAGCAGCGCTGCAATCGAGCCCAGCAGCTTGCTGGCCATGTCGAGCAGACCGGGGCGGCGGCTGTCGTCCAGGCCCACCGGCAACGCACCGGCCCAGCGCTTGAGCAACAGCTGGTCGGCCCCGGTGGCGATCACCAGCAAATCCTTGTCGGCGACGTCGCCGACCTGGCTGCTGCGCGCCACCGTGACCGCGGTGCCCGGGTAGCCGGTCGACTCGCTCAGGCGGCCGAGCAGGTTCAGGTAGGCCGACAGCTCAGGCGCTTGCGGCAGGTCGGGCAGCACCACCGCGGTCTGCGACAAGTCGGCCAGGCGCGTGAACGGATAACCGCTGCTGCCATAGGCCGCCAGGTTGGGCATCGCCATGTGGTGCGAATAGCCTGAGATGTCCAGCGTCGACAAGGGGTCGATCGCGCCACGCACGTTGTCGACGATGACGTCGCGGCACTCACCTTGCTTGATGTAGTCGTACATGTAGCGAAGCTCCAGCCTGGACCTGGGCTGCAACAGGCCGAGCGGGATGCGGGCGACACCTTGCATCGGCTGGGTTTCGTCGGCCTGCAGCTTGGCCAGCAGCGGTGCACCGCTCAGGCGCTCGAGCGGCAGCAACGCGAAGGACTTCACCAGGTTGGCGTCGACATGCACGCTCAACGACGAGTTCGTCGACGTCGGCTGCGGCGTGTAGCGGTACTTCAGGTCCAGCGGCACGCCCTTGTCCTGCGCCAGGTACAGGTCAGGCGGCAGGCGCAACGGGATGGCGATGTCACCGGGGTCGTAGCCGGTGACGTTGAGCGCCTGCGGGTTGCCCAGTTCGGCCAACTTGACCGGCCGGTCCGACCGCAACCAGTTGGGCGCGTCGTAGGCCCGGCGTGCCATCAGCACCGCAGGCTGGGTGATCGCCATGCTGGCACCCGCCAGGGTCTTGCTGGCTGTGGCCAAGGTGGCCGCAGCGAGCTTCAACTCTGCGCCGTCGCGGCCTTGCACCAGCAACAGCCTGCCATTGGGGTCGTTCGGGTTGGCGACGATCGCCAGCGCCGGGCCGGTCGCAGCAGGCAGCTTCAGCCCGGCGGGCGCGCCTTTGGCACCGACCAGCACGATCGCATGTCCCTTGGCCGGCAGTGTGTCGAGGGTGGCTGGGAAGTTCAGCACCCGGCCTTTGGCGCGCAGGCCGAACCAGGATGCCAGCGTGCCGGCGGCTTCCAGCGTGGCGTTGTCCGGCGCGCCCAGAAACACCACTGGCAGGCTCAGCTTGCGGCCGTCGCGGGCATCGAAGAAGGGCTCGGGCAGCAGCGCCAGGTCGTTGGCCTGGGGCGCAGCGTCAGCGACCAACTGGAGCTCGCTCAGGTGGCTGATGGTGGCCCACAGGCTGCTGTGTTGGGGGTCCTCGCAGCCCGTGCTGTAGTGGCCAACCAATTGCAACGTGAGCTGGTTGTACTCGGTGATCAGTTGCGCCGGCAACTCGACGACCTGGGTCACCGGACCGCTGGCACCCGCCTTGGGCAGCGCCAGACTGGCGGCCACCTCGCCATTGACCAACACGTTGATCTTGGAGAGCTCGCTCAGCAGATCGGGCGAATAGGCATAGCGCAGCTTGAGCGACGCCTTGGTGATCACCTCGTCAGCGCGCACGCTGAACGGGATGCTGAAGCGGGCGTCGGTACCCCGCAGGCTGAAAGCCTGGTTGCGGCCCAGTTGCTTGAAGCTCAGCCGGTAGTTGCCGGGCATCGCTTGCCCGGCATCGATCGGCAAAGCCAGGGCCGCCAGCACCGCCGCCGAGGCGCCGAGAGAGCCGGGCGAGCCGGAGGCACTGGCCGCTGCGGCCGGCGCAGAGGCCGAAACCGCAGCCGAACCCGCAGCCGCAGCCGCCACAGTCTGAGCCTGGGCCTGCGACGAAGCGCTCTCAGGCTTGCCGGCGGGCTTTTTGTCGGGCTGGGCCAGCAGCGATGCGCCGCAGCACAGCAGCCCAGCAGCCACCACGGGCAGCAGGCGGTGTCGGCGCGGGCGCAGCCGGCCAAGGGGTTTGGGTCGCAGATTCATGATCTCTCTCGTCGAAGGTTGGCAGCAGCCGGCGGCATCCCAGCCACCGGTCCGGACAGCTTGCAGCGCGGCCTCAGCGCATCGGCCGCAGCGCGGCGGCGAGCCTGGCCGGCAAGCCGAACAGCTTGCCCAGGGTCAGGCGCAGCAGGTTGCCCAGCCCCAGGTTGACAACGGCCCAAAGCGAAGCGAGCGGCGTGTCTGGCGCGGACGTTCCCCAGCCGCCGACCCAGGCATCGGCGCGCGAGTAAGTGATCTGCACCATGTCGCGCTGCTGCTCGACGTTGAGCTCGCCGAACAGGATGCCGATCGAACCACCGGCATTGACCACGGTGCCGGGCAACACGGTCTCCAGTTGGTCACGCGACAGGCCGATGCGGACCTCCTCGCCGATCGTCAGCTCGGCCTTCGCAGGCAGGGTCAGACCGACCCCCGACACCGAGAAGTCGTGGGTCTCGCAGGCCAGCGTGTGACCGTTGGCGAAGTAGATGGTGGCCGGGATCACCGCGCTGATCCGGGGCGTGCGCCGCTGCTGGCGGGCCTCGTTGGCCACGAACACCGCAGCGGCAGCGATCACCACGTTGTAGCTGCCCCAGACCAGGTTGATCAGCACGGTGGACGCGGTGCCTTCACCGGCCGCCAGGCGCCAGACGCCACCGGCCAGGCCGACCATGTTCAAGCCCAGCAGCACGACATAGGGCAGACCCATTCGCCAGTCGAAATAGTCGCTGCTGATCACGCCGCCTTTGGCGGTGACGTTGAACTTGCCGAACTTCGGGTTGACCAGGGCCAGCAGCGTCGGCCACGCGATGTACCAGGCAAGAACCGTCTCGTAGACCTCGTTCCAGAACGAATGCCGGAACTGGCCCTGCAGCCGGGAGTTCGCCGTCAGACTCAGCAGGATGTGCGGCAGTGCATAGGCCAGCACCATCGCGCCGTCGGCCTGGAACATCTGCGTGCCAAAGAACAGGTAAGCCAGCGGCGCCGTCATGAAAACCAGTCGCGGCAAGCCATAGAAAAAGTGCAGCATCGCGTTGACATAGCACAGCCGCTGGCCCAGCGTCAGTCCGCGCCCGAGCAGCGGGTTGTCGACGCGGAAGATCTGCGTCATGCCACGGGCCCAGCGGATGCGCTGACCGATGTGCGCCGACAGGCTCTCGGTGGCCAGCCCGGCGGCCTGCGGGATGCCAAGATAAGCGGTGTTGTAGCCTTTGCGACTCATCTTCAGCGAGGTGTGAGCGTCCTCGGTGACGGTCTCGATGGCGATGCCGCCGACTTCCATCAGCGGCGCACGCCGGATCACCGCACAACTGCCGCAAAAGAACGAGGCGTTCCACAGGTCGTTGCCGTTTTGCACCAGCCCGTAGAACAGTTCGGCTTCGTTGGGCACGACGCGGAAGGTCTTCAGGTTGCGCTCGATCGGATCGGCCGAGTAGAAGAAATGCGGCGTCTGCAACATGGCCAGCTTCTGGTCACCCAGAAAGGCGCCCATCGTCAGCTGCAGGAACGATCGCGTGGGCACATGGTCGCAGTCGAAGATCGCGACGAACTCGCCGTCGGTGCGCGCCAGTGCGGCGTTGAGGTTGCCGGCCTTGGCGTGAAAGTTGTCGCCGCGGGTGAAGTAGCCAGCCCCGCAAGCCAGGCTGAACTGCTTGAAATCATCGCGACGGCCGTCATCGAGCAGATAGACCCGCAGCTTGTCGGCCGGCCAGTCCATCGCCTGGGCCGCCAACACGGTGCCGCGCACGACATCTAGCGGCTCGTTGTAGGTCGGAATGAAGATGTCGACCGTCGGCCACAGACTGCGGTCCTCGGGCAATGGCTGCGTTTGGCGTTTGAGCGGCATCGCCGTCTGCAAGTAGCCCAGCAGAAGGATGGCCAGTGCATAGAGCTCGGCCAGCAGCAGGCCCCAGCCGAGGATGCCGCCGACCAGGTTGTCAAAGTCGAGCGTGCTCGTCACCCGCCAGTACATGTAGCGCAGCGAGGCCGTCACCGACAGCGCGATGAGAAACATCGCGCCCAGCGGGCCATCGACCCGGTGACGCACCCACAGCGCGGCCAGCAAGGTGAGCAGCCCGAAACCGAACTGCTGCGCGGTGTTGAGCGGTACGGCGATGAACAGGCTGCACAGCACGGCGGCCGAGAGCACGGCCAGGGCCAACAGCGGACGCGGCAGCGTCCAGCCGCCAGCGCGCGGCTTGTCGCTCATCCAAGTCGGCTCGTTGGGGGACCCGCCTGTCGGTGTCAGGCGCTCGCTCACGCGGTGCTCGCCAGGTTGGGCTGCAGGCGGCCGAGAAGCTGTTGGGCCATCACCGCCAGGTCTTGGGTGGCGCGGCAATGCGGGTCGTAGTCGCCGACGAACTGGTGGCAAGCCAGCGCCTCGGGAATCGCCTGGTCCTGGTGTACCAGCGGCAGGGCGCGTGCGCCAAACTGCATGCGCATGACATGGGCCACGTCGGCGTTGAGCTGGCGCGCGTTGTCGACCTGGTTGATCAGGTAAGCGGTGTCACGGAAGTCGGGACGGCCCATGCAATAGCGTTGCAGCAGGCCATGCATCATCGGCAAGGTGGCGTAGGACGCAGCGTCGGACAACAGCGCAATGACCGCGGTGTTGCAGGTCGTCAGCGCCTGGCTGAGGTAGACCGATGGCCCGGGCGGCGTGTCGAGAATCACCACGGCGTCGGCGGGCAGTCGCAGCCCGGCAATGCCGTCTCGCAACAGCTGTGGTTGGACGCGCAACAGTTGCTCGAACGATTCACGGCCGAACTCGTTCACCCGACCATAGGGCAGCAAATCGCAGCCGCTGGCGGTGGCGACCAACGAAGCCCGCCAATCCGTGCCATCGCAGGCAGCACGCGCCAGGCCCTGGACGTCGGGTTGGGCCGCGCTGAAATGCAGCCTCAATGCGTCTTGCGGATCAAGGTCTATCAACACCACAGGCCGGCCCGCGCGCACCAGCGCCATGCCCAGGTTGGCACTGATGGTGGTCTTGCCGACGCCGCCCTTGGTCGATGCGATGGCGATGATGGTCATGGTGTTGGGTCCTTTGGCAATTCGAAACTGCTCGCCACTGCACGCAGCTGGCAGCGGAGGAGCGGGGGATGAATGAATCGGGCGATGCATCGGCTGCTGGCGCCCGATTGACTGCGCTGCGGAAACGACCGACAGGCTCATGAAACGCAGCAGTCTGAAAGCAATTTCGACGATCGAGTTGATCGCTTTTATAACTGAATAGGCTAGCGACTTTACAGGCGCGTGAATCGAATGGTTCATGACAGCAATATCCAACGAGGCAGCAGCGAGTCCAAGGACCTCTGATGCAGAGCCTTGGGCGGCGACGAGCGCCAGCGGTGGGCGGGCAGCAGGGCCCGCCCGCGGTTCAACGCAGTGCGACGGTGCCGCGCTGCTTGGGTGCGTCCAGGCGCCTGAACAGATCACCCAGGCCAGACTGGGACCCGGCATGCGCAACGACCGCACTCGCAGCTGTTCTGGCGATGCCAGGCATTTGCGGCGCCGCTCGCGCCGGTGCGCGCGTTGGCGACACCGGCACCGCCTTCAGCCTGAGCACCGCGCTCGGTGGGGTACCAACCCGCGGGACCACCGACAGCATGGCCGGCGCAACCCGGTCTGGCAAGGCGCTGGCAAGCGCCGCCGGCACGACAACCCGGGCAACAGGCGATGCGACGCAAGCTACGGCAATCGGTGCAGCACCCGATGCGGCGGCGCCCGGACGGACGACGCCGTCGAAGCGAGCAGCCGCCCTCGCGGCCAAACTGTCGCCCACGCCGCTGCGCTGGCCGATGACCGTCACGAGATCCGTCGCGGCGGAGTGCCCCGCCGATTCAACGATCGCGGTCTGCGCCAGCAGCGGCCAACGTGCGCGGCAATTCGCCGACTTCTCGTCGCGCACGATTTCCTGGTAGGCCGCGAGATCGCTGCCGATGGCCAACTCAAGGCCCGAGATGTCTGTTGCGATGGCCATTTGGATTCCCATGGTTGAATCCTCAGCGGCTCAGATCGAACTCGATCGTGCCGAACTCGTCCACCGGCGCGACGGCTTTGACCCGCAGCCGCTCGCTGGCACCCACACCGGCCAGCCATTGCTGGTAGACGCCCGCCAGAAAGCCCGGCACCCAGCCATCGCCGTCCTCGCCGAAGGCGTCGGCCAGCAACTGACCATTGTTGGCACTGTGGTGAACGATCAGCAGCGAATTCCCTTGATCGACCAGGTTGATCCAACCCCAGTCCATCAGCTTCCACCGAGCGTTGATGGCCGCCTCCAATTCCTCGAGGCTGTTGCAATCGGGCAGCAGCGATTGCTCCGCGTAGCGCATGCCGGCGCGATGGCTGAAGGCATGGCAGGCGTCGTAGGGCTCGCCGCTGGTCATCTCCTGCGCCATCGCGGCCAGCAAGCGCCGCCACTGCTTGGAGGTGTCGCGGTGGATCTTGTAATCGACGTTTCGGTTTGGCGTCATGGTGAAAATTCCTGTGTTGAGGATTGGCTCTGTCCGGTGGGGTCAGGCCTTGCCGACCCGTCCCAACCGGTGCTCTTGCTGCAGACACCTGCGCTGCGGTGCCACTGCAATCTGCATGCAAACATTTTGCCGATCAAGGGCAAATGCAATCAGGACTTACTTGGCGCTTCTCGACCCACCCCGGTCGCGCTACAGGACGCCGAAAGGGTCGATACCCCAGTCGATACTTTGGTATCTAGGCGACTCGAAATCGACCCTCTGGCAGGGCGATTTCGGACGCTGCTTCGCCTCGGTAGCACCGGCTGAGCGCTGCCCTGGAACGTATCATCGAGACATGGAGTTCCTACTCGTCGACGACCATCCTTACATGCGCGAGGGCGTTGCCGCAGCGCTGCGCGAGTTGCACGTCGATGCGCAACTGCGCCATGCCAGCGCAGGGGCGCAGGCGCTCGAATGGGCCGATCAACAAGCCGCCTCTGGCATGGGCTTTGCCGCGGCGCTGGTCGATCTGAACCTGCCCGGGATGTCAGGCCTGCAAGTGGTCGAGTCTCTGCGGCTGCGCCACCCCACGCTGCCGGTGCTGATGCTGTCGGCCTCCGAGTCACCGGCCGATGTGCGCCAGGCGATGGCAGCGGGCGCTGCCGGTTATTGCCCCAAGTCAGCCAGTTACACGACGCTGGTCAACGCCCTGCGCCTGGTGATGGCGGGGCAGGTCTACCTGCCGCCGCTGATGCTGAACGCAGCGCCGCCATGGCCCAGCGCCGACACTTCAGGCACGCTCACCGAGCGCCAGCTGGAGGTGCTGCGCCTGGTCGGCAGCGGAGAGCCCAACAAGTCTGTGGCGCGACGCCTGGGGCTGGAGGAACAGACCGTGAAAGGCCACCTGACAGCGATCTTCAAGGCCTTGGGCACGGTCAACCGGGTGCAGGCTATCCAGGCAGCGCGGGCAGCAGGGCTGCTGCCCTGAGGGCTTGACCAGGCGCCGCATGGATGGCGATCAAGGCAGCGGCGCTCAGGGCAGCGGTGCTGCTGCGGTCCATCGAGGCGCCAGCGCTGCGGCAACGGCCTGCTCAAGCGAACGCGGCGACGGCGGCTTGTCGAGCAGCACGAGGCCCTTGGCAAGCGCCTGCTTCAAGCGCAAGGGTGACAGGTCAGCGCTCACCAGCAGCGCTGGAATCTGCTGGTTGTACTCTTCGCGCAAGCGGTCGATCACGGCCGGCCCATCAGCCTCGTCGTCCATGCGCAGGTCCATGATGATCAAGTCGGGCACGTCGGGAAAGGCCAGCAGCTTGGGCCACAGATCGGCGGCGTTGGCCGCGGCCACCACTTCCAGACCCCAAGATGCCAGCAGAGAGGTCAGGCCAGCGCGGGTTGCGGCATCGTCGGCGACCACCAGCACCAGCGCACCCGGCGCCGGCTCCAGGCCATCGCCCGATGCGAGCGGGCCACCGTCACGGCCCAGCGGCAGTGGCAGCGGCAGACGCAGCCGAAAGACCGTGCCACGCCCGGGACGCGAGCGCATCCGCAGCTGCAGGCCCAGCAAGTCAACGAGTTGGCGCACGATGGTCAGCCCCAGGCCCAATCCGGCGCGCCGGCCAGGCCCCTCGCCATGCCCTTGGACGAACTCCTCAAAGATGCTGGCCTGGCGCGCCGGTTCGATGCCGATACCGCTGTCGGCGACCTGGATCACCAGACCCGCGATGGTGTTGCGAACGCACACCTGCACGCCGCCCCGCTCGGTGTAGCGCACCGCATTCGCGGTCAGGTTGCGCAGGATGCGTTCGAGCAGCACGGGATCGGTCTGCAGCACCAGCGGGCCTTCGGCCTGCCGGGTCGCTGCCTTCAGCCGCAGGCGCAGCCCCTTGCGCCCGGCCAGCAAGGCCTCATCGGCAGCGACCCGCTCGAGCAGCGGCCACAGGTCGAAGGCGCGTGGCTCGGGCCGCAGTCCGCCGGACTCCAGCCTGGACAAGTCGAGCAGCGAACCGAACTGCGCTGCCATCGCCTGCACCGTGTTCTCCAGGTGGTCGATCAAGCGCAAACTCTCGCGCTCGGGCGGGCGCCGGCGCAGCGCGCCCACGAGCAGCGCCAGCGCATGCACCGGTTGGTACAGGTCATGGCTGGCGGCGGCGAGCAGACGACTCTTGGCCGACAAGGCCTGCTCGGCGCGCTGGGTCTGGCGCTGCAGTTCGCTGGCCTGCCGCGACAACAGCCAGCGCTGCTGCAGCAGGATCGCATAGCGGCGATGGCCGACCACCGCGAACGCAGCACTACCCGCCCAGTACATGACGACGAACAAAGCCTTCCAGGACCAAAATTCCGACCGCAGCAACAGCACCTGGGCCAGCACGCTGCACCACAGCGGCGTGGTGAAGCCGAAATAAGCGGGCAGCTTCAGCTGCAGCGAATGGGTCGCCAGGTAGGTCAGGCCCACCAGGCTGATGGCCAGCACAGAAATCATCTGCTCCGTTGCACCGAACCACATCAGCGCCACACCGATCGCCCAGATCAGTCCGCCGGCGATGGCGATCGCGGCGACGCCACGATTCAAACGCTTGAAGCGTGCCAGGTCCTGCAGGTCTGGCGGGCGGCGTCGATAAGGCAGTGCCAAGCGGAGCGTCGCGGCCGTGCACAGACCCAGACCAGCCAGCCACACCAAGAGCCAGTTCCCGGTGGCGCCGGGGCGCCAACAGAACCAGGCCAGCGCTGCGGCCACCAGCCACTGGCCAAGCAACGGGCTCGCGCTGCTCTGCAGCAGAAGCTTGAGGCTGTCGAGTTGCACCTGGGCATCGCGCATGGCCAGCGCCTCGGGCGACAGGGCCTGTTCAGCCGGGGCAGCAAGGGCCTGAGCATGCAGAGGGGGCGACATCTGTGGCGACATGGGGTGGGATGGCGCGCGCTGAGGACGCCTGGAGACGATGAGGCGACGGTACCCGCAAACCACGTCGCAAGACCTGGTCTCGATACTTAGGTTGACCCTCGCCGGCACCAAAGCCGGTTCGCATGGCCCTTGCCGTGCTCAATGCCGCGCCGGTTCAGGCTGAGCTGGATGGGCCAGTCCATGGCGTGCGCAGACACGATCTAACCGACCCTGAACGCGACCGGATCGAGGTCGGCGCCGGGACCGCCGATGGTATGACCGACTGGGTCGGCGCTCAGCAACTTGGCTGCAGGCCGGCTTGAAGCCAGCAAGGACTTCAGGCCGCGACGCGCTCGGGCAGTTTCATGTCCAACACAATCTCAGACCAGGGCACGCTGACCTGACCATCTGCCGCACGCTCGACCGCCATCCACTCGACGAGTTGGCCGATGTCGCTGTGGACGTTCTTGTAATGCC
>CAMCTC010000102.1 GCA_945878355.1 Bordetella parapertussis | reverse complement strand
TAAAACGGAATGTCGTCGTCCATGTCGTCGAAGCCGGTGCTCGACTTCTTCGCCGTCTTCTGCGCTGGTGCGCTCGCTGGCGGGCGCTGCGGCGGCGCGCTGCGGCGCGGGGCTTCGGCGCGCGCCGCCTCGGGCTCGCCGTAGTTCTGATCGTCACCGCCACCGCCACCACCACCACCACCGCCACCGCCTTCACGGGCGCCTAGCAGCTGCATTTGTTCGGCGTAGATCTCGGTGGTGTACTTTTCGACGCCGTCTTTGTCGGTCCACTTGCGCGTGCGCAACCGGCCTTCGACATAGACCGGTCGGCCTTTCTTGAGGTACTCACCGGCGATCTCGGCCAAGCGGTCGAAAAACACCACGCGGTGCCATTCGGTCTCTTCCTGGCGTTCGCCGCTGTCCTTGTTTTTCCAGTTGCGGGTGGTGGCGATGCCGACGTTGCACACCGCGCTTCCGCTCGGCGTGTAACGCACCTCGGGGTCCCGCCCCAGGTTGCCGATGAGGATGACTTTGTTGACCGATGCCATGGCTGGGCTCCTTGCTGACGGGGTGCGGGTACGAGGGGCGGGATTGTCCCTGATGGGCCATGATACCGATCCGGCCTGTTCGGGCCGTCATTTGGTAGGGGCTATGGCATCGCTCCGAAGCGCGGTGGTGGCCGCAATCGTCCTTGGCATGGGCTTCTACAGCCTGACGACGGCTTCAAGCGCATGCAAGTTGATGGTAAACGTTGCAGGACTGACCCTCGTCAAATGTAGTGCTTAAACCCCTGGCCGAGTGGTTTTGGCATTCTTTGCGCGTCAGTAATACTGGGTGTGTGCTTCCAGAGATGGTCACCGCTGCAATGTGGAGCGCATCTTGTGATAACATCTATAGTCCGCAATTAATTATTTTTTATTCGGCCCGCTGAAGCCGAACTTCCTCTCTATGTTGATTCAGTCTTTGTTGGCCAATCCGGAAAAATTTCAACTCTGGCATTTATTGTCTCAGTCATTGCGGGGCGCCGAGCCGGCGCTTATTGATCAGGCGCTGGATCGCGTTGAGCATGAAATTCCAGCGCAAAAGGGCCGCGTCGGTTTCTTGCGTGCCAGTCTGCTGCTGCTGCATCGCCAGGCTTTGGTCCATCTGCACGAATTGCGCGCGGCCATCAATCCGCTTGAGCCTGACTTTCATGAGCTGTGCGCGGTATTTTCACTCTTGTTGGGTAGTTTTGTGGTCAGCGAGGTCAGCAATCACGATGACGCGAATCGCCTGTTCCACACATTGGATCTGGACAAGCTTTTTGACGAGCAGGCTAGGCAGTTGCGGTTGCCAATTCGGCCCGCTTCCAAGAATCCCGGCGGCCGGCAGCGGGTAGCGTTGCTTGCGCCCAGCATTGGTCTGATCATGCATCCTCCGACGCAGATCCTGTTTGAGCACGTTGTCTTATTGCGACGCATGAATTTTGAAGTGAGGATTTTCAGTCCAGATGAAACGCGCTCTGATCAATTGAGGGAAAATTGCGCCGTTCCGATTTCCAACCCATTCAGTGCGAGAATGAAGTCAGAATGGGTGACAGCATTCGGCCACGACGTTCGACTGTGGGTGGCTGAGCCAGTACATGCTATGACGAGGCGTTGGTCCGAATTGCAGCAGCGTGTAGAGGGTTTCGCACCAGACTTGGTTTTTGTGATCGGCGCGCAGTCTGCGCTATGTTCAATGTTCTGGTCGCGCTATCCGATCCTTTCTCTGAGCACGGTTGGATATGCACCAAGTGGTCCTGCAGACGGATTCCTGCGATCACGTCCCGACGCGGGTGATCGGGCTTATGCATTTAGAAGCTCAATCAAGCCTGCCGAACTGATCGTGGCCCCGCGCTCGCGTTCAAGCCTGGGTGTGCCTAACCAAGCGCTCTTGCTCGTCAGCGTAGGATTTCGTTTGCATGCAGAGATCCGGGGGCTCTGGGCTCAATCGATGCGAGCTTTGCTGGCCAAGCATCCCCACCTGCATTGGTTGATAGTGGCTAGCCGCATGCCGGAAATCCTGAGCGGCCTGGAAGGGCGTGTCAGCGCATTGCCTTACCAATCCGATATCGCTGCGGTGCTGAAGGCATGCGATGTTTATGTCAACCCGGACAGGATTGGCGGCGGCCTCAGTGTGGCCACCGCGATGGCAGTTGGTTTGCCAGCGGTATCTCTTGCTCGCTCTGACGGGGGTGACAAGCTTGGCTCGGGCGCGGCAGCGGACATGGCTGAATATTTCGATCAATTGGAAAGATTGATCGACTCGGCCACGCTCCGTCAGCAAAAAGGTTTGGAGCAGCAGCGACGCTACCAGGATGCTTTGGATATTTCGAATGCCGGGCCCGCCCTGAGCGCCGAAATTCAAGCCGCCATGCAGCGCTACAAGGCTCGAATGATGTCGGCAGGCGCTTCTTAAAGGCGTCTGGCAACGCCATCATGGCGTGTGAATTTTCTGCCACCAATGAGTCGCCGCAGTCGATTTATTCGTTGCCACAGCGCTTCGCGTTTTACGAGTGGCCATGCACTCCAAGAGATTTTCTTAGCAGCGATGAATCTTCATGAGTTCTACATCTGAAAAACTGGTCATTTTCGGCCTAAGCAATATCCTGTCCGACCTGGTGGACTGTGCTCTTGCGAATGGCTTGACGGTGGCGCGAATTTGCATCGACCAACCCGAGCAGTTGGGCAACCGCGACCGCAGCCTGGAAGAGCGGTTGGCCGCTTGGCGCGCAGTCGGTGTCGTGCCCGAAGTGTTGCAACTCGATGACTTCCAGCCTCGCATCGGTGAGCTGTTCATGCTGGGTCCGACCACGCCGACCCGTGCTGGGTTGGCGGCAAGACTTCGGTCGCGCTTCGGATTGCATTTCCACACGTTGGTGCATCCAAGCGCTTATGTTTCGCCGTTGGCGACGCTTGGCGGAGGGGTGTTTGTTGGCGCCAATAGTGTTATCGCGCCTTGCGTTGCTCTTGGGGAGCATGTATTCGTGAACCGTGGAGTGACGGTAGGTCACGACACCACGATAGGCCCGTTCTCGCGTCTGCAACCGGGTAGCCATCTGGGCAGCCTGTCGGCCATTGGTTCCGGCGTGACGATAGGAATAGGTGCAACGGTACTTGAGCGGCTCGTGGTTGGCGATCGAGCGGTTATCGGCCCTGCCGCGCTGTTGACTCGAGATGCGCCAGCAGGTGCCCTGATGCTCGGGTCTCCCGCCAGAATGGCGAAGTCTCATCAAGACCTAGGGAACGGATAGCGCGCGTTTGTCTTGCCGGTATCAATATTGTGATCTAGGCCTCTCTCAACGCCCGTAGTACTGCTTCAAGCAGATCGGTTACCCAATTCGGAATGGGCATCACATGGCCAGCGCACGCGCGGTATTGGCCACTGAAGCGGTGTCATGCATGCAGACGAGTGCTTCGCGTACGCGATTTCAAGACGGCAGCGCGCCAGCTGTCTGCAAGTCGTAACGATAGATTTCGAAGATTTCTCGCAGCGCGGCTTGCAAGTTCACCTTAGGGTGCCACTTCAGATCGTGTGTCGTCTTATCGATGTTAGGCACCCGCTGCAGCGTGTCTTCGTATCCGGATCCGTAGTAGTCCTGTGCCGTCACTGATACCATTTCTGTCAGATGAGCGAGACAGTATTCTGGATATTCTCTGGCAATCGCCAACATGGTCTTCGCAAGTTCGATGATCGATAGGTTGTTGCCCGGATTGCCAATGTTGTAGACCTTGCCACTGGCAATGCCTCCGCGGTTTTGTAGGATTTTCATCAGCGCATCTAGGCCGTCGCTGATGTGAGTAAACGAGCGTCTGCTGGCGCCGCCGTCCACGAGCTTGATGGCTTCGCCGCGGGCGATGTTGCCCAGGAACTGAGACACCACCCGGGCGCTGCCCTCCATCTGTGTGTGTATGGAGTCTAGGCCAGGTCCGATCCAGTTGAATGGGCGGAACAGCGTAAAGTCCAAGCCCTCATGCTGACCATAAGCATGAATCACGCGATCCATCAGTTGCTTAGAGCATGAATAAATCCAGCGCGATTTGTGGATCGGCCCTAGCACCAGCTTCGATGTGTCGGGATCCAGCGCGCTATCCCCGCACATTCCATAGACCTCGGATGTGGAGGGGAATACCAAGCGCTTGCGGTAGCGAACCGCATGGCGCACGATGGGTAGATTGGCTTCGAAATCAAGTTCAAATACCCTCAGAGGCTCCTGCACATAAGACATTGGTGTTGCGATCGCGACCAGCGGCAACACGATATCGCATTTTCTGACGTGGTATTGGATCCATTCGTGGTTGATCGTGATGTCCCCCTCAAAGAAGTGGAAGCGCTCGTGCGGTGTCAAGTCAGCAATGCGGTTCTTGTCCAGATCCAAACCATGAACAATCCAGTCAGTGGTGTCGAGGATTCGGCGCGAAAGGTGGTGGCCGATGAAGCCGTTGACACCCAAAATTAGTACGATTTTGCTCAAGAGAGACGCCTCGAATCTTGTAGAGTGCCGCAGCCGATCAAGCGCTCGGCTGCGGATGACTTAGCGGTATAGCACTTAAGGACCGCGGATGCATTGCTTTAGCCACGAAACCGGGGTGACGCGTGACGACCAGCAGCTTACCGGTCGAATGTGGTTTGGTCTGAGGCTCGTTACCATCCCCTCCTGATGCCAAAGTCTCACACCGCCACCGCCACCGCCAGTTCCACCGACCCGCTCGCGATCCTGCAACAGGTCTTCGGCTATGCCGTCTTCCGAGGCCAGCAGCGCGAGATCGTTGAGCAGGTCTGCAGCGGCGGCGACGCGCTGGTGCTGATGCCCACCGGCGGCGGCAAGAGCCTTTGCTACCAGGTGCCGGCAATCGCCCGCCACCGCGCCGGTCAGGGTGTGACGCTGGTGGTCAGCCCGCTGATCGCATTGATGCACGACCAGGTCGGCGCGCTCGACGAGGCCGGCGTTCCCGCTGCCTTTCTCAACAGCACGCTCGAGGGTGACGGTGCGCGCCGGGTCGAGCGCGACCTGCTGTCCGCCCGCCTGGTGTTGCTGTACGCCGCGCCCGAGCGCATCCTCACGCCACGCTTTCTGGCGATGCTCGACTCGCTGCACGAGCGCGGGCTGCTCAGCCTGATCGCGATCGACGAGGCGCACTGCGTCAGCCAATGGGGCCACGACTTCCGCGAGGAGTACCTCGGCCTGTCGCAGCTGCACGAGCGCTACCCCAGCGTGCCGCGCATGGCGCTGACCGCCACCGCCGACGACCACACCCGCGCCGACATCATCGAACGCCTCGCGCTGGACCAGGCCCAGCAGTTCGTCGCCAGTTTCGACCGGCCCAACATCCGCTACCAGATCGTCGAAAAGAACAACCCGCGGGTCCAGCTGCTGCGCTTTCTGCGCGACGAGCACGAGGGGCCCGACGGCATGGATGCCGGCATCATCTACTGTCAGAGCCGCAAGAAGGTCGAAGAGACCGCCGCCTGGTTAGACGCCGAGGGCGTGCTCGCGCTGCCTTACCACGCCGGGCTGGACCAGGATGTGCGGCGCCGGCACCAGGACCGCTTTCTGCGCGAGGACGGCATCGTGATGGTGGCCACGATCGCTTTCGGCATGGGCATCGACAAGCCCGACGTCCGCTTTGTCGCCCACCTCGACCTGCCCAAGAACATTGAAGGTTATTACCAGGAGACCGGCCGCGCCGGCCGCGACGGCGCGCCGGCCACCGCCTGGATGGCCTATGGCCTGGCCGACGTGGTCAACCAGCGCCGGATGATCGACGACGGCGCCGCCGCCGACGACTTCAAGCGCTTGCAGGTCGCCAAGCTCGACGCCTTGCTGGCGCTGGCCGAGGCCCACGACTGCCGCCGGCTGCGGCTGCTGGCGTATTTCGGCGAGCACAGCCTGCCCAGCGCAGGCGACGAATTGCCGGACGCCGCGCCGCGCTACCGCTGCGGCAACTGCGACAACTGTCTGCAGCCGCCGGCGGTGTGGGACGCCACCGACGCCGCGCGCAAAGCGCTGAGCTGCATCTACCGTTTCCACCAGCTCAGCGGTTACGGCTTTGGCGCCGGGCACCTGATCGACGTGCTGCGCGGCAAGATCACCGAGAAGGTCACGCAGCGCGGCCACGACAGGCTGTCGACCTTCGGCATCGGCACCGAGGTGGCCGAGCAGGCCTGGCGCGGCGTGCTGCGCCAGTTGATCGCGCTTGGCCATGTGCGCAGCGCGGGCGAGTTCAACACGCTGGAGCTGACCGAATCCGCCCGCGCGGTGCTCAAGGGCGAGGTGCCGATCATGCTGCGCGTGCCCGCCGAGCCGCCCGCCGGGCGTTCAGCCAGGGGTAGCAAGGCCGGGCGAGCTGGCACGGGTCGCGGTGCCGGCAAAGCGCCACCGCTGCCCTTGGACGAAGCCGGGCTGGCGCGCTTTGATGCGCTCAAGGCCTGGCGCGGCGAGATCGCCCGCGAGCACAACCTGCCGGCTTTCGTGGTGTTCCACGACGCCACGCTGGCCGAGATGGCGCGCGAGGCGCCCGAGACGCTGGACGCGCTGGCCGGCATCAGCGGCGTCGGCGCGAAGAAGCTCGAGGCCTACGGTCCCGAGATCCTGCGCGTGTTGCGAAGCTGAGGCCTGGCCAATGGCGGCGGACGCGGCTTGAAGGCCCGCCCGTCCTCGCTGCAGCTCACATCGCCGTGATGCTCATGCCGCCATCGACCACCAGGCTGGCACCGGTGATGTAGCCGCCGCTGGCAGCGCTGAGGTAGAGCACGGCGTGGCCGATGTCATCGACCTCTCCGAGCCGGCCGACCGGGTTCTTGGCGATCACGCGGACTTTCTGATCAGCGTCGAAGGCATCGGCGAGCCGGGTCTGTATCACGCCCGGCAGCACGGTGTTGACGCGAACGCCGATCGCGCCGTATTCGATCGCGAAGGATCGGCTCATGCCGATCAGCGCGGTCTTGAGCGTCGAATACAGGCCCAGCATCTTCTCAGGGTGCAGCGCCGCCACCGAGGCGATGTTGACGATGCTGCCGCCGCCGCGCGGTGCCATCAGCCTTGTCGCCTCGACCGACATGTACCAGTAGCCGCGCAGGTCGACTTCAACCGTCTTGGTGAACAGCGCCTCGTCGGTGTCGGCGATCGTTCGCCAAGGGCTGAGCACGGCGTTGTTGACCAGGATGTCGAGCCCGCCGTGGCGTTCGCGCAAGTGCTCGCCCATCGCCGCGATGTCGTCCATTCGGCCGATGTGGCAGGCACGGCCCTCGGCGCTCAAGCCCTGGTCACGAAAGGCTTGCGCCACGCGGGCGCAGTCGTCGGCTTTGCGGCTGCTGATCACGACATGCGCGCCAGCGCGGGCCAGCACCAGCGCTGTGCCTTCGCCGATGCCCATCGTCGATCCGGTGACCAGCGCGACCTTGCCGCTCAGGTCGAAGGGTTTCGGGTAGGCGGTGCTCATCTCAGGCCTGTTGGCTCCGGTGTTGCGCGCGGCGCGGGGCCGCGACGGTGTTCAAGCCCATGCTATCGACGGGCCTGCAGCGCGGCTTGTGCGAACTGGTCGATGCCAAACCGCCTCGGCGCGGGCTATGGCGTTGCCGGCTGACTGGGGATTTCTCGGCTGCCTTGACGTCCATGACGCTGGGCCGGGCCGCTATGATGGCCGGTTGCCCTCGCCGACTGTCTGCCATGTCTGATCCTGAATTCCCGCGCGAAGCGCTCGCACCCGCGCAGGCCAAGCCTCGGCCCAGGCTTGACAACGCGCGGCCGCTGCCCGCTGGCGCGACCCATTTGCAGATCCGCGGCGCGCGCACGCACAACCTGAAGAACATCGACCTCGACATCCCCAAGCATGCGCTGGTCGTGATCACCGGGCTGTCGGGGTCGGGCAAGTCCAGCCTGGCTTTCGACACGTTGTATGCCGAGGGCCAGCGCCGCTATGTCGAGAGCCTGTCGGCCTATGCGCGGCAGTTCCTGCAACTGATGGACAAGCCCGATGTCGACGTGATCGAGGGCCTGAGCCCGGCGATCTCGATCGAGCAAAAAGCCACCAGCCACAACCCGCGCTCGACCGTCGGCACGGTCACCGAGATCCATGACTACCTGCGCCTGCTCTATGCCCGCGCCGGCACGCCTTACTGCCCCGACCACGACCTGCCGCTGCAGGCCCAGAGCGTGGGCCAGATGGTCGACGCGGTGCTGGCGCTGCCCGAGGACACCCGGCTGATGGTGCTCAGCCCGGTGGTGCGCGACCGCAAGGGCGAGTTCGTCGAGCTGTTTGCCGACATGCAGGCGCGCGGCTATGTGCGATTTCGCATCGACGGCAAGATCGCCGAGGCCAGCGAGCTGCCCGAGCTGAAAAAGAACGAGAAGCACGATATCGACGTCGTGATCGACCGCCTCAAGACCCGGCCCGAGATGAAGCAGCGTCTGGCCGAGAGCTTCGAGGCGGCGCTGCGCGCCGCCGATGGGCGGGCGATCGCGCTGGAGATGGATGAGGCCGCCGATGCCGGGTCGCCCCAAGTCGGCGGCGCGCCCGTTCGGGGGGCGGACGCGCAGCGGCGCCACGGTCGAGAACACCTGTTCTCCAGCAAGTTCGCCTGCCCGGTGTGCAGCTATTCGTTGCCCGAGCTCGAGCCCAGGCTGTTCTCGTTCAATGCGCCCATGGGTGCCTGCCCGCACTGCGACGGATTGGGCGTGCAGACGGTGTTCGACCCCGACCGGGTGGTGGCCTTTCCGTCGCTGAGCCTGGCTGGCGGTGCGGTCAAGGGTTGGGACCGGCGCAATGCCTATACCCATTCGATGCTCGAGAGCGTGGCGCGGCATTACGGCTTTGACATCGAAACGCCTTACGAGGACCTGCCGCCGGCGGCCCGCAAAGCGCTGCTCTATGGGTCGGGCGACGATGAAATCGAGTTCGTCTACGAGGCGGAGAGCGCCAAAGGCAAGGCCCGCAGCGTCAAGCGTTCGCATCCGTTCGAGGGCATCATCCCGAACTTCGAGCGGCGCTACCGCGAGACCGATTCGGTCGCGGTGCGCGAGGACCTGGCGCGCTACCAGGCCGCCAAGCCCTGCGCCCATTGCGGTGGCGCCAGGCTGCGGCGCGAGGCGCGCCATGTCTTTCTTCAAGACAGCAACCCGGCGCTGCCACGCCAGGCGATTTACCAGGTCGAGCACGCGACGCTGGCCGAGGCGCTGCTGTACTTCGAGACCTTGAAGCTGCAGGGTGCCAAGGCCGAGATCGCCGACAAGGTGGTCAAGGAGATCCGCGCCAGGTTGAAGTTCCTCAACGATGTCGGGCTGAACTACCTCAGCCTGGACCGCAGCGCCGACACGCTGTCGGGCGGTGAGTCGCAGCGCATCCGCTTGGCCAGCCAGATCGGCAGCGGACTGACCGGCGTGATGTATGTGCTCGACGAGCCCAGCATAGGGCTGCACCAGCGCGACAACGAACGCTTGATCGGCACGCTGCGCCACCTGCGCGACCTGGGCAACAGCGTGCTGGTGGTCGAGCACGACGAGGACATGATCTGGGCCGCCGATCACGTCATCGACATGGGGCCTGGCGCCGGCGTTCACGGCGGGCGGGTGATCGCGCAAGGCACGCCTGACGAGGTCGCTGCCGACCCCGCCAGCCTGACCGGGCGCTACCTGGCGAAAACGCTGTGCATCGAGGTGCCCCAGCAGCGCCACCGCTGGGCCGCCGCCGCAGCAGTCGAAGCCCGACCTGTGGCCAAGAGCGCCAAGCCCTCGGCCTGGCCGGCTTACACGCCGTCGACCGCCACCTGTCTTCGCATCATCAATGCCCGCGGCAACAACCTGAAGAACGTCACCGCCGAAATTCCGGTCGGCCTGCTGACCTGTGTCACAGGCGTCTCGGGCTCGGGCAAGAGCACGCTGATCAACGACACGCTGTATGCCGCGGTGGCGCGCAAGCTGTACCACAGCCATGCCGAGCCAGCGCCCTACGACGAGATCGAGGGCATGGACGCATTCGACAAGGTGATCAACGTCGACCAGAGCCCGATCGGCCGCACGCCGCGCAGCAACCCGGCCACTTACACCGGGCTGTTCACGCCGATCCGCGAGCTGTTTGCCGAGGTGCCGATGGCGCGCGAGCGCGGTTACGGCTCGGGGCGCTTCAGCTTCAACGTCGGTGCGGCTTCCGGCGGCGGGCGCTGCGAGGCCTGCCAGGGCGACGGTGTGCTCAAGGTCGAGATGCACTTCCTGCCCGATGTCTACGTGCCCTGCGACACCTGTGGCGCCAAGCGCTACAACCGCGAGACGCTCGAGGTGGCTTACAAGGGCCGCAACATCCACCAGGTGCTGGCGATGACGGTGGAAGAGGCGCGCGGCTTTTTCACCGCCGTGCCCGCGCTGGCGCGCAAGCTGCAGACCTTGCTCGAGGTCGGGCTGGGCTACATCACGCTGGGCCAGAGCGCGACCACACTGTCGGGCGGCGAGGCGCAGCGCGTCAAGCTGGCCTTGGAGCTGTCCAAGCGCGACACCGGCCGCACGCTCTACATCCTGGACGAACCCACCACCGGTCTGCACTTCGCCGACATCGAGCTGTTGCTGCGGGTCTTGCACCAGCTGCGCGACGCCGGCAACACCATCGTCGTGATCGAGCACAACCTCGACGTGATCAAGACCGCAGACTGGCTGATCGACATGGGGCCCGAGGGTGGCGCAGGCGGTGGCCAGGTGCTGTCGGTCGGTCCGCCCGAGGTGATCGCAGCCTGCGAGGGCAGCCACACCGGGCGCTTTCTGAAGCCTCTGCTGGCCGCCGACCGCGTGCCATCTACACTGATTTCCCCGCCCACAGGAGCCAATTGATGAACACCGTGATCGAGTATTTCTTCACCCCCCAGTCGCCCTGGTCCTACTTCGGCCACCAGCGGCTGCAGGACATCGCGGCGGCTGCGGGCGCGACCGTCGAATTGCTGCCGGCCGACTACGGCCGGATCTTTCCCGTCTCCGGCGGCCTGCCCTTGCCCAAGCGCGCGCCGCAGCGCCTGGCCTACCGCCTGGTCGAGCTGCGCCGTTTCAGCGAGCAACTGGGTATCGCGCTGAACCCGCAGCCCACGCATTTCCCGGTAGCCGGTGACGACGTGGCGCGCTTGATCATCGCGGTGCAACAACACGACGGCAGCGCCGCAGCGCTGGCTTTCACCGGCGCGGTGATGCGTGCGCTGTGGGTCCAAGACCGCCACATCGCCGACCCCGCGACGCTGGCTGCACTGCTGGCCGAGCAAGGATTGAGCGCCCAGCGTCTGGCTGATTCGAAAGGCGCACAAGCGCAGCAAGCCTACGACGCCAACACCGAACGCGCGATCGCGCTGGGGGTGTTCGGTGCACCGACCTACGTGATCGCCGGCGAGTTGTTCTGGGGCCAGGACAGGCTGGACTTCGTCGCGCGCCGCCTCGGCGTTGCCCGACCCTGACGCCAGGGCGCAAGCGCGCACCGGATGGCGCCGGCCGGTCGAAGACACTGAGCGTCACACAGGGTCGGACGGCAACAGTTCCAGCAGGTCTTGCTTGAGCATCCACAGGCTGATGTAGCGGCGCTTGCCGTCTGACGCGTCGTCCGTCCACAGTTCGGCCAGCGTCACCCCGCCGACGGCGGCCTGCAGCAGCCGGGCCACTTCAAGCTGCGACACCATCACCTCCATGCCGGGCAGCAGCGGCTGCGTGTCCCCGGCGGCGAGCAAGTCCAGGCCACGGGCGGAGGTTCGCACCCGCTCCTGGCCCTGCAACACCCGTGACGGGTAGTGGGCGAACTGGCTGCCGAGGTCCATGCACAGCGCGTCGGGCACGGGCGCCTGGCGCACGAAGCCTTGCACAAGTTCGTCCCAGAGCCGCTCCAGCCGCTGGATCACCAGGCGGTAGTCGTAGGTCGTCAGGAAGCGATGCCGGGCGGCCTGCCCCAGCGTTGCCCGCAGCCCGGCGTCCTGAAACATCCGCTCGAGACCTGTTGCCAGTCCTGCGACATCGACCACTGTGGCCTGCGCCACGTAGCGATGGAAGCTCAAGTCGTCCATGATGGGGTGCAAGGCCTCTAGCGTCTCATGTCGAACCCAGGCGGTAGGTACCCGCAGCGCCACGTCGTCAGTGGCGATTTCCCGGTAGCCGTTCCAGTCGGAGACCAGCAGCGGAAGCCCTGCTCGCAACGCTTCTAGCAAGGTCAGCCCGAAGGTTTCCTGCGGGTTGTCGGCCACAGAGACGAAGAAGTCCGACATGCTGAACAACGCCGCCTTGTCTGCCTCGCTGGTGTCGGGCAGGAACATGATCTTGTTGTCCACCTGCAGCAGCCGAGTCCAGAGCTGAACCATCTCAAGATAGTCCGGCGAGTGGGTGGCGCCCGCGAGGATCAGCCGCCACGGACGCTGGCTAGCCTGCAGGCGTCTGAAGGCTTGGACCAGTGGGAACAAGTCCATCTTGTCGAAGTCGGAGAAGCGACCGAAACACAGCGCCACGACCTCGTCCGGCCTGATGCCCGCTGCCTGTCGCATCGCCGCGCGGTCTAGCGCTGTCATGTCGTCTTCTAGTCCTAGCGGCACCTGCTCGAGGCGGACCTGAGGCTTTGACACGGCCAGGCCTTGTTCGATCTGCGCAAAGCCATTGCGCAGCGCTTGCCTGCCTGCTTGCGACGAACAGATGATGGCATCGCCGATCGTGGCGCCCGTGTGCGCGAGCTCCAGGTAGCGGCTCATGTAGTCGTGGTAGCTGATGGAGTGGATGAAGGCGGTCACCGGGAACCCGGCACCGAGCCGATTGCGCACGCGGCACAAGGCGTTGAATCGATTCACATGGTCGCTTTGGTGGAAGACCAGACCCTGCTGGCCAGCCACCTGCGCAGGCAAGTCGACGATGTCGAACACCCGAACCTTGTCGGCCACGCCAAGCTTGCGAATCCACTCGCCCTGTTGCGACTCGAAGTGCCTGATGTGCGAGGCGTTGGACAGGAAAAACCAGTACTCATCGAAGCTGCCGTGCCGCAGCAACGCCCGCAGAAAGCGGTGGTTGGCCACGTTCCGGCCCACCACGCCCACGGCCTTGGTCGGCATCACGTGATCGTCGAGACTTGCCCAAATCTTCATGACCATTTATGGCATCCGTCTGGTTGACCGGCTCGACTTGGGTAGCGCGCTGCCTGGACCGGTTTCGATGCAGCGACAGACCGTGCCTGGCCGGCCTGTCCTGGACCGCCAGCCACTGTCATTGCCCGGGGCGCTGGCGGTAAAAAGCCGGCGCAGGGCCGGCTTTTCAAGATTGATCGACGGGGCGAGCCCCGCGATGCATCACTTGAGATGCGCGCTGATCAACTTGGTCATCTCGAACATCGTCACTTGATCGGCCTTGAAGATTTCCTTGAGCTTCGCGTCAGCGTTGATCATCGTCTTCTTGGCCTGGTCTTGCAGCTTGTTCTTCTTGATGTATTCCCAGATTTTCTTGGTCACCTCAGTGCGCGGCATGGGCTTGTCACCAATGACAGCAGCCAGCTGGGCACTGGGCGTCACGGCCTTCATGAAAGCAGCGTTGGGCGTGCGCTTGACAGCCGGTGCAGCCTTGTTGGCAGGCGCTGCCTTGACAGCGACGTTCTTGACCGCGGTTGTCTTCTTGGCGGGCGCCGCCTTCTTGGCCGGTTCGGCTTTCTTTGCAGTTGCCATGTTGTTTCTCTCCAGGTGATTGGTTGTGGTGCGGTGGTCTGGGACGCAAGCCTCATGAGCCCACGTGTCTCTCAGGTCCGCTGGGGCGCCATGGTACTGCGGGCCACCGCCGCTGAGAAGCGGTTTTCCCAGGTAAAACAGCGTTTGTGGCCCTGGCGACAGCGTTATTTGACCTTCAGGGCCTGTTGCTGCGCTGTTGACGCCTGATTCGGGGTCGACAGCCCCTCGGTTTTGCCGGTTCGCGCAGGCTTGCGGGCTGTATGCTTGTGGCCATGAAATTGATATTGCGTTGGTTGCTTCTGGCCGCTGCGCTGCTGCTGCTGGCCAATCTCAAGCTCGGCGTCACGGTGGCGAGCTTCGGTGCGGCGATGATCGCAGCGCTGGTGTTGGGCCTGCTCAACACCCTGGTGCGCCCCTTGCTGGTGCTGCTGACCCTGCCGGTGACGGTGTTGTCGCTGGGCTTGTTCTTGTTCGTGATCAACGCACTGATGTTCTGGTCGGCGGCTGGCGTGCTCGACGGTTTCAAGGTCACGGGTTTTGGCGCCGCCTTGATCGGCTCGTTGATCTACAGCCTGTGCGGCATGGTCATCGATGTGGCCATGGAGAGGCTGTTCAGCCGCTCCGACGCCTGACCCCAATCGCGCTATTCCTGCGGTTCGCGCTGCGGTCCGCTTCGGTGCTGTTCGGCCATCAGCGTCCGGCGCCGCGCCAGCAGGTCACGCAGCCTGGCGTCGATCACCGAAGCCTCGATGAAATCGGTGATTGCGCCACCCTTGCGCGCAAACTGCTGGCCGGCACGCAACCGGTCGATCGCGCCGGGCAGGTTGCCCAGTGCAGCCTGAGCCTCGGCTTCAGCGCGCAGCGAGCGCAGTCGCAGGCCTTGGCGCTCCGTGGTCTGGGCCAGCAGCTGCCAGGCCGATGCATCGCCACGTTGTTCTGTGACCCATGTCTGCAGCGCCTCAGTGCTGCGGCGCAGGGCGGCTGCGCTGCCTTCGGCCAGCGCCAGCTCGGCGCGCAACATCAGCCCGGCACGCGAATCGTCCGCCTCGCCCGGCCCGGCGCCGGCCAGCGCTGACGCTGCGCCCGCCGCGTCACCACGCGCCAACGCCAACTGAGCGACCAGGCTGGCCAGCGCGCGCTGCAGCGCGCCCTGGCCAGGAATTGCGGCCCCGAGTGCCCGCGCAGCACGGGCGCCGCGCTCGGCGCGGTCGAAGTCGCGCAGGCTGCTGGAGGCCAGCGCGCCGGTGTAGTAGCCGACCAGCCGGTCGGCCAATGGCAGCGACTCGACGGGCCCGCGAGCGTCTAGGCCTTGCAGCCTGCGCAAGGCCTGTGACGACGGGTCCATCAGGACCCTGGCCCGCGCCTGCATCAGCAAGTGCAGCAGGGGCGCCGCGGGGGCAGCCCCGCCACCCGCAGCCTGGACGATCTGGTGCGCCTCGCCGATGCGGTCGATCGTCAGTGGGTGGCTGCGCAAGTAGGGCAGGCCGCCGTTGTCATTGAGCCGGCTCGACTGGTCGAGCTTGTCGAACATGCCGGCCATGCCGATGGGCGCAAAACCGGCTTCGCCCATTAGCGCGAGGCCGGTTCGGTCGGCTTCGCGCTCCATGTCGCGCGAAAAATTGAGTTGGGCCTGGACCATCGCCGCCTGGCCACCAACGATCGCCGCCTGCGCCGCGTCGGCGCTGGAGGCGCGGCTCGCCACCAGCAGGCCCAACAGCATCGCCGCCATGCCCAGCGTGCTGCTGCGCGAGTTGGCGGTCATGCTGCGCGCGATGTGGCGCCGCGTGATGTGCGACAACTCATGCGCCAGCACCGAGGCCAGCTCGTCGGGTGTGGCGGTCAGCGCCATCAGCCCCAAGTGAACGCCGACAAATCCGCCGGGCAGCGCAAAGGCGTTGACCGAGCGGTCGCGCACCAGGAAGGGCTCGTAGGGGAACAGCTTTTCGGTGTCGGCGCCGATGTCACCGCGCGCCCGGGCTGCCTGCACCAGCGGTTGCCACAGCGATTGCAGGTAGTCGAGCAGCTGCGGGTCGTCGATGTAGTCGGGGTCGCGCCTGATCTCGCGCATGATCTGTTCGCCGGTGCGCTTTTCCTGGCTCAGGCTGAAGTCTTCCGAGGCCGCCTCGCCCAGCGCTGGCAGCCTCACCCCGGCCGAGGGCTGGGCCTGAACCGGCGGCGCTGCGCCCAGCCCCAGGCTGGCCACGAGCAGCAGGCACAGCCATGCGCTGCCCGGCTTTCTTGCGGACAGCGCAAGTGCTTGCGGCAAGGGGTGGCGTTGCGGTAACAGTTGGCGATGTGTCAATCGAAGGTCCTGAAAGAGCGCTTGTGCCCGTCTCCACGTCGTCGTGGCGAGCAGCATGCCATCTTCTATCATGTCGTTGCCTTGTTTCCCAGATGTTTCGCCGACCCCTGCCGCCATGAGCTCACCGCTGACACACTTCGATCTTCACGGCCAGGCCCACATGGTCGACGTCGCAGCCAAGGCTGACAGCCACCGCATCGCCCGAGCGGTTGGCAGCATTCACATGCAGCCCGCAACGCTGGCGCTGATCAGCGAAGGCAGTGCGAAGAA
>CAMCTC010000101.1 GCA_945878355.1 Bordetella parapertussis | reverse complement strand
CCGGTAGCGTGAAGTCTCGACCGGACTCGTGCCCATCAGCGGATGCTCGAGTCTGACGAAGTGCTGTCGGGCCATCAGTTGTGGATCGCTCACCATGTCCGCACTGGCGCTGGCCACATGCGCAGGCACGCCATGCGCTTGCAGCAGCGCCTGTACTTCATGCGGGGTGTGTTGCGCTGTCCAGTCGGCAATGAGTTTCTCGATCTCGTCCTCTGCCTGCTGGCGCAGACTGAGCGTGGCGAAGCGAACGTCTGAAGCGAGCTCGGAGCCGGCAATGGCGCTTGCCAGCGCAAGCCAGTCGCGGTCGTTGCGGGCGGCAATCGCAACCCAGGCATCCTCCGCAGCCACACCAGCGGTCGCGCGGCACGCAAACACGCCATGCGGCGCCATGTGGGGGTCGCGGTTGCCGTCCGGTAGCGCGATCGTCCCGCTGGCCGAGAAGTCAGCCAACTGGGGCGCCAGCAACTGCATGCCCGCTTCAGCTTGTGACACATCGAGCCAGCAGCCTTGCCCTGTGCGCCGCCGCTGATCAAGCGCCGCCAGCAAGGCCAAAAGCCCGAAACGTGGTCCGATGAAGTCAGTGAAGGGGCCGAACGGACCTGTCGGCATCGCGTCGCGTTCTCCGGCCAGCAGTTGGAACCCCGCCAACGCCGCCCCGATGTTGCCGAATCCAGCAAACGATGCATACGGACCCGTCTGCCCCATCAGCGAAGTGCTCACCATGATCAGGTCGGGCTTGATCGCTTGCAGGGTTTCGTAGCCCAGTCCCCAGCGCTTCATATGGCCCGGGGAGAACGACTCGACAACGACGTCGGCCCACGGCACGAGATCGCGTGCGACAGCACGTCCCTGCTCGTTGGAGAGGTCGAGCGACAGCCCCAATTTTCCAGCGTTGCAGTTCTCGAACAGCGCCGACTGCTGCACATCGGACTTGCCGCCCGGAAAAGGGCCCATCACACGCGCCGTGTCGACACGCTTGGAGGATTCGACACGGATGACGGTGGCGCCATAGTCAGCCAGAACCCGTCCGATCAGCGGGCCGGCGACGACCCACGACAAGTCGAGCACTTTGAGATCGGTGAACGGTGCGTCTCGCATTCAGATCACCCCTTTCGCCGCCAATGCGGCGATCTCGTTGCTGGAGAGCCCACAAAGTTCTCCATACACCGCCATGTTGTCTTGTCCGACCGTGGGCGCCGGACGAATGGCCACAAAGGGCTGTACGGGAACCGGATTCATCGCGTACGCAAACGGGCCTGGCAACTGAAGTGGCAGGCCTTCGTGCTCGACAGGCTGGAAAAACCCTCGTGCTGCATGGTGCGGGCTGTGGGCGATGTCTTCCACCGTCATGATCGGCGCCATCAGGATCTTGCGACGGTGCGCTTCGTCCATCAGTTCGCGCTTGGTTCGCGTCGCGACGAAGGCGGCGACTTGCTCGCGCACCGTCTCCAACAGGCTGTCGTCGATTTCGCCCGACTCGATTCGCTGCGGCAAGGCCACCCAGTCCCACTCGGCGAATTCAGCCGAGCAGGCACCGGACTCCTTCAGCCACGCGAACAGGTTGTTGGTGAAACGTCCGGAGGCAGGCCCCATGGCCAGATGCATCTCCACCAGGCCGTCCTGCACCTGCCATTTCGACCGACGGGTTCGGGCGCCACTGCCGCTCAGATCCAGCGGCTTTTTGGCGTTGCGTGCGTCCTGACCAATCGAGTAGTCTGCATGACCGACCGCCGCCGAGAGAATGCTGGCGAGGGTCGATTGCGCTGCGCTTTGCTGCACCGAGATGTCTACATGCTGGCCCAGGCCGTCCCGCAAGCGGGCGAAGTGCGCCACCATCGCGCCGCCGGCGGCGTCCGCGCTGGCATGCAGATAGGCCTGCGGCACCGCGATTCGCAAAGGGGTCTTGCCGGGATCGCGGGTGGGCAGCAAGGGGCCACCCGAAGCCCATGCGGTGAGGTCGGTGGCGGCCCAGCCCGCCTTGGGTCCGTCGGAGCCGAAGGCCGTGATCGACACGTGAATGAGCGCTGGATTGATTTCGCGAAGCTTTGTATGGTCAAGTCCGCGTTGCGACATCACCTGCGGATCCTCGGATTCGATGAGAAAGTCGGCACTCGCCACGAGCCGACGAAGCAAGGCTTGCCCCGCGGTGCTGTCGAGGTCGCAGGTGATGCCGCGCTTGCCGGCGCCGTAAGCCGACCAGAACAGCGACAACCGCTCGCCCTGCGCGTTACTGGCAAACGGCGCCATGCGGCGTGCGGTCGACCCCGCCGGTGGTTCAACCAGAATGACGTCAGCGCCCAGTTTGGCCAGCATCTGGCCGGCCAACGCGCCGCGGTGGTCGGTCAGGTCAAGAACCCGATAGGGCGCCAGCCAGCCGGCTTGCCCGACCGGCCTGGCTTTCTCGTGGTTCGAAGTCATGGTCTGCAAGTTGTCAAGATTGCCTCTTTTGAAGCTGACGCTGGCCGCCGCTTGCTTCTTGGCGCGATCGAATCCTAGGTGGGCCTTGGCAAACCGACCTCGTCGCTTTGGACGAGCTTGTTGGCGCCGGCCGAGAACTGAGCCAGTTTCGAGGGTTATCCCGACCCAAAGCCTTTTTGGAACCTTTGACTCATCAGCCCATCATGCGCCAACGGATCCTCAAGCAACTCGACCACGCCCGCCGCCCAGCAGCGCACAGGCCGAGGAGCTACCGGCAAGCATCGAGGACCTTGGCTACGTACTCTTCCTGAAATCGGCAGATCGACAAAGTGATTCCGCATCGATCAAGAGGCCTCCGCCAGCAGGCTTTCGTATGGAATCTTCAGTCCGTCGTGCAGGCTCTTGACCATGCGCAGGCTCAAGCGTCGCTTGCGATTGAGTACCTCGGACACCCGGCCGCTCGGCCCGATGAAGGGCTCGAGGTCGCGCGCCGTCAGGCCCTGCTGCTCCATCCGGAACTTGATGGCCTCGACGGGGTCGGCCCGGCCGAAGTCATAGTGCTTGTTCTCGTAGGCCTCCACCAGCGTCACCAGCACGTCACGCTCGTCCGCCTCAGGCGTGTGCTCCTCGGCCTGGAAAATAGACTCGAGCCGGCGGAAGACCGCCGTCAAGTCGTCGTCGTTTCGGATCGGCTTAATATTCATTGACGTTCTCCAAATCGATGCGGTCGTACTGGGCATGGGTGCCGACAAACTTCACCCAGGCGATGCCCGCGCGGTACTGCATTTCCACTACCAATCGGTACTTGTTGCCGCCGATGTTGAACACCACGCGGTTGTTGCCGCAGATGCTGGCGTTGGCGTACTGGTCCGTGATGTCCTGCGGGGACGCCCAAATCGCCTTGACGGCCTCCTCGTACCAACTGTGCAGCGGACCGCGCGCATCAGCGCAGCCGGCTCGGTCCCAAAGCTTCTTCAGACTACTTTTGGCGACGACCCTCATCAAGCCCAGTATCTCCCATTTTGGGAGATTTGTCAACCGCAGGCGAATCGCTACGCGCACAGCTTGCCCCCGGGGAAGTTGCCTCGGCAGTTCGACAAGCAAGACACGCTGGCGCTCTTCAATCCGGCACCGATGACCTGAACCAGGGCGGCCAGGTTCCGAGCCAGCAACAGGTCAAGCGACGCCGGGCAAAGCGCGCGATGCCGCGGCCTGGCGGGTCTGGCCGCTGATCCAGCGGCGCCCCGCCGTGACAGCCGAGAACCCAGGGGTTTTCACTGAAGTTGAGCCGGTGATAGCTGACATGATCGCGCTTGCTGCCCGACTGGTCAGCGACCCGCGCCAGCGCAATTTCGGATGCCGAGCGCCGCCCACCGAAGATCCGACAGGGAGATCCACCGCAACATGCTGTTTCTCGTCATCAGCGAACCGAGGCCGGAGCCGCCCTCCTCGGTCACCGCTCAGCGCAAGAAGTTCTGGGACTGGGTCGCACCGCTGCAAGCCTCGGGAGAAGTGCGGTCTATCCACGCCAAGGTCGGCCGTGGCGCGGTGGCGCTGTTCGATGTGCCGTCGAACGAAGGCCTGCATCGCCGGCTCAATGAATGGGCCGATATCATCCCCGCGCATTTCCAGGTGCACGCCTTGATCGATCCGGACGCCGCCAAGGCCTACCTCAACAACAACTGACTGAACATGCCAGAGACAGTACCCAAAACGGCCGCAGGACCCTTGGCCGGCATGCGCGTGGTTGACTTCACCACGACCATCGCAGGCCCTTATTGCACCCGGATGATGGCCGACCTTGGCGCCGAGGTGATCAAGATCGAGACCGCCGAAGGCGACATGATGCGCACCCGTCAGCCGCTGCGCGACGGTGCCTCGACAGCCTACGGCCAACTCAATGCCGGCAAACAGAGCATCGTCCTCGACCTGAAGCGGCCCGAGGGGCAGGAGGTCGTTCGCCGACTGCTGAGCAACTGCGACTTCCTGGTGGAAAATTTCCGTCCTGGCGTGATGCAGCGCTTCGAACTGGATCACGAGACCCTAGCCAAGCGACACCCTGCGTTGATCTACTGCTCGATCTCGGGCTACGGGCAAACCGGGCCCTCATCGAGCCTTGCCGCTTACGCACCCGCGGTTCACGCGGCCTCCGGATTCGATTTGGCCCACATGGCCTATCAGCCGGGGCGAGACCGGCCGGACAACTGCGGCATCTACATTGCCGACATCGTCAGTGGGACCTATGCGTTCGGGGCCTGCATGGCGGCGCTGGCGCACCGGCATCTGACAGGGCTGGGCCAGCATCTCGATGTGTCGATGCTGGAGACCATGCTGTCGCTGATGGTGGGCGAGGTGCAAGCGGCGCAGTTCCCGGTCGCGCCCCCGGGTCGGCCGATGTACGGGCCAGTGCGAACGCTGGACGGTTTCATCATGCCCGCAGTCGCCAGCGAGAAGTCTTTTCAAGCCCTGTGTCAGGCCGCCGGGCATCCGGAGTGGATAGCGGATCCGCGATTCGCCCGCTTTGCCGATCGACGGAACAACTGGGGAGATTTCGTCGAATTGCTGGAAATCTGGTCCACCACGCTGAGCACCGCCGACTGCCAGGCCGCGTTCGATTTAAACGGCGTCCCGGCATCTCCTTACCGCACGGTCAAAGAGGTGTTGGCCGACCCTCAGTTGGCACACCGTGGCGCGCTCGCCGAGGTGCATGACAAAGGTGGATCGTTCAAGGTGGTCAATCCCCCTTTCCGCATGTCCGGCGCACCGGTGCAGGTGATGGGGTTTTCCGCCGGGCTCGGAGAGCACGCGCGTGAAGTCCTGGCACTGGCGGGTTACTTGCCAGACGAGATCGACAACATGCTGGCCGAGGGCATTGTCGGGACGCCGTGATCACCGAGCCTGAGAAGGCTGAAAGCTTCAGACATGCCCGGTGCTGCAGGCTTTGTGCAGACGCTTGGCTCTTACATCCACTTGTGGTCATTCAGTAGGAGAAAGCAATGCGAGACTATTTCGAAGCTGTCAGAAACTTCTCGGCCGCGGCACTCGAGAAAAAGATTCTGCAGGGATCGCTTTCAGCCGGCCTGAATGCCTGCGTTGAATGCTGCGACCGCTGGGCCCACGGCGGTGCCGTCGCGCTCGAGTGGTACGGCGCATCAGGCGACCGCAAGACGGTCACCTTCGAACAGATGCGCGATGACAGCGCGCGCTTCGCAAATTACCTCAAGAGCCGCGGCATCGGCGCCGGCGACGTGGTTGCTGGCCTGCTGCCGCGCGTTCCCGATCTGTTCACGGTCGTGCTCGGCGCCTGGCGCACTGGCGCGCTCTACCAACCCTTGTTCACCGCTTTCGGGCCTGCGGCTGTCGAGAGTCGGGTCACCACGGCAGGCGGCAGCAAGGCCAAGCTGATCGTCACCGATGCGACCAACCTGCCCAAGCTCGATGGCTTGGCCGATTGCCCGCCAACGCTGCTCGTCGGCGAAAGCTTCGCCGAGATGCTCGCGACGCAATCAAGCGACTTTGCACCCGTGATGATGAAGGGGACGGATCCGTTCATCATGCTGTTCACTTCGGGCACGACCGGCAAGCCCAAGGGCGTTCGCTATCCGCTGTCGCTGCTGCTGCCGGTCGCCTCCTACATGCGCGACGCTGTCGACCTCCAGCCGAAGGATGCCTATTGGAACGTCGCCGATCCTGGCTGGGCTTACGGCATGCTCTACGCCGTCGTTGGCCCACTGCTGCTAGGCCACACAACGACTTTTTACGAGGGCGGTTTCACGGTCGAGTCGACGCTTCGCATCTTGCTCGATCGCAAGATCACGAACCTCGCAGCGGCGCCGACCGCTTACCGTCTGCTGATGGCCGCGGGCGACGAAGCGATGGCGCCGATAGCCCATCAATTGCGCGTCGGCTCCAGCGCCGGCGAGCCGCTGAATCCGGAAGTGATTCGCTGGGCTGATCGCGTGCTGCACTGCCCGCTCTCAGATCATTACGGTCAGACCGAAGTCGGCATGATGATCAACAACCATCATGCGCTGAGGCACGACAACAAGCCCGGCGCCGCCGGTCTGCCGATGCCCGGCCTGAGCATGGCGATCCTCGACGAGGATCTCGTCGCGCAGCCCCCCAACATGCCCGGCGTTCTCGCGGTCAATATCCCGAAGTCGCCGCTCTACTCCTTCGTGGGTTACTGGAAGGCCGAGACGCCGAACGTTCGCGGCGACTGGTACATCACCGGCGACACGATGACGAGGGATGAGGACGGGCACTTCTTCTTCGTGGGCCGCAACGACGACATCATCACCTCGGCCGGCTACCGCATCGGGCCCTTCGACGTGGAGAGCGTCGTGATGGAGCACCCGGCCGTCGCCGAAGTCGCGGTCATCGGCAAGCCAGACCCGGTGCGCACAGAAATCGTCAAAGCGGTGATCGTGCTGAGGGCAGGCGTTGAAGGCACGGAAGACCTGAAAGCAGAGATACAGCAGATGGTGCGCCAGCGCCTGTCGACCCATTCCTATCCGCGCGAGATCGATTTCGTCACCTCGCTGCCGAAAACACCTAGCGGCAAGATCCAGCGATTCATCCTGCGCGGCGACACGCGCTAGCGCGCAGGGCGAATCTATTCAACCATAATCACATTAGGAGAGTTAGACATGCACCCCAAGTTACGCAGACGCACCGTGTTACAGGCCAGCGCCGCCGCAGCACTGCCGCTGTTTTCGATCGCCAGCCATGCGCAAAGCTGGCCGCAGCGCCCGCTGCGACTGATCGTCGGCTATCCGGCCGGTGGTCAGACGGACCTGTTTGCTCGCAGCTATGGCGAATACATCAGCCAGCAGACCGGCCAGCAAGTGCTGGTGGACAACAAGCCCGGCGCCGGTGGTTCGCTGGCGGCGCTGGAGTTGAAGCGCGCGGCACCTGACGGCCACACCTTCATGTTCACCATCTCGACCACGGTGATCATGAACCGCTTGCTCTACAAGGCGCTGCCCTATGACATGGACAAGGACTTCATCCTGGTCTGCGTGATGCCCTCAGGCAGTCTGCCGACCGTGGTCTCAGCGCGCACCGGGGTCAGCAATCTGAAGCAATTCATCGAATATGCCCGCCGGACCGAGAAAGTGAACGTCGGCAGCTATGCGGCCGGCTCTTATGCACACATGGTGGTCGCCGAGTTGAACAAGGAATTTGACCTGAAGATGGAGGCGGTGCACTACAAGGGCGAAGCGCCGATGTGGATCGACGTCGGCGGCAACGTGCTTGACGCCGGCACCGGCAGCTATGGCGCGGTGCTGCCATTGCTGCAGACAAACAGGGGCAAGGCCATCGGCGTGTCTCGCAAGCGCCTGCGGCCGCTGCCCGATGTGCCGACGTTTCAGGAGCAGGGTGTGCAATCCAAAGCCTTCCAGCTGACGGGCTTTCAAAGCTGTGTCGCGCACATCGGCACGCCGATGCCCATCATCCGCCGCATGTCCGAACTGCTGGTGGCAGGGGGCAACACGCCCAAGCTGCAACAAGTGATGCAGAACTTCGGCGTCGACGACTACGCGATGAGCTTCGAGGCCACCCAGAAGCTGTACCAAGAAGAGGCGCCGATCTGGTTGGATCTGGTCAAGAACTTGAACCTAACACCGATGTGACGAAGACAGCGCCTGGCGCAGACGCGCTGGCGTCTGGCGCAAGAAGGCCGCGGCAGCTCCGGTTGGGTTTAAGCCAGCGACCCCGATTTTGAGACGTCAACGACATGGAATCCAGACATGCTCAGCGCTGAAGACAATGAACTGCTGACCCGCAATGGGCCTGGAACGGGCATGGGCGAATTCTTTCGCCGCTTCTGGATGCCAGTCGCACTGTCGCGCGAATTGCCCGAGCCCGACTGCGCGCCGATCCGCGTGCGCGTGATGGGCGAAGACCTGATCGCTTTCCGCGCAAGCGACGGCCGGGTCGGCCTGATCGAACCGCGCTGCGCGCACCGAGGCGCGGACCTGTTCTACGGCCGCAACGAGGAGAACGGCCTGCGCTGCTGCTACCACGGCTGGAAGTACGACGTGGATGGTTGCTGCACCGAGATGCCGAACGTGCCGGCAGACGCCGCCTACCACGGCAAGATCCACATCAAGGCCTATCCGACGCGTGAATTCGGCGAGATGGTGTGGGCCTACCTCGGTCCCGCTGACAAAATGCCGGCGCTGCCTGAGATGGAATTCGGCGTGCTGCCGGCAGCGCATCGCTACGTGTCGAAAAAGCTGCAGCAATGCAACTGGGCGCAATCGGTGGAGGGCGCGCTAGACACCGCCCACTTCTCGTTCCTGCACATGCCTGCGCCGCAAATGTCGGTTGCGATCAATGCCGGGGCCAATGCCGACGCGCGGCGGCTGAAATGGATGCGAGACGATCCGATGCCTCGCTTCTCCATCGCCGATCATCCGGTCGGCTTCGCCGCAGGGGCGGCTCGCGACGGCGACCCGGGTGAACTGTACTGGCGCGTCAGCCAGTTCATGCTGCCCAACCACAGCCTCGCGCCCAACGCCCTGCCCGGTGAAAATTACCAGGGTCAGACCTGGGTGCCGATCGACGACGAATCTTGCTGGATCTACACCTATGCGTGGAACCCCGTGCGGCCGCTCTCCGATGCGGAGCGCAGCAAGACCGAGGCAGGCCACGGCGTTTTCGCACAGCTAGGAGAAGGCTACGTGCCGCTGCGCAACCGGACCAACGAATACCTGATGGACCGCGCCGACCAAAAGAGCAGCAGTTTCACGGGCATCAAGGGCGTTGCCGAGCAAGACGCGATGGTGCAGGACAGCCAAGGCTATATCGTCGATCGCACGCGCGAGCATCTCACGCCCACTGACGCCGCGGCGGTGCGCTTCCGGCGCATCATGCTCGCCGGCGTGAAGGCCTTGCGCACAGGCCAGGAGCCTGCCGCTGCGGGCAACGCCAGCGCCTACTTGCTGCGCGGTGGCAGCTGGGTGGCGAAGGCCTCGACGAGCTTCGAGGACATGATGCAGGAGAGATTTCAGGATCGCGCCGGGCGCGCGGTGACCTGATTCAAGTGCCTGGTAACCCGCGCAGCGCGCGGCTCTACGACTGTTTGGCCCATGCTGGGATATACACAATGATGGATAGACTTTCGCGCGTCTTCGCGCTCGGCATTTGTATCGCGGGGCTCAGCGTCGCGCCCGTGGCGCTGGCGCAAGCTTATCCGACCAAGCCCGTCAGAGTCGTCGTCCCCTACCCGCCCGGCGGCGTCGGCGACACCACCATGCGCGCGATCGCGCAACAGCTGTCCGAGTCGCTGGGCCAGCCCTTCGTGATCGACAACAAGCCGGGCGCCAGCCAGATGATTGGCGCCGATGCGGTCGCCAAAGCAGCGCCGGATGGCTACACGCTGTTCCTCGGCAGCGTCACCAGCCTGGCGATCAACGTCAGCTCGCAGAAGAAGATGCCCTACGACCCGGTGAAGGATTTCGCGCCGGTGTCGATGCTGTATTTCTCGCCGATGTACCTGGTGGTCAACCCGGCGGTGCCGGCGCAATCGGTGAAGGAACTGGTCGCGCTGGCGAAAGCACAGCCGGGCAAGCTCAGCTTCGCTTCCATCGGCCAGGGCGGCTCGATCCACCTCGCCGGGGAAATGTTCAAGTCGATGGCCGGCGTGGACATCACCCACATCCCGTACAAAGGCAGCGCGCCGGCGCTCACCGACATCATCGGCGGCCAGGTGAGCCTGATGTTCGACGCCGGCGTGTCCGCGTTGCCGCAGGTGCGCGCCGGAAAATTGCGTGCACTCGCGATCACCACGGCCAAAAGAGTCGATTCGACACCCGAGCTGCCCACCGTCGCCGAAGCCGGCGGCCTGCCCAACTACGAGGCGACGCTCTGGTTCGGACTGGTGGCGCCTGCCGCCACGCCGCGCGACATCGTCAATCGCTTGTCGCAGGAATTGGCAAAAATCCTCCGCCAGCCTGCGCTGCAAGCACGCTTCGCCAATCTCGGCGTTGAGTTCTCAGCCAGCTCGCCGGAAGAATTCGCGACCTACATCCGCGCCGAAACACTCAAATGGGGCAAGGTGTTCCGCGACGCGAAGGTCGAACAAGAGTAGCCAGCGGCTAGCGCCGCGGCTAGGTCGGCAACGGCCAAGTCGGCAGCGGCCAGGTCGGCAGCATCAGTCCACTGTCGCGCCCGCCGCCTTGATGATGGGCGGCCATTTCGCCAAGTCATCGCGAATCAAGGTCGTGAGAACCGATGAGGGCTGCAAGGGCGCCAAATCAAAACCCTGTGCCGCCAGCACTTCTTTGACAGAGGCTTGGGACAGGATCTTCCCGATCTGGGCATGCAGCCGGTTCAACACATCGGCCGGCACGCCAGCAGGCGCCATGAATCCGAACCAGGTGTTGACCTCGTAGCCTTTGACGCCACTGGCATCGAGTGTTGGCACTTGCGGCATCAAGGTCGATCGCTCCAGACTGGTCACCCCCAGCGCCTTGAGCTTGCCGCTCTTGATCTGGTTGATGACGGTGGGCATGTTGAAAAATCCTATGCTGACCTCACCGCTCATCACCGCCACAATGCCTTGCGGCGCGCCCTTGTAAGGCACATGGAGCACGTCCGTGCCGGTCATCTGGCCAAACAACACGCCCGACAGGTGATGGCTGGTGCCGCTACCACCCGATGAAAACGTGAGATGACCGGGTTTGGCCTTGGCGGCTGCCTCCACGTCGAGCACCGTGTTCGATGTGCTGTTCGGCGGCACGACCATCACGTTGGTGACGCCGCCCACCAGATAGATCGGCGCGAAGTCTTTCAGCGAGTCATAACCCGGTCGCTGGTAAAGCGCCTGGTTGAACACCAGCGTGCCCTGCGAGGCATAGGCGATGGTGTAGCCATCGGCTGGGGCGCGGGCCAGTTCGGCCATCGCGATGGTCCCGCCAGCGCCAGGCTTGTTGTCCACCACCACCGGCTGGCCGAACGCCTTGGCAAGTTCAGAGCCCACCAGGCGCGACACGATGTCTGCCGTGCTGCCAGCGGCCAGCGGCCAGCGGCACCAAGAGCTTGATCGGGCGACTCGGGTAGGTCTGGGCCTGCACCCTCACGACGGGACCCAAGGCAAGACACAGTGCCAGCACCGACAAGAGCTTGGTGTAGTGCGATTTCATAAAGAAACTTTCAGTATCTACCCACAGCAAACGATAAGGCCGGTGTAGGCGGCGCCGCAGAAGCACATCGCGGGCTGTTGATCTGGCTGACAATCGGACCATGACTGACGAGGCTATCCCCCACAAGCGCCGAGTCCGCTATGTCGGCACCCATCCGCGCCGCTTCGAAGAGAAGTACAAGGAGCTCAACCCTGAGCAGCATGGGCTTGAGCTGCAAAAAGTACTGGACCGCGGCCAGACGCCTGCCGGCATGCACCGTTCGATCTGCCTCGAAGAGATCCTGCAGCTGCTGGCGCCGCAGCCAGGCGAGGTCGGCTTGGATGCGACGCTGGGCTTTGGCGGCCATGCACAGGCCTTGCTGGCCCGGGTACTGCCGGGCGGGCGCTTGTTCGGCATCGATGTCGATCCGATCGAGT
The DNA here is from genome assembly GCA_945878355.1 of Bordetella parapertussis. Taxonomy (GTDB): domain Bacteria; phylum Pseudomonadota; class Gammaproteobacteria; order Burkholderiales; family Burkholderiaceae_C; genus Pseudaquabacterium. The sequence continues at coordinate 4,249 of CAMCTC010000101.1, read as the reverse complement.
TCCCTCGCACCGAGGCACGCTTGCGGGCCAAGGGATTCGATGCCTCGGTGCTGGTGCTGAAACGCATCAATTTTTCGCAACTGCCCGAGCTTCTGCCCGAAGCAGGCGGCGGCTTTGACTTCCTGCTGGCCGACCTTGGCGTGTCGTCGATGCAGATCGACAACCCGGCGCGGGGATTCAGTTTCAAGACCGACGGCCCGCTCGATCTGCGGCTCGATCCGAGCACCGGCCAGTCGGCTTCGGAACTGCTGCAATCGGTGACCCGGCAGCAGCTGCGCGAGCTGCTGGCAGACAACGCCGACGAGCCCTATGCCCAGCTGTTGGCCGCAGCGCTGCAAGGACAATATGTCCAGACCACGACGCAATTGACTGCACTGATAGAGGCCGCGCTGGCCAGGCAGTGGAAGAAAACGATGCCGCAAGCAGAGCGTCTGGCCGAGACCAAGAAAACCCTGCAACGGGTGTTCCAGGCGCTGCGCATCGAGGTCAATGACGAATTTGGCGCGCTAGACACGATGCTGGACTTGTTGCCAAGCTGTCTAAAACCTGGCGGTCGGGTGGCGATCCTGAGCTTCCATTCGGGCGAGGACCGACGGGTGAAAAAAGCCTTCCAGTCGGGTGAACGATTCGGCATCTATGCCAGCGTGGCACCCGAGCTGATCCGGCCTTCGTTCGAAGAACGCCGCGCCAATCCACGATCAAGCTCGGCCAAGCTGCGCTGGGCCATCAAAGCAGCCTGAGCTGACCACAGGCCGACGCCAGCGCCGAGGGCTCGCTGGATCTGGCCTGGGCAGTCGATGTCAGGTTTCGCGCGCAGCGCGAGTCCGCTTCAAGCCGCCACCGGCGTCTCACCGAGCACCGAAGTGCGGTGCAGTTCGCGTCGATGGCCGTCGTAGTCGTTCACGGCCAGGTGCTGCACGACGCGGTTGTCCCAAATGGTCAGCATGTTTGGGCGCCAAGCCACGCGGATGATGAACTCCGGTCGCACCGAACGCTCGCTCAGAAATCCGATCAAGGGCGCGCTTTCGTCCTCGGTCATGCCTTGCAGCCGGATGGTGTAGACCGGGTTGACATAAAGCGCGCTGCGGCCGGTGGCCGGATGGCGCCGAACCATCGGGTGCGCAAACTCGGCCAAGGCCTCGGGCCCGGTCTTGATCTTCATCGATCGCAGATGCTTGCCGTTGGCATTGTGGCTTTGTGGACCGTAGGGACGGCGCGCGCTGTGGATCGCCTGCTGGCCTTTGAGCAAGGTCTGCATCCCCTCGGACAGCGACTCGAACGCGAGGTACTGGTTGGCGAACAAGGTGTCGCCGCCAAAGGGCGGCAACTCGCGGGCGTGCAGCAAGGTGTAGCTGGGCGGGGTTTCGAGGAAGCTCCAGTCGCTGTGCCACTTGCCACCGAAGTTCAGGCGCCGGACTTCGTCGGCCTCTTTGACCACCGCAACAACGTTGGGATGGGTGGAATCGCCCTCGACAAAAGGCTCCAGGCCGAAAGCCCCCAGTCGCGAGGTGAAACGGGCCAGTTGCGCATCGTCTAGCGGCTGGTCAGGCAGCGTGACGACCAGGAATTCATGCAAGGCGGATTCGATCTCGGCGATGGTCTGGTCATCGGCTGAGGCCAGGTCGACGCCGGTGATCTCGGCGCCGCCGGCGCCGTTGAGTTGTTTGACCTGAATCTTCTGGTGGTTCATGGGCATCCGTCCTGTTGTTGGCATGTCAGTGGAATTGGGTTGATGGGCAAAGTCGGCCGCGATCAGCGGCCGGCGACAGCCCGCAGCTTGGCTTGGTAAACCGCCTCGCTGGGCTCGACCAGGCTGCCGGGTGCTGTCTCGCCGGGCTCGATCCGGATGCGGGCGATCTGCCCGCCGTATTCGAAGGTGCCTCGGTGCTCGTAGCGCTCGCTGACGGCCAAGCGTCGTGACAAGCCGATGCTCATGCCACAGCTCGGGATGCGCACCAGCGTGGGCGAGAGGTCCACCGCCTCGACCTGCACAACGCCGTTCAGCGACACCGTCGCATGACCTTTGCGCGCACCGATGGCACGGTAATCGAAGCTAAACGTCTGCGCGCCGGCCGACAGCCGGATCGGTGTGAGGGTCTGGGGGTTGTGCCACTGCTGGTAAATGAAATGCAGCGCGCCGTCTTCAGCAAACAGCACCAGCCCGCAAAAGCGGTCACCGAGCGCAAAGATAATGCCTTCGTTGCCGGGTTGCCAGTCGAATTCGGCACTGAGCAGATAACTCCGGTCAGCCACCAGCGGAGACACCACCACCGATGGAATCGACTGGCCGAGCCGGTAGAAGTCGCGCGGCAACAGCACCCGGTCGAGTTCGTAGGGCGGCATCTGGTTGTTGCGGCGCTCGTCCCTCACGTCGATCGGGTAGACATAGTTCGCGCCTGCCTCGGCATCGAATTCGGCAATCAGCCGTTCGACGATCGCCGGATGTGTGGCTGCGAGGTCATGGATCTCGGCCGGGTCCTGCGCCAGATCGAACAGCATCCAGTTGTGCATGTCGATCGCCTTGTCAGGCGATTGCAGCGAGACGATTTTCCAGGTGCCTGAGATGTAGGCCCGGTTGCCCTGCAGCTCGTAGTACTGGCGATCGCGCTGGGTCGGCGCCTGGGCGTTTTTGCACAAGTCGGCGAAGCTGCGGCCGTCGAGCGCGCGGGTGCGGTAGCCCTTGAAGTCCTGCGGCAGCGATGCCCCGGTGAAGTCCAGCAAGGTCGGCAGCACATCGGTCACATGCACCCACTGGTTGCGCATCGCGCCCCGATCCGTGATGCCAGCAGGCCAATGCACCACTAGCGGCACCCGGATACCACCGGCCATCGGCGTGCGTTTGAAGAATCGGTACGGCGTGTTGCTGACCTGCGTCCAACCGGTGGGGTAGCAGATGTAGGTGTCCTCACCGCCGACCTTGCCCTCCTTGAGCAGGCGCTGGTTCAAGTCCATGTTCTCGACCGCGCCCACGCGCCGACCCGCCAGGTTCATCACGCCGTTCGGGCCGGCGACCGCGTTGGCGCCGTTGTCGGAGGTGAGCATGATGACGGTGTTGTCGAGTTGCCCGCTCTCACGCAGAAATGCCACCAGCCGGCCGACGTTCTGATCGGCGTTGTCGATCAGCGCGCCGTAGATCTCCATGTAGCGTGCAAACAAGGCCTGCTCATCCGCGTTCAGACCCGACCAGGCCGGAACACCCGGGTTGCGTGGCGCAAAGCCCGCGTTGGCTTCGATCATGCCGGCGCTGTGCTGACGCTCAAAGCGTTGCCGCCGAATCTCATCCCAACCGGCAGCGTATCGCCCCTTGTAGCGCTCGAGGTCTTGTGGCTTGGCCTGCAAAGGCCCGTGCGGCGTCTGGAAAGCCAGGTAAAGGTAGAAAGGCTTGTCGGGCGCGCAGGTCTTGTGCTGGGCCATCCAGTCGATCGCGCGGCTGGTGTAGTCGTCGGGCGCGAAGTAGCCTGGCGGGTAGCGCAGCACAGTGGCGGGCTGGTTGCCCTCCATCATGTTGTCCGGCTGGAAATAGCTGGTCTCGGGGGCCAGGAATCCATAGAACTGGTCGAATCCGCGCTGGATCGGCCAGGAGCTGGTGTCGCCGCCCGGAAAATTGTTGCGGTCGTAGGTGTTGTGCCATTTGCCAGCGGCCATCGTGGCATAACCCCGCAGCCGCAGCAGCTCGGCGCTGGTCGGCGCATTGAGCGCGATTTCACCCTTGTAGCCCGGGTAGCCGGGGTCGTTGTGCGACAACCATCCGCAGCCCACGCTGTGCGGGTTCTTGCCGGTGAGCAAGGCCGCGCGCGCCGGTGTGCACATCGGCACCGTGGTGTAGTTGGTGAAGCGCAAACCGTTGGCGGCCAGCGCATCGATGTTGGGCGTGTCGATCTCGCCGCCGAAGCAGCCCAGGTCGGAGTAGCCCATGTCGTCCATCAGGATCACGATCACGTTCGGGCTGCCGGGCGCTGCGCGCGGCGGCGCGACCCAGTGCGGTGTGGACTCGGCCAGCGTCTTGCCCATGTGGCCTTGAAACTGGGAGGCGGTGCCGGCTTGGTTCTCTGACATGTCGTCGTTCCTTGTCTTGTCGAATTTTCTTCGTGCGAAATGCTGAGCGCCCCAAGGCCGGCCGACGCCGGCCGCCCCCCGTGGGGATCAAGCAAAGTGGCAAAGCCACATTTGCTTGAGAACGCGGCGAGAATCGGCGCGATGAGCGCCCTTCCCCAACGCATCGTCTGCCTGACCGAAGAACCGACCGAGC
>CAMCTC010000100.1 GCA_945878355.1 Bordetella parapertussis | reverse complement strand
GATCTCGACCCGGTGCGCCCCGTCGGTCTTCCAGGCAAAGCAGATTCGCCACTGGTCGTTGATGCGAATGCTGTGCTGGCCCTTGCGGTCGGCTTTCAGTGCCTCCAGCTGGTTGCCCGGAGGGATGCGCAGGCTGGCGAGCTCGGTGGCGGCGTGGATCTGAAGCAACTTGTGCCTCGCGACGCGCTCGATGTTGCGGAAGCGGGATACAGCACGGCTGTGAAACAGGGCCTCAGTATCGGCGCACGCGAACGAGCGAATCATCCGCGATTTTGATCCGCCATAGGGATTCCGTCAAGCGGAACACCTGTCGTTGTCACGGGCCCTGGCTGCGTTTCGTCAGTTCGGAGCGTGGAGAAGGCTGGGTACCGAGAGCGTCGGCTTGCTGATCTGAAGCTGAGCTTCGTCGAGCCGGAGTGAAAGCCGGCAATCCCCCGACACCAAGCCGACGAAGGCCGCAACGGTAAGCGGACTGTCGCCCTCTTCCCGACTTCGCCCCGACCATCACGGTCTCAAGCCAGAAGCGTTCTCCCAATGCCCACACAGGCCAGCCCGCCGCAAATTACCAACACAGCCAGCACCCGCTGAAACCAGCGGGTCCTCTCCCGAAACAGCGTCAGCGACATCACAGTCGCCAACGCGATGCCGGCGTTGGTGTAGGCCACCACCTCCGCGGCAGGCAGCGTGCGCATCGCATGGATCACCAGTGCGTAGGCCAGGCCCACACACAGGCTGCCCACCAGCAAGACGGCGGCGCCCGGTCGGGCATCCGGCATCCAACGCCCCGTTGCACGTCGCAGCCGCCACGTCATTGCTGACCAAGCGGACAGATAGCCCACACTGAGGTAACCCACGATCGCGCCGAAGCTGGGAAGCTGCGCCGTCGCCGCCTTGTCGGACAGCGAGTAGACGCTGGTCGCCAGCATGGCCAGAAGCGTCCAGGGCAGCGCCCGCCCTTCGTCGTTGCCCCGGGCGGTATGGGCCATGACCAGCAGCCCCAGCACACTGATGGCGATGCCGGACCATGCCAGTGTGCCCAGCGACTCGTCGAGGAACAACAAGCTCCACACGGCGATCAACAGCGGCGAACTGCGGACCAGCGGGTAGACAAACGCCACCGGCGCATGTTGATACGCGCGGTAGAGCGACTGGAAGTACAACACGTTGGCGCAAGCGGAGGCCGCCAGCAGAAGCAACAGTCGCGGACTCCACTCGGCGACCATGACGAACTGGACAAAGCCCCAGGGCGCGATCAGGACCAGGTGGCCCAGCAACACCCACCACAGTGGCTCTGACTGGCGCGGCTGGTGCCGGGCGATCAAGTTCCAAGTCACATGCATCAGAACGGAAAGGCCGATGGCGATCCCTTCGTGCCCGGCCATCATGAAAAACCGGATGGCAGCTTACTGCTTACTGCGACCACCTCACCATCCATCGCAACGGTCACCGACCCCGTCAAGTTCGGCTGGGCGCTCATGAGCCAGTCATCGAGTGCGTGGCCGATATGCGTCAACCAGGCGCGGCGCGGCGCCACACTGGCGATGGCAGCCAACGCGTGCGGCCAGTCGTTGTGGCCACGCGGCGTCTCGGCCTGGGGTGGATGGCTGCAGTCGATCGCCAGACCGTCGGCCTGCCAATCTTTCAGGAAGGCCTCGGTCGGCGGAGGCAGGCCCAGCGTGTCGGTGAGGTACGCGAAACGCGCGCCATCCGCGGATTCGATGGCGAAGCCGAAAGTCGGCTTCGAATGCACCAGCGGCACTGGCGTGAAGCTCAACCCGCCGATGCGTTGTGACTCGAACTTCGCCAGTCGACGGAAGTCCAGCAGGCCTGGATGCTTGTAGAGGTCAGCGCAGCCCTCGGCGTCTGGCGGCGCATACACCGCGATGGGCGCGGCGCGCCCCCAACGAAGGTGGAACAAGCCCTGAACATGGTCGGGATGGAAGTGGGTCAGAACGATGGCGCTCAGGCTACCCGGCGCAAAGCGCTCATGCAAATCCATCAGCCCGGCGTCGATCAGCACGCGGGATTCGCCGTGTTCGATCAGTGCGCTGCAGGGCCGGCGCACATGCCTTGGATCAGCCCTTGCACGCGCGCAGGCCTCGCAAGTGCAGCCGTACAGCGGCACGCCACCTGCTGCGCCCGTGCCCAGAAAAGTCACGCGCACAGCGGCTGCCCTGCGTGCGCGCGGACCAGTGCCATCAGGGCTTGGCCGCCCTGCTCCAGCGGCCCGTCGTTGGTGATGACGTGCCCGTCCGCAATCTGGCTTTGCAGCAACCGGTGGCGCTCCAGTCGCTGCTCGATGGCCAACCCCTCCTCTCGGCCCCTCGCAAGCAGCCGTTCGCGCAGCACCTCGACCGGCACGTCGATCGTCACCGCCAGCAGTTCCGAAAACCGCCGCCTCGCTTCACCCAGGTACTCCCGCGAGCCGTTGACCACAACCGTGGCACCTTTGGCCAACCACTGGTTGATCTCGATGCCCACGCCATAGGCGTGGCCGTGACTTTCCCAGGCCAGGGCAAACAAGCGATTGCGCAACCGGGTGTTGAACTCGGCGCGGGTCAGCGCGACATGGTTCTCGCCACCGAAGTCGGCCGAGCGCGTGATGTAGCGGTGCGCGAAGACGACGCCCGGCTCGTCCGCCAGCCGTTCGCGGGCATAGCGCAACAAGCTGTCCTTGCCGCTGCCCGAAGGGCCGACCACATAGATCAATCGTGCTGGCATCGAAGTCTCCTTCAGCGGGCTTGGGCGTGATCGAAATGCGCGCTGAACGCCGGCGCGCCGTGCACCCAGACGAACTCCGCCTGCGGCAACCCGCCCAGGCTCTTCACCGCCACCAGGTCGGCGCGCAAGCCGACGGCGATGCGTCCGCGGTCGGTCAGACCCGCGGCCCGCGCCGGGTTGGCTGTGACCAGCGCCACCGCTTCGTGCAGGCCGATGCCGGCCAGTTCGCACAGGCGCAAGACTGAGGGCAACAAAGCCGCTGGCGAGTAGTCGCCGCAAAGGCAATCAGCCACACCTGCCAGCACCGCGTCGAGCGCGCGCATCGAACCCGACTGCGATTTTCCGCGCAGCACGTTGGGTGCGCCGAACAATGTGGCCAGCCCTCTCGCACGCGCAGCACGCGCGGTCTCCAGGTTGACCGGGAACTCCGAGATCACCGCGCCGAAGGCAACCACAGCTTCGATCTTCTCCGGCGTATCGTCGTCATGGCTGGCTACCGCGATGCCCAGCGTCCGCGCCACCGCTGCGACCTCAGCGATGCGTTCCGCTGCGCCGAGTGCCGCCGCCTGCTTGTGTGCGACGATGGCGTCGAGCTCGGCCTCGCTGGTCTTATAGCTCTTGGCCAGATAACTGCGGAACGCCGTCACATCCTTGAACTGACCCTGGCCCGGGGTGTGGTCCATGAAGCTGACCAGGTGTGCATGGCCATGGCGCAGCAAATCGATCAGGAACGGCGGCGCCGTCTCGTCAGTGACTTCGTAGCGCGCGTGCACGCGGTTGTCGACCAGCGCATGCGCCTGCCAGGCCCCCACCGCACGGGCAATCTCGGCCGCGAAACCGTTGTTGCGAACACCGAGTTCATGGTTCGCAAACGACAGCGCGTGGAACACGGTGGTGATGCCGGCTGCGGCGTTGCGCTTGTCGGCCTGCGCGCAGGCGAAGTCGAGCGGGAAATGCACACCCGGGCGCGGTTCCACTTCCTTTTCCAGCGCGTCGCAGTGCAAGTCGATCATGCCGGGCATCAGGATGCGCCCGGACAGATCGATCTCACGCGCGCCCGACGGCGCTGCATTCGGGCAAACGGCCTCGATACGGCCGTCGGCCACGAGAACTGCGGCATCGTCCAGAGTTGTCTCAGGCAGCACGACGCGGGCGTGCGTCAGGTACAGCATCGTTGACGGGGGTTGTTTGCGGTGGGTGGTCATGCAGCTTGCCTCGTGGATTCGTTGGCCGTGTCGGTGCCGGAGGACAGCGTCGGATGCGGCCGCACGCGCACCTCGTCGTCGGCCAGTGCGTTGACCAGCGCCGGGTCGTGAAAGATCGCCAGCATCGCGGTGCCGGCGGCCTTCAGCTCATGCAGCAGCGCGATCGCGCATTCGCGCGACACTGGGTCGAGACTCGCGGTCGGCTCGTCGAGCAACAGCAGGCGCACCGGCCGGATCAGCCCACGCGCCAGGTTGATGCGCTGCTGTTCACCGCCGGAGAAGGTAGCCGGCGCGACCGCCCAAAGGTGCTCTGGCACGTTCAGTCGCATCAGCAAGTGGGCCGCCTTCGAACGCGCAAGTTCCACCGGCACCCCACCATCGACCAGCGGCTGGGCCACCACGTCCAGCGCGCTCTTGCGCGGCAGGCAGTGCAGGAACTGCGTGACGCTGCCCAGCTCGGTGCGGCGCAATCCCAGCATGTGCTGCTCGCTGGCCGTGGCCAGGTCGGTAACGGTGCCCGAGGCCTCGCGCAGCCACAGGTGGCCGCCGGTGGGCAGGTAGGTGCGCCAGATGCACTTGAGCAGCGATGACTTGCCGGCCCCCGAGGGCCCGGTGATCGCCAGCAGCTCACCAGGCCGCAGTTCCAAATCGACCTGGAAGGTCGATGGGATCTCGCGACCCTGTTCGTGCAGGAAGAAGTGCTTGTCGAGCTTGTCGGCCTTGAGGATCCAGGCGTTCATGGTGCCGCCCTTCACAGCGCCGAGGCCACCAGCTGCTGCGTGTACGCATGCTGAGGGTCTTCGAGGATCTGATCGGTGAGGCCGGACTCGACGACACGCCCCATCTTCATCACCAGGGTGCGCGAAGCCAGCATGCGAATCACGCCCAGGTCGTGGGTGACAGCGATCATCGACACGCCGAGCTGGTGCTGCAGCTCCATGATCAGGTCGAGGATGCGCGCCTGCACCGACACGTCCAGGCCCGTGGTCACCTCGTCGAGGAACAGCAGCGGCGGATCGATGGCCAGTGCACGGGCGATCTGCACGCGCTGCTGCATGCCGCCGGAAAATCGGCCCGGCAGTTCGTCCATGCGCGACGCCGGCACCTCACAGCGCGACAACAATTGCATCGCCCGTTCGCGGATGTGCCCGTAGCGCATCTCGCCGCTCATCAGCAGGCGCTCGGCGATATTGCCGCCAGCGCTGACCTTGAAATTCAGGCCCAGGTGCGGGTTCTGGTAGACGATGCCGAAGCGCCGGTTGCGCAGGTGCCGGGCCTGCTGGGCATTGAGCGACAACAGGTCGACCGGCGCGCCGGACTCGACGGGATCGCGGAAGCTGATGGCGCCGCGGGTCGGTGCATCGTCGCCGTAAAGCAGCCGCACCAGCGACGACTTGCCACTGCCCGACTCGCCCATCACGCCCAGCACCTCGCCGCGCACCAGGCTTAGGTTCACGTCAGCACAGGCCACCACGGTGCCGCAGTGCGGGCAGACGTTGGTGTCGGCTTCGGGGCCAGTGGAAGCCACGCAGAGGCCGCAGCCGGGCCCGTGCAGCTTGGTGAGGCCGGCCACCTCCAGGATGGTTTCGGGTGCCTGGTGAATCATGCGGCTCTCCGTTCGTCTTGTTCCGTGGGCTGGCCGCTGTCCATGCGAAGGGTGCAGTAGTCGGTGTCCGAACACTGATGGGCCCTGCGCCCGTCCTCGGTGACGAGTTCGTCGAGGAAGCTGTCGGTGGCGCCGCAGCGCGCGCAGGCGTGGCGCTCGCCCGTGGTCCGGTCGATGAAGTCCTCGACGCGGAACGCCACATCGTCGAAGCTCAGCGGCACCGCATCGGTGTGCGGCGGCACAGCGTAGATCTTCTTCTCGCGGCCGGCGCCAAACAGGTACAGGCACTCGGCCTGGTGTAGCTTGGGCACGTCCCAGCGCGGGATCGGACTGGGGTCGATGACATAGTGGCCGGCGATGCGTGTCGGATAACGGTGCGAGATGGTGATCTCGGCGAAGTGCACCATGTCTTCGTAGAGCTTGACCCACAGCCGCGAGTAGTCGGCCTCACCGTGCATGGTCTTGCGTCGCTCCTCCGAGGGCTCGACGACGACGAGCGGGTCCGGGTAAGGAACTTGCAACACGAGGATCTGGTCGGCCCGCAGCGGTACTTCGGGGATGCGGTGTCGCGTCTGGATCAGCGTGGCGTCGCGGGTGCGGCTTGTGGTCTGCGTGTCGGGGCAGGTGAGCGAGACGAACTGGCGCAGGTTGACGGCGTTAACCGACTCGTCAGCACCCTGGTCGATCACCTTGACGGTGTCACCCGCGCCGATCAGTGCCAGCGTCAATTGCAGTCCGCCGGTGCCGAAGCCGCGTGCGATGGGCATCTCGCGCGATGCGTAGGGCACCTGGTAGCCGGGGATGCACACAGCCTTGAGCATCGAACGCCGCAGTTCCTTCTTGGCACGGTTGTCGAGAAAACCGAAGGCGTAGCCAGCGCTTCTGCGGGGAGTGCTCATGCGGGTTCCCCCGCAAGCTTCGCCTGCCTGGCCTGGGTGGAACGCAGTCGGTCCATGTCGGACTTGAAAGTCACGTAGTGCGGCATCTTGTAGTGGGTGCAAAAGCCCATCGAATCGACGCCGTCGATGTGCAGCAGCACGAACTCGGGGTCTTCGCTGGGGTTGTCTGGGGTGCCGGCCATGCCCTTCTGAAGCGAGCGGTCCAGGATGGCCATCGAGATCGCCTTGACCTCGTTGTGCCCGAAGCAGGCGCCGTAGCCGAGCGAGAACACCGGCTTGGCGCCGGGCTCCTCGGTGGGGGTGTACATGGCCACCACCTCGCATTCGGTGACCAGCACTTCGCCCGCCTCGACTGGCTCGCCGGTAACGGGGTGCGACAGCATCAGCGGCACGTAACCCACGCGCAGTTCGGCCACCGTCGGATGCACATCGCCATAGCCTCGCATGCTCGAGTACGCAATGGCCAGCATCGAGCCTGTCTCGGCGCGGCTCATCGTGGCCAGTGCGGCGCTGCGCGAGACCGGAAACACCAGCGGCTCGCGCGTGATGTCGAAGGCGCTGGCCGTGACTTCGGGTGGCGAGGGCAAAAGGCCCTCGGCGCGCAGCGCGTCCACCACTTTCGGAAAGCTGTCCGGCAGCTCGGGAGGGGGCAGGTCCCGTAGCCAGTCGCGCGCCAGGCTGCGAAACACCTCTCCACCCTCGACCAGTTGCTCGAAGCGGAACAGCCGCTGCAGGTAGTCGGGCGTCGGCCCCAACATCTGCCCGCCGGGGATCTCCTTGAAGGCCGACGAGATGCGCCGGATCAGTCGCATGCCGCCGCCGTCGTGCATGTCAGTCACGGCCAGCCGTGCCCGTGTCGAGCGGAAGGCGCGCAGAAAGAACGCTGCCTCCAGCGTGTCGCCGGCCGCCTGCTTGAGCGCCAGCGCCGCCAGGTCGGGGTCGTACAGCCCACCCTCGCTGATGACTCGACCGGTCAGCAAGTGCAACTGGTCGCGGATGGTGTCAACCTGCACCGGCGTGCCGCCGCCCTGCGCACGCTGGAACTCCAGCAATCGCGCCGCTTCACGGATGGCAGTCTCACCGCCCTTGATGGCCACATAGCCCATGGTCAGGCCTCCTGCCAGGCCGCCTCAAGGCAGGCGCGCGCCCCCTCGGGGGGCAGCGAACGAACGTGAGCGTGGGGGCGCGTCATACGGTCTCCTTGACGGGGTCGATAGCGATGCGCGTGGTGCGCGGCAACGCCACGAGCGCGTGCGGCGCAGCCAGCACGAGGTCCACCCCCAGCGGGAATGCGCCGACCCACGCGGCGCGCTGCGCGAGCCAACCGGGGTCGAGTCCGGTCACGGACACCATGCGGGTGCCCGGAATTCCCGGGCCCTCCAGCCGCAGATCGAGGACTGAGTCTGTATAGGTGACAGCAGCGTCGCTCAAGGCGTCCACCGTCAACACCAGCGTGGCGCCGCGCTCCGGGGACTCCAGCGTGCCCAGCGACGGCTGCCATCCGGCATCCGGCGGCTGCCGACCATTGAGCAGGGCAAAACGCGCCTGATCGGCCGGCGCCGTCGGCGCCAACAACAGCCGACGGGTGTCGGCGCCGAGCAACCCCAAGGGGTCGGCCAGGCTCACCGATTCGTCAAGCACCGCGGACAGGAACATCAGCACCGCGTCGGTGCCGTTGTCCTGCGTCGGCACCAGGGTGCCAGGCCTCGCAAAGCCGTCCAGCACGGCACGGAAGGCCGTCTGCTGCGCCTGCGGCGTCCACCATTCACTGCGATTCATGCGTCGGCCTCTTCATCGGCGTCGGCTTCGGCGAGCAAAGAGAAGTCGACCCGTGTTCGCTGCAGGCCGGCCTGCCGTTGCGCCCGCAGGCGTTCGCGGGCGGTCGCACCACGCAGCGCGAGGGCCTCGACCACCTCCTCTCCAGGCCAGCGGTGCGCGAACACGGCGTCGAGCACTGCGAGCGCATGGGCCAGATCGGCATCGTCTGCCATCACCACCGCGCCGCCCTCGGCGCGATCGCCCCGGTGGTTGACCAGCGCGATGGCGGCACGCGCCATCGGCACCTCGCCGAGGAAGAAGGGCTGGTGCATCACGGCGTCCTGCCATTGCATCAGCGCGAGGCCAGACTCCGCTGGTTGCAGCGGCGTGATGGTCAAACCTTCGGCGAGTTGGGCGGCGGCGTGCAGCACCTGATCGCGGTCGGCCGCCGTCAGGCAGGCAACCAAATGCCGCCGTTCGATCTTCGGCGCCGCAACGGTTGAGGAAGTCATGGTGTCCTCACATCAGCCGCGCGCGCAGGCGGGCCGAGAACTGGTCGAGCAGGAAGACCACGATGAAGATCGCGATCAGGATCGTCGCCACGTGGCCGTACTGGAACATGTCGAAGCGGCCCTTCAGCTCCTGGCCGATGCCGCCGGCGCCTACCAGCCCTATGACCGTGGCCATGCGCACGTTGCGGTCCAGGATGTAGAGCGTGTAGGCGATGTACTGCGGCACCACTTGCGGCATCACGCCGTACCACAGCGTCTTGAGCTTGCCGGCGCCGATGGCCTCCAGCGCCTCTTGCGGCTTTTTGTCGGCGTTCTCGATGTCCTCGGCGTAGAACTTGCCGAGGAACCCCGCTGCATGCAGACCCAGCGCCAGCACGCCGGCGATCGGCCCGAAGCCATAGGCCAGGACGAGGAACAGCGCCACGATCAGTTCCGGCGCCGAACGCAGCAGGCTGATCGTGCCGCGCGCCAGCGTGTAGGTGGCCCGGTAGGGTGTGTAGTTGCGCGCCGCGAAGTAGGCCAGCGGCACCGAAAGCAACACCGACAGGATCGTGCCCCAGAGCGCGATCTCCAGTGTTTCGAGCATCTTCACCGTCACGGTCCAGAGGTAGCCCAGGGGCTTGACCAGGGTCTCCGTGCGTTCGACGGTCACGTCCATCTGCAGCGTCTGCGGATTCAGTCGCTGTTCCTTGCGTTCCTGCATTTCGATGCGGGCGAAGGGCGGCAGGCGCTCGCGGTCCAGGCCCGGCAAGCGGGCCACGTCTTCCTGCTCGCTGATCGCGGGCGGCCACATCGAGGTGGCGACGCGTGACAGGCCCCGCACGACCTGCGAATCGTCGGCCAGACCCACGATCTTGGCCGCCGCCTGCACGCTCATCGCGACCATACGGTCCATCTCGGTGCGGTGCCCGGTCCACAGCAGCAAGGCCAGCAGGCCGATCACGGCCAGCAGGTGTTTAGCGGTGTAGGGGTGGTCGAGTCGCCATTCGAGCTGCGTGCCCTGTGGCGGCACAGGAATGGGTTTGGAAAGCATGGTGTTCACTCCGCTGTCCGCCCACTCATGCGGCCAGCGGCTGGCGGCCGATGGCTGGGGATGAAGACAGCGTCGAACTCCCAACGTCGGTGTCGGCCGGCTGGTCTTCCCAATGCGCGCCAGCGTAGAGCTGTTGCACCCGCTCGTCGGTGAACTCCGCCGGCGCGCCGTCGAAGACAACGCGGCCATCGCGCATGCCGACGATGCGGTCGGCGAACTCGCGCGCCAAGTCCACCTGGTGCAGACTGCACAGCACGGTGGTGTTGCGCTCGCGGGCTGCCTCGCGCACCAGGGTGAGGATGTCGCGCAAAATCTTGGGGTCCAAGCTGGCCACCGGTTCGTCGGCCAGCACCACCTCGGGGTCGAGCATGAACGCCCGCGCGATGCCCACACGCTGCTGCTGGCCGCCTGAGAGTTCACCCGCGCGGCGCTGCAGGTGCTTGGGGTCGAGCCCCACACGTTCCAGCAGCGCACAGGCCTTGGCGCGGTGCTCTGGCGTGAACCAGCCGAGCAACGCGCGACCGGTTGAAACCACCGGCAGCAGACCCGCCAGCACGTTGCCCGCCACGCTCATGCGCAGCGTCAGGTTGAAGTGCTGGTGAATCATCGCCACGCGTTGACGCAGTTCGCGCTCGGTGTCGGGGCCGAACGGGCTGCCGTCGATGACGATGCGGCCCTGGGTCGGTCGCATCAGCCCGTTCACGGCACGCAGCAGCGTGGACTTGCCGGCGCCCGAGGGCCCGAGCACGACACAGAACTGCCCGCGTGGCACTTGCAGGCTGACATCGGACAGTGCCTGTGTGCCATCGGGCCAGATCTTGGCGAGATTTTGGAATTCGATCATCAGACGCTCCGCGTATGAGGGGCACCCGGCGGGGCTGACCCGCGCAGATGACTCGGTGGTGTTGTCGTGGTCGGGGCTCGGCTCAGCGAGCGCTGGCCTTCTTCATGATGTCGGTCTTCACCGCGTCGGTGACCAGCTCGAACATCTTCCCGGCCGCGGCCATGTCGACCTCGCTGAGCTTGGCGGTGTAGCCGTCGACCTTGCCGCCGCCGTAGCCACGGATCTGCTCCTTGCCGATGCCGGGAAGCTTGTCGATGTTGTTGAACGCATCGCGCAGCTTGGCCTTGACGCCATCGTTCACCTTAGGGTGAATGGCAAGTGGCGGATATGGGATCGGCGCGCTCTTGGCGATGACCTTGACCTTGCTCGGGTCCAGTGCCTTGGCATTGACCGCCTTCTCGAACGAGTCGAACGAGGCACCGCCTGCATCGACCAGGCCTTCGGCCAGCGCCTTCAACACGTTGGCGTGGCTGCCGGTCATGTTCAGCGCGCCGGCCTGACGCACGGGGTCAACCCCGCCGGCCATCATCATCGCCACGGGAATGGCGAAGCTTGACGTGGAGTTCACGTCACCCAGCGCGATGCGCTTGCCCTTGAGGTCGGCGATGCTGCTGATGCCGCTATCGACGCGGGCAAAGATGCCCGAGTAATACACCGACTCGCCTTGACGCACGGCCAGCGCCAGCAGTTCGGCACAGCCGCGGGCCTTGGCCTGCAGGTAGCTGGCCGGGCCGTACCAGGCGATGTCGGCGGCCCCGTTGCACATCGCCTCGACCACCGCCGAGTAGCTCTGCCCGACCTTGATGTCGAAGTTCAGGCCCGTCGCCCGGGTGATGGCGCCAAAGATGGGCTGGAAGTCCTTCTTAGTCCCATCTTCCGTGCCGCCGTCGGCGGGAACCAGGATCACGCGCAGGGGCTTGGCGGCACTGCCGTCGTACTGCGACTGGGCGAACGCGCTGGCACTGGATAGGACGTTGGCCAGCCCAACGGCGACGCCGAGTGCTGTCTTGAGGAAGGCTTTGCGATACATGGATGACGCTCCTGGAAGGTGAATGGAATCAGTCGGGAACCTGCGAGGTTCAAAGGCGGATCAAGGGGTGAAACGTAGTTGCATGCGGTCTGCGCGAAACCGAGTCAGGGCGTACTCGACCGGGGCTCCATCCCGGTCGCGCGCGTTGACGCTCTTGACGCGAAGCACAGGCAAATGGGCCGGCATCGCCAACAGGCTGGCGTCGTCGCCTTGAGGGAGCGCGCCCGAGACCAGGCTCTCGGTGCGCTTCAGGCGCCAGCCATGCTGCGTTTCGATGAACTCGTGCAGTGACCCGCCGGTGTAGTCGTCGAGCACGCCCGGCAGCAGCGCCAGGGGCAGGTAATGCGAGATGACGCAGAACGGGGCGCCGTCGACGCTGCGGAGGGTCTCGATCCAGGCCACCGGCTCGCCCTCGTCGAGTTGCAGGCGCTGGGCCACACCGCCCTGGGCCGGGATGCACAACTTGCGCAGCACCGTGCTCTCCGTGGTCCGGCCCTGGGCTTCCAGTGTCTCGGTAAATCGGGTGCGTTGGCCGATGTCGTAGTCGAGCGGCTTGTGCAGCACGAAGCTGCCCATCCCATGCCGGCGCTCGACCCAGCCCTCGGCGATCAGCCCTTCCAGGGCCCGGCGCAGGGTGTGTCGGTTGACGCCGAAGCGTTCTGCAAGCGCGGCCTCCGGCGGCAGCGCATCACCGGGGCGGTGCAACGATCGGATCTCGGCTTCGAGCTGTCGCTGGACTTGTCGGTAGACGGTCTCGCCGGTGCCACGTTGAATCACTTCGTCTCCAGATGTCTAGATATCTAGAGGCAGAGTCTCGGCAGGCTTCGTGACAGGGGTGTGACGTTTCGATGAAACCTGCCGCCGCGTGCTTGCGTTCCCTCCGCATCGGCCTGCTGGATCGACAACAGGGGTTGGCGCCCGTGCGCGCCCGCCGCAAATGCCTATGCCGTTCGGTTCACAGTGAGGTGCGGGCGAGCGGCCATCAGCATGACCTGCATGGCGACTGCCAACCGCACGACAGCGCAGCATGCATGGCCTGCAGACAGACCGCAGACCTCAGCTTGATGGAACGACGGTCGGCTATCTGACAACAAACCGAGCGTCGGCTTGTGGTCGGGTGCTGCCCGCCACCTCGCTCGCCCGTGCGGCCGCTGTCCAACGCATTGCGGGCATTCAATGCCCAGTGGCCGTGGGCTCCGTGCGAGTCTGGACTGAACGGCCGCCACGAGTGGATCGAAGCTCGGAGAGGTCGCCGTTGCTGATGTACTTTCATAGATCAACCAGCGGCAAGTTGTCTGATCCCCTGCCCTGTTATTGCCAAGCACAGCGAATCAGGAAGCGCGGCCGGCCGGCGCGGCGTATCGCCTGGGAGCGCAAGAATTTACCGTCAGCGCAACTCGACCAGTCGATCTCCCGACAAGCCGCATGGATGCCGGATCTTGCGGCCGGAATTTACCGTCAACGTGGGAATCGCCTCGACGGTAAATTTCTCGCGGGAACTCGGCGCGACATTTTTACCGTCAGATTGAAGAGCATCCAAGCGATAGATCTCGAAAGTTACTCCCACTCCATCATCAACAAGCATTCCAAGCTGTTGACTTACAAGGGATCGGCCACCGCCTCCGCACTTTTTACCGTCACTTTTACCGTCAATCTGATTTGCGCCTCAAAACTCGCTCTCAGGATCTATCAGCATCTATCGGAATCTATCGACGGCTGTCGGCGAGCCTTTGCGCCTCCGCTTTCGCGGTCTATCGACGTGTATCGACTTGCGCAGTGACCATCAGGAGCGGTTTCAAGCGCTGCCGGTCGTATGAAATTGGCTGCGAAATGTGGCGCCATCAAATGACTTAAGTCCTTGTCATAGATGGATTATTTCGCATTATTTTTGCCATCAACCACGCACACGGCGTCCTCAAGATGTTGGCTCCGACGCGGAATTGAGCCATACGCATACCTCCCGGTGAGCCACATGATCAGTTTCGTAGTTCAACCCCTACTTGGGGTCCAGTTCTCGACTTGCAGGCCCTTCACGCGCCCAAAGTCCTTCACATTGTTGGTAACAACAATCGCCCCCATGGCCCGCGCGTGCGCCGCAATCATCAGGTCAGCGGCGCCGATCTGAGCCCCCCTGCGCTTGAGGTCTACCCGGATTTCGGCGTAGTGCTGGGCCGCCTCTTGCGGCCAATCCAAGACCGCCAGGTGCAGCGCGAGGCCGTCCAGCACGGCTTGGTTGTGCTTGCGCTTGGCTGTGGCCGAGGCTTTCACGCCATAGGTCAGCTCGGCGAACGTCACGGCTGACATCACCTGCTGCTGCAGCGGAACCGACTGCACTTTGACTGCCAGCATGGGCGACTCGCCGCGCATGAGGAAGATGCAGGTGTCGGTGTCCAGCATGAACAGAGGCGCCGTCAAAACGAGCGCCCCTGGACCGGCAGGCGTTCAGCGTCAGCCATGAAGTCGGCCGAGACCGTCAGGCCGGAAGCGAAGAAGCTGGACCAGTCAGTCGGACGCGGCGTCAGCACGACGCTTTCCCCCTCACGACGAATGAATACCTCGCGAACAGACTCGGGAAACCGGAATTCGAGCGGCATCGTGACCGTCTGCGAGCGGTTGTTCCAGCCGACACGAGCGGTAGGTCGAGGGGTGGGGTTTTTGTGCGTTGCCATGTATCAAAGTATATGGCAAATCATGGATCAAAGCATGCTGATAGAGCGCCTCCGGTGGCCCGGAAGCGCCTAAAGCCCATACTCAAGCGTTCTGGGCGCACAGCAGCGCCGAGGATCCTGACGGTCATAGGCAGGCGGCTGGCGTTCATTCTGGAGCGCGGACTCACCCAAGACAGCCGGTGGTGCAGAACCCAGCGAGCGGCCAGACGCCGCCAACGCACGCTGACGGCGCTCGCACTTCGCAAAGCCCGATCCAATTCGGTCCGGACCGCAATCTGTGCAGCAAAGAAAGCCGCGCTGGCTGTGAACACCACGCGGTTGCTGCCGCAGATGCTGGCGTTTGCGTACTGGTCCTTGACGTCCTGCTGTGACGCCCAAGTCGCCTTGATGGCCCCGTCGTACCAGCTGTGCAGCGGGCCGCGCGCATCACCGCAGCCCGGTCGGTCCCAAAACTTCTTCAGACTGCTCTTGGCGACCACTCTCATTCGAACCGGTTTCTCCCATTTCGGGAGTTCAGTCAATCGCAGTTACACGGCTCCTCGCACAGACTCGCCGCAATGCGCCAACCCGCTACGGCGTGTCCCGGCATACCAGCTGGCCACCAAGTTCAGGAAAACCGAGTTATTTGCTGTGCAGCAAATATCACCCTTCACTCCCACTCGATCATCAACGAGCCGTCTAAGCTATTGATTTGTAAAGGCCTGACCACCGCTTCGAAGCTTTTTACCGTCAGTTTTACCGTCAACCTGATCCGAGCCTCAAAAATCGTTCGCAGGATCTATCGGCATCTATCGATGGCCATCGGCAAGTCTTCGCGCCCCACCTTTCACGGTCTATCGAGGTCTATCGGATTGCACGCCGATTGCGGGCACCGTCACTGAGCGTCCATGCCGGGTCCGGAAAAAGCCGAAATGGTCCCGGCATCAAACACCTCAAGCTGTTGTTTTAAAAAGATTTTTTTGCCAAAATTTTTACCGTCACGACGGCGTACCCGCGGCGCAGCACAGGATCACTTCATCGTGATCACGTCGCGCGCCGTCGACTCAATCCGTAGGCCCTGGCAATGCGTTCGACCAGCTCGGCGACGCTGCTGTTGATGCCCAAGGACTTCGGATCGATCGTGCGATCCGATTCGATCCCCTCGAGAAAGCGTTTCAGATCCTGCGCAATCCTTGGGGCGACCTCGATGCGAACGTCCGGCGTGAGCAACTGAGACAGACGCAACACGTCGTTGGCGTGCTTGCTGGCAGACGTTCTTGCTATCCACAGGCTCGCCCTTGGCTTGGCGCTCGCCGAGGTCCAACCACGCGCTGGCCTTGAGTGGGATCAACCTGTCCTCGCCGACCCACGGCAAGCCAGCACCTTCCTTGCGACCTGTAAGGATGAATTCGTAATACGTGTCATCAAGCAGGATGGCTGACAGACTTGCAGCGGCCTCGTCGATCGGGACTGGCGTGAGGCGACGGTCTTCAGCGAGCTTGATGCCATCGGGGGCTCTGCAGAACAACTCGAGCATGGCAGGAAAGCGTTCGTCAGCTGGCTTCTGGAAACGATAGAACACGGGCCTCCCTGTCGCGCTGGCCTGCCGAATTTCGTAGCCCCCGCCTCGACGAAGCGCCAGAACACTTCGCCGAATGACGGGTTGAGCGCCTCGATGTGCAGGACGATGTCGAGGTCCTTCGTGGCACGAAACTCGAGCCCCGCCTCTTCCATCGCAAGCGTCGCGGCCGTTCCGCCGATCAGCACGAACTGATCGGCGTGGCCGGCGAAGTGTTCACGAAAGACATCGAGCCCCCTCACCATGGAAAGCTCCCCTTCAGTTCATCTAGCCCATCTTCGTCATCAGGCACTACAAATTCGTTTTAAATCAACAACTTGGAATAAAAAATCTGCGCGTATGGCACTACATTTGTGTAGCGCAGCGCAGCGCACCAGCAACTTGGCAGCGCAGTGTCGCTAGACCAGCACGCGATG
>CAMCTC010000099.1 GCA_945878355.1 Bordetella parapertussis | reverse complement strand
TCGATCAAGTCCTGCGCCGTCACCGCGACATCGCCAGCCGCGCTGACCTGGCTGGTGCTGATGAAAGCCAGGGTCTCCAGCGGCAACACGGTGAAGCCGACGTCGGTGCCGATCAGGCTGTTGAGCGCGGCCGCGGCGATGTTGCCCATGTCCCAGCCCACGGCGTTGAACGCCAGCGAAGCGCCGCCTGCCGATCCGGCCGATTCGGTCACCGAGCTGCCGGCGGTCGATGTGGCGTCAACCTTGGTGGCATTGAGGGCCTGCACACGCAGCACGCCAGTGCTGTTGACCGTGCTGCCCTGCAGGCTGGCTTTGACGCCGCCCAGCAACTGGTTCCAGGCAAAAGTGCCGGCCAGCGAGATCGACATGTCTGCGGCGCCCTCGGCGTCGCCGCCGGTCACTGCCATGGACTCGGTGCCGGCGGTGACCGAAGCGCTGCTGCTGGCCAGCAGGTACAGCGCTCCGGCATCGAGCTTGCTGTCGAGCACCAGGGCCTGGGTCGTGCGGTTGATCGTGTTGCTGGCCGACGCGACGCCGATCTGCACGTTGTTGAGCAGAGGCACTGCGGCCGAGAAGCCGCCGCTTTGGGCATCGAAGCTCGCTTGGTCGCGCGCGACCACGACGACATCGCCGATCGCGCCCAGGTCGGCGTTGAGCAGCAGCGCTTGAACGCTGCCGCTGGCGATGTTGCGAGCGACCTTGGCCGACGCGCTGTCGCTGACCGCGTTCAAAGCCAGGACTTGCAGACCGTCGACCTTCAGATTGGCGCCTTGCACGCGGGCCAGCACCTGATCTTGGAGGCGGTTGGTCTGAACACCGACCAGGCTGGAGTTGACTGCACCGGTGATGCCGCCGCCGTCGCCGTCGGCGTTGGCCGCGTTGACCTGGACCAGCCCGGCGCTGGCCGACACCAGGCCCTTGAGCGAGACCGGTTTGCTGGCCGAATCGCCGAGCGTGGCGCTGGTGTTGCGAACCAGGCCAATGCTGCCCAGACCGATGTCGATGCCCGCGGCCAGGCTGGTGACCAAGCTGTCCGCGGTGTTGAGCTCGACGCTGACATGGCTGCGGTCCACGGCTTCGATCAGCACGCTGACGACGGCCTGCTCGCCCGCGACCAGGGCCTTGGGGGTGATGAGCAGCGTGGCGCCACCGGCCACGCTGGCGCGGGTGGTCTGGTCGGCGCTGATGTCGACCACGCTGGCCAGGCCCCCCTGCGACGCGATCTGCAAGTCGTTGTCGGTGTAGGCCAGCAGTTGCAGGCCCTGGGCCTGGATTCGCGCGCCGGCGCCGACCTGCGCGATGGCCTGGCTGGTCAGCTTGATCTGGTCGTATGCGACCACGACCTCGTGCGCGATCGATGCGCGGGTCTGCAGCGACGCTTCGAGCACGACCTGCCCACCCGCCAACATCGCGCCCTGCACATCGACGAGGGCCTGGAGGTCGAGCGTGATGTCCTGCGCCGAGGTCTTGGCTGCCGTCGCCAGGCCACGCAGCACCAGGTCGGCGCCGCTGGTCAAGGACCTGCCGACGGGCAGGCTGATGGATTCGGCTTCGACGATCAGGCTGGCGCTGCCCAGGTCGGCGTCGCCGAGCAAGACACGGTCCAGGCCGTCACCACCGCGTATCGCCAGGATGCCGGTCGGGCGTGGGAACACCAGGTCGTGGATAGAGCTGCCGCTCAGCCGCAGCTTGCCATCGGCCTCGGTGCTGAGCTGCACATCGTCATTACCCGTGCCCAGGTCGAGCACCAGGTTGATCATCTCCTTGTTCAGGGTCAGCAGGTCAGCGCTGCCGCTGAGCGCGCTGTTCTGGCTCGCGCCAGCGCCGGCACTGCTCAGGTCGATGCGGGTCGAGTAACTCGCA
This sequence comes from Bordetella parapertussis, assembly GCA_945878355.1. GTDB lineage: Bacteria > Pseudomonadota > Gammaproteobacteria > Burkholderiales > Burkholderiaceae_C > Pseudaquabacterium. The sequence goes on along the minus strand of CAMCTC010000099.1, from coordinate 14,900 downwards.
AAGCTGGCGATGTCGTAGGCGCTCTGCACCTTGCCGACCTCGATCTGGATGTTGTCCACCGCCAAGGGCTGGGTGTCGTCGGGACGGTTTTGCTGCAGCATCGGCTCGGCCGACAACAAGACCCGGTCTTCCAGTCGTTCGACGACGGTGCGCTTGCGCAGAAAAGGCGGGCGCAGGGCCTGGAACATCTTCAAAGCCTTGAAGGTTTTGAATTTTGGGTTCTTGGTCATGCACAGACTCCGGGTATCGATGGGGCGCGAGGCAGCGCTGCGCGCTGCGCCTCGGCAAAAGCAAACAATGCTTGGTGGGCGTCGCGGCGATCTGCCGCGGCGTACAAAGTGAAAAACGGCAGCCCGTCCGAGCCGGTGCCGGCGGCAAGCCAGCCGAGCTCGCGAGCGCTGATCGCATCAAAGACCGCGTCGACTTCTTCGGCCTCGAGACCCCAGCAGGCTGTCAGCCGTGACAGGCCTGGGCGCAAGTCGGCTGCGCGCAGCGAGCTGTCGTAGAACTTGGCGGCCCAGGATGCGCGCGGTGAAGCGCCTTCGCTGACAGCGAGCAGCAGCGCGGGCCGCTGGCCTGGCTTGCGGCCGGCCGCGCTTTGCAAGGCCTGCGTCATCAGCGCGCTGGGCGAAGCCTGGGTCGACGCACCCGCCTCGCGGCTGGCGGCCTGTGCCAGCCGCGCCTGGGCGTCGCTAGGCCAGCGGTATTGCGTCATTCGCGCTGGCGCTGCGTCACCCGGGGCCTGCGGGATCGGCCACTTGTAGCCGACCAGGTGCAAGCAGCCGGCCTCAGCCGCCTCGCCTGACACCTCGCTGGAGTTCAGCGGAAACTCCAGATAAGCCTTGGCCACAGACTGCTGCTGGCCATGCTCGACCGCCAGCAGCACCTGGCTGCTGGCGCCCAGGCGCAGCAAGAAATCCGCCGCCGCAGCCGAGGGCATGCCCAGACGCTGCGGCAGTTCGCGTAAACGTTTAGCGGCGACCCCTTCCGGCGAGAAGCCTTGCAGCAACCGGCCGGTCGCTATCCCCGCAGGGCTGAACTTGCACGAAGCCTCCCAACCCGTGACCGACAGACCCTCGGTCGCGTCGAGCATCGCGCGAGTCTGTCGATACAGACCTTGAGCTGCCTGCGGCCAGGGCCAGGGCCAGGGCTTCATGCGAACGCCTCCAGCGAGCGGTGGGCAAGCTGGGCCGCCGACAGGTCGACATTGGCCAGCGAAACCTGGTGGGCGTACAAGGCCCGCAGCCAGCCGTGCTGGCGCAGCACGCAGAGCTCGGCGTCGGCGAGCCGGCACAGGTCAGCTTCGTCGACCTTGTAGACCTGGTGCCCGCGATCGTCCACGGCCAAGCCTGGGATCGGTGTGAACAGGCCGAAGTGCGCCAGCGCGCGGCACAGCTTGTCGGTCTGCAGCCTGAGCTGGTTCAGCGCGGACAGCGCGGCCATCACCTGCGCCAGCGCCGCGGAGGCTTGGCCATCGCGGTCGAACAGCGGCGCGCCTTGCTCGCGCGACAGCAGGTCGCTGCTCGTGTCGATGCACACGCTGAGGTCGGCGGACCCGTCGCGCGCGGCCAGCGCGAACGGGTGGTAGCGCAGCGCCATCGGCACGTACATCGGCACATACATCGGCACATTGGGCGGGGCCCAGTGGCCGTCGGCGCTGGCGTAGCCATGACCACCGCCCGAGCGCTTGAGCAAGGCCACCGGCCGGTACAGGCCGTCGGCTTCGCGAACAAAGACCAGCGGGTACAGGCTGGCCGCGGGCTCGAACTCCGAGACCACCAGGTCGGCGCTGCGCAGTCCGCGCGCAAAGTCATAACCCTGATGGCCCAGCACCTTGAGCTGCCGATGGCTGTGCACGTTGAGCACTTCGTAGCGCGGCGCTGGCCTTCGATCAGCCATGGCCGGACTCCTCGAAGGGCAAAGCGCCTTCCATCCAGCTGTCGTTTTGCAGCACCGCCCAGCGGCGGGCAAAGGCATCGGCCTCGGCACGGCGCTGCGCGATGCGCAAGCACAGCCGAACGACGGGCTGACCCAGCCAGCGCAAGTGCCGCTCCAGCACCCACACGCAGCGCAGTGCGCTGCTTGAGAAATAACGCCTGAGCAACGCATCCTCTAGCGACAACCATTGGCTGACGCTGCCCGGGTCGCCCTGGCGGCCGCAGCGCCCGGCAAACTGGCGGTCGACCCGGCCCGATTCGTTGCACTCGGCGATCACCACATGCAAGCCCCCCAGGCTCTTGGCGAGCGCGCTGAGCCCGATGTCGGTGCCGCGCCCGGCCATGTTGGTGGCGATCGTGATGCGGCCGGCTTCGCCCGCGCCAGCGACGATCTGCGCTTCCAGCGCATGCTGCTCGGCGTTGAGCACGCTGGGCTTCAAGCCCTGCTGGCGCAGCATGCCGGCGAGCTTTTCGCTCGACTCGACGCTGCGCACCCCCACCAGCACCGGCCGGCCTTGGGCATGGACATGCTGAACGTCGCGCAGCACCGCCTGCCATTTGCGGTCCAGGCTGTCGAGCACCTGGATCGCTTGGACCTGGGTCAGCCGCGGTCGGTGCGTGGGCACCGGCAAGACGGCGAGCCGATAGATTCGCCACAGCTCCTGCGAGGCCTCGCGCGCCGTGCCGGTCGTTCCCGACAATCGGCGGAATCGCCGGAAGAAGGACTGGAAGCTCATCTGCCCCAGCGACTCGTTGGGGTCGGTCAGGACCAGACCTTCGTGGGCTTCGATGGCCTGGTGCAGGCCTGCGGTGAGCGTTCGCCCAGGGGTCATCCGGCCGGTGAATTCGTCGAGCAACACGACCTCGTCGTCGTGCACCAGGTACTGGTGGCCGCGCCGGTAGAAAAAGCGCACCGACAGCGCGTTGCGCAGCAGCTCTTCGCGCCGGGCGGGTGGCCGCCAGGCCGGGGCGAGTTGCTGCGACCTGGCCTGCATTGCGGCGCGCGCGCCGGCGCCCAGCTCGACCGCCCGGTTGCGCAGCTCGATCTCGAAGTCGCGCCCTTCGACCAAGGACATCGCCAGGTCGTGCGCCCACAGGATGCCGTCGCTCAAGCCCGGGTTGGGGCGCGGCGATGACAGGATCAAGGGCGTGACGGCCTCGTCGATCAACAAGCTGTCGGCCTCGTCGACGATGGCCGTGTGCAAGCCTCGGCACTGCAAGGCACCGGTCAGGCCTTGCGCAGCGGTGTCCTGGCCCAGCCAATGTGCCAGCGCGGCTTGCTCAGGGCCGCGGCCCGATCGCAGCGCGAGCAGGTCGCGCAGGTGGTCGCCCAGCAACTCCTTGGCGGTGAGGTAGACCACATCGGACAGGTATTGGCGCTGGCGCGCGACCGGATCGTGCTCGCCCGCGACGGTGTCGACCGACACGCCGCAGGCCTGGTACAGCGGGCTCATCTCCTGGGCGTCGCGGGTCGCGAGGTAGTCGTTGGCGGTGAGCACATGGCAAGCCCGCCCGGCCCAGCCTGCCAGCACCGCGGCCAGCGCCACCGTCAGCGTCTTGCCCTCGCCGGTGGCCATTTCGGCGAGCCAGCCGCGGTGGATCGCCAGCGCGCCCATGAACTGCACCGCGTAGGGCTGCTGGCCCAAGCGGCGCCAGGCCATCTGGCCGACCAGCGCCAGGCTCTGGATCAACTCGCCTTGGGCTTGTTGCGGGTCGCAGCGCAGGCGCTCACGCGCTTGTTCGAGCCTTGCCTGCAGGTCGCCGGCGGCGCAGCCGCGCAAGGCCTCGCAGGCCGCCAGGCAGGCCAGCGCTTCGCGGCGCAGCGCGCTGGCGCTGCCGGGTCGGCGACGCCAGCGGCCTTGCAAGCCGTGGACGAGCCCGTCCAGACCTTCGGGCAGGCGTGCCAGCGGCGGCAAGGCGATCGCGCTCATACGCCGCTCACACGCGGAACCTGCGTTGGAAGAACTGCCGCAGGCCACGCACCCACTGCACCAGCAGCGGCCGATCGCCCAAGGTGATGCGCATCACGCCGAGCCGGCCATGCACCAGCCTGGGCCCGTCTAGGCTGGTCGCGGGCAACAGGGCCTGCACCTTGAAGAAGGGCTCGGCAGCGGTCAAGCCTTGCGGGTCGCTGGACTGCACCGCGATCTCGCCGCCACCGGCCATGCCCAGCGCGCGCGAGGGCAGCTGGCCTTGCTCATGCGGCAGCACCAGCGCTTGACGCGCTTGCATCATCGCTTCTTCCTGCCCTGAGAGCCTGACTTCGGCCGACCGGACCTGGTCGTCGAATAAATGGGTCGCGACCTGCGGCAGAACGGCGACGAAGCGCCAGGCGCTGTCGTCGACCACCAGGCCCAGCGCGTTGCCTCTGGCGACCCAGCGGCCGATCGCGATGTCGAGGTCGGCGACGCCCCAGACTCCGTCTATCGGTGCACTGACCTGCAAAGCCTTGCGCTGGCGCTGCAGCTCGGCCAGGCTGTCTTGCAAGGCCAGGCGCTGCGCCAGCAAGGGCTGCAAGTCGGCGCGGGCGATCGCCAGCGCCCGCAGCTCCTGCGCGCCGATCTGCTGTAGCTGCATCTCGACCGACTGCATGTCTTTGTCGAGCTGCGGGTTTTCCAGGCGCAGCAGCAGCTGACCGGCTTTGACCTTGGCGCCGGGCTCGACCAGCAGCTCGACCAGCTCGCCCGAGGCCTCGCTGTAGAGCTGGCGGTGCTGCAAGGCTTCGACCACGCCCGCCACACGCACATGCTCGGCCACCGGCACGCCGCCCAGTCCGCCTGCGACCAGCACCAGCAAGCCCAGGCTGATCAGCGCCGAGCGGCTGCGGTGCTGGGCCAGTTTCGGGCTCACCGCCAGGTAGCGCAGCAGCTTGAACAGCGGCAGCACCAACGCCGTGAAAGCCACGAACCAGGCCAGCGCGACGCCAAAGTCCAGGTACTGCTGGGCGATGAACAGCACGATGGTCGACATCAGCATCAACCAGTACACGACGCTGAGCACGCCGTACAGCGGCAGCAGCAAGACCTCTGAACGGTTGCGCGCGGCGGGTTGGACGCCGGGCAGGGCCAGGATGAATCGCTCGGCCAGGTACTTCAGCTGGTCGCGCGATCGCTGGTACAGGTTGGGCACGTCGATCGCGTCGACCAGCATGTGGTAGCCGTCGAAGCGCATCAAGGGGTTGAGGTTGAACAGCGCGGTCGAGACGCTGGCCGCAAAGATCACGTTGTAGGCCAGCGCGTTGATCGCACCGGGCGCCGTGTTGGCCCAGACGCAGGCGGCCAGCGCTGCCACCGCCAACTCGGCCAGCACCCCCGCGAAGCCCACCAGCAAGCGCTGGCCGCGGCTGCGAAAACCCCAGCTCGAGGTGGCGTCGACATACGGCAGCGGCGCGAACATCAGCAGCATCACGCCCACCGAATGCACCTCGCCGCCGAAGTGCTTGCACACGGCCGCATGGCCCCATTCGTGGACCAGCTTGGCGATCAAGAAGCCTAGATACAGCAGCACCAGGTTGCCCGGCGCCAGCACGCCCTGGGTGTGGCTGAACAAGCTGTCAGCGCCGTGCATCAGCGACAAGCCCGCCACCAGCATCAGCAAGGCGTAGCCCGCCAGACCCCAGGGGCCGAGCACCCAGGCGATCACCGGCGCGCTGCGCTGCAGGAAGCGGTCGGGGTCCCAGAGCGGGATTCGCAGCGACAGAAAACCCGCCAACAGCGACAGCCGCTCCTTGTTGCGGCGCTTTCGAAAGCGCTCGAACAAGGTCACGCCCGAAGTCGAGCGGTCGTGGTGCAGCAGGTTGGACAGGTTGAGCTGACCGACCAACTGCACGACCTCTTCCTGCGTCAAGGCCAGCTCGGGGTGGGTCTCGAGCATCTCGACCCAGACCTCGTCGATCGTGCGATCGATCGACAACCTCGACACAAACGCATAGGCCTCGGCGGTGACCCGGTACCAGTCGTTGCTGAGGATGTCGCGCAACACCACCCATTGCTCGCCGTGGAACATCTGCCGGTGCGCGCGCACGCTGGTTCGCAGCGCCGCACGAACGCCGCCCACGCGGTGCCAGGCCTCGCTGAAGGTTCGCGACTGGGCCTGGTCGGCGCTCACAGCCAGAACACCTGACGCAGGAAACGCACGGTGCGGTGGGTCAGCACCCAGATCAGTCGGCGCTCACCAGCCTCGAGCTTGGCGTTGCCGCCCATGCCCGGTCGCCACCAGGCTTGTGGCGGGGAATCCACCCGGCCGCGCGCCAGGTAGACGTTGCGGCCTTCGCGCTGGGTCGCCGCCGGGTCGATGCGGTCGATCACCAGCGCAAAACGCTGGTCGGGCTGGCCGACCAGCGCGAATTCGCCACGCGTGCCCAGGCCCACCTCGTGGATATCGACCTGGTCGATCTCGAGTTCGACGTAGTTGTCGTCGAGCTGCGCCAGCTTGAGCATCAGGTCGCCTTTGCGCACCGGGGCGCCGAGGTTTTTCTTCAGCTCGCCTTCGACGACGATCCCGGCATAAGGCGCTTTGAGCTGGGCATGGGCAAGCTGGTGGCGGACCAGCTCGACCCGCGAGACCGACTGCTGCTGGCGCGCCAGCGCGATCTGCATCTCGGCGAGCTGGCGCGCGGCCATGGCTTTCTCGGCCTCTCGGGCGTAGCGCCCAGCGTCGGCAGCGGCCATCGACTCTTCGATCAGCAGGTCGCGGGTGTCGAGCTCGGCCAGTACCGCGCCTTTGGCCACCGCATCGCCGACCTCGACATGGACCCGGCGCAAAAAGCCGTCAAACGGCGCTGGCATGAACAACATGTCTTTGCTGCGCAATGCAACGCCGGCGTCGACCCGGTAATTCCACGGCACGAAGACCAGCGCGAGCAACAAGATCAGGCTGCTCATGCCGACGAGCTTCCAGCTGGTGTGCTGGGGTCCGAAGACGCTGGACCGCCAGCCACGCCAGGCGTCGCGCCAGCGCAGCCCGAACCAGCGCTCGCGCTGGCGCAACTGCTGCAGCTGGTGCAAGCAGGACTGGCTGATCAGCCCCAGCTCCCAGGCCTGTGCTTCGCTCAAATGGCCAGCGCGGCGCTCCAGCCCGAGCACCCCGACGATCTGGTCGCCGAGCCGCAGCGGCACCGACATCAGCTGCGGCACGCCGTGCTGGCGGGCATAGCGCTCGTGGGCACGGTTGACCTGGCGCGTCGCGACCGTCTCCGGGTAGCGGATCGCCACCTCTTGCGCCAGCGCCTCTTCCATCGCCAGCTCGAGGTCATAGGCCGCGCTGGCCTTGCGGTCGAACTTCTCGATGTGGCTGACCGCCGTCAGCCGGACATAGCGGCGGTCGACCCAGCCCAGGCAGACCCGGTCGCAGTCAAATCGCACCGCCAGGTCATTGCACAGCGACAGAGCCATCTGCAGGAAATGGGGCTCCTGGTTCAAGCGCTGGGTCAATCGCAGGATCTCGAACAGCCGGTTGGCGCCGAGCAGCCCCGATTGCGGGTCGGCCTGCGACAGCCGCCACTGGAACTGCAGCGGCACGGTGGCGGCGAGTTCGGTCAGGTTTTGCCACAGCGGCCAGGGCTGCAGCGTGTCGCTGGCGATGTACAGCACCGCATCGGACGAGAAACCCAGCGGCGACGCGGCCAGCTGCACCGCCACCGCGCTGGGCTCTGGCGCTGTGGGGTCTGGCGTTGCGTCAGCGCAAGCCGCAGAGCCCAGCATCGCCTGGTCTGCCAGCCGCAGCATCGGCTCGACATCGGACGGCGTGGCATCAGGCGGCCATTGGCCATGGGCTTGCCAGGCCGCAGGCGGCTTGCGCACCAGCAGCACGACCCGCCGCGCACCCAAGGCCTGGCCGACCGCCGCCAGGTAGCGCGGCCAGAAGGCCTGCGCCGAACCCTCGAAGCGCGCCATCGCGGCCAAGCCGGGCGCCGGCTCGCTGGTGCCTGGCCTGGCTGGGCTGGCAGCGGCCAGCAAAGCCGTGTCGATGCTCACTTGGCACCCGTGATCGGGCGGCGCTCAACGACCGGTTGCGGCGCGACGATCTGACCCGAGATGCCGGGCCGTACCGAGCCGTCGTGGTTGTCGAATTCAGCGATCAACTCGACCAGGCCGCTGGCCGAGTCGGTCACCGGCGAGACGAAGATCAGCTTGGCTTGGCGCAGCACAGACCGGCCCTCCATGGCCAGGCGAATGCTCACGTTGTGGCCGGGCTTGAGCGGCGACAGCGACGACACCGGAAAGGTGCCGATGAAGCGAACCCGGCTGACGTCGACGACGGTGAGCACCGGCTCGTTGGGCACCGCGCTCTCGCCGACCCGCAGCGCGACCTTGGTCACCACGCCGTTGATGGGCGAGCGCAGGTGGCGCCGCTCGTAGCCCTCGCGCGCCAGATCAAGCTCCAGCTTCTCGCGCAGCTTGGCGAATTCCAGCGCTTTTCTCTCGGCAACGTTGGACTGCCAGGCCAGCTCTTCGTCCTCGGCCTGCTTGCGTGAGACCCCACCCGACTCGAACAGCTTGCGCGCTTCGGCCGCTTGGCCGCCGAGGATGACTTCACGCCGGCGCAACTCGTCCAGTCGCGAGTTGTCGTCGAGCATGACCTGACGGCGCTTGATCTCTAGGCCTTCGAGCGCGCGGTCCAGGTGCAGCAGCAAGTTGCCGCGCGAGACCCGGTCGCCCTCTTTGACCAGCACCGCCTCGACCCGACCTGCAGCGGCCAGACCGAGCTTGGCTTCGTGCAAAGCCTGTGTCACACCGACCATAGACTGCGCCCAGGCCTCGTGGGTCAACGCCAGCAGCCCGATGAGCAGCCAGCGTCTCATCGCAGACGCTCCAGCAATATGCCTTGCGCGGCCTGCAGCAACACCTCCGCCTTGGCGCAGGCCGCTTGCTGTTCGGTCAGCGCGAAGCGTGCATTGAGGACGCGCTCTTCACGCATCAGAACTTCTCGGAAATCGCTGCGCCCAGCCGCCAGGCGCTGGCGCTCGAGCGCGAGCTGCTGTTGCTCGCGCTGCACCATCTCGCCGCCCAGCTTCCAACGCTCGATCGAGCTTTGCAGCAGGCCCACGCTGGTCTCGACATCGTTGGCGATCGCCACTTCGAGCGCCTGGATCGCCAGCAGCGCATCCTTGTGTCGCACCTGCGCCGCCACCCAGTCAGCCTTCGACAGCTTGTTCTCACCCAAGGGCATGGCCAGCTGCACGCCGACGCTCCAGACGGGGTAAGGCGCGGTCGCGGTGCGGGTGAAGGCGGTTTCCATCCTCAGCGACAGGCCGTTCAGACCGTAGCTGGCCAGCAGATCGATTCGCGGCAGCATCTGGTTGGCTGCGTAGGCGACCTGTATGCCTTCACGCTGCAGCAAGATCTTGCGCATGCGCAGGTCTTCGCGGCGCTGCAGTGCGGTCTCCAGGCTGTCCTGCAAGCGCAGGGCTTGGGCGTTGACGCTGGGCAGGGGTTCGCTGGCCTTGAAGCTGTACAGCGCTTCTTGGGGGTCGACCATCAACAGCGTTCGCATCTTGTTGACCCGCTCAAGCTCGGACTGGCGCGCCTCGCTCAGCAAGCTCTTGTAGCGAAGCAGCGAGCTCTCGACCTCCCAGACCTCGGATTGCGGCAACCGACCCTGACGGTTCAGGTCGCGTGCTTGCGCCAACAAGCGCTCGCCCATCGCGATCTTGTCCTGCGCCGCCACCACCTTGTGCTGGGCCAGCGACAGGTCGTGGTAGCTCAGGACGGCTTCGGCCGCGACCGAGCTCTCGGTGTCGCGGTTGGCGCTTTGCGCAGCGGCGCTGTCGAGCTCGGCCTGGCGCAGCCGCGCCAGCGTGACCTGGGTGCCCGCGTCGCGCGCCAAAGGTTGGGTCAAGCCGACGCCGTAGTAAGTGCGGTTGTAGCGTCCGTCGGGCGGCAACTGCTCTTGCATCAGGTTGGTGGTGAACCTCGACAAGCTGACCTTGCCCTCGACCTTGGCGCCACTGGCCAGCAACTGACTCAAGCCCAGCGCGAAGTCCTGGCCATGCTTGTCATAGCTATCGGCGTAGCTGCGAACCAGCTTTTCTTCCGCTGTGTTCTGGGTCAGCGAACGCCCGTTTTGCGCCGACACGCTGACCGCAGGCTGGAAAGCGCCCTTGGCGCGGTCTATCCCGGTGGCGCTGATCTCGCCTTCGTGCTGCTTGGACAACACGGTGCGGTTGGCGCTGAGCAAGCGAGCGACCATCTGTTTCAAGCTCAGTTCGATCGGCACCGAAGTCACTGGCTGGGACGCCGGCGCCGTGCCGTCTCGTTGAGCAAAGGCCGCACCCAAGCACAGCAGCGCCAGCGAGCTGACCCATCCAGCGCGCCATGCCTGTTCGCGAATTCGCGGGTGAGGCTTCACAAAGAAGAACCTGAGGTGAACACGCTGACCCGAAATGTCAGCAAAGCCTATTGCAGGGTTTCAGCGTGCGGCAAGGACGGCGCCACACCAGGCTGGGCAGCCGCGGCGGTCACCTGGACGGTGGGTGAGACGGCCTTCTTCAGGCTCACCAGACGCTCGATCTGCGGCAACGAAATCAGGTGCGCATAGATCGCCGGCAAGTACTGCTTGGCGCGAATCTCCAGGAACTTGGTGTCCGAGAAATTGTTCAGCCGCTCCTCGTTGATGACATAGCAGCCTGTGATGTTGCGAACCTGGTCTGCCGCATTGACGCGCATGCTCAAGGGTGTCAACAGGTTGTTGTGCACCAGGAATTCGCTAAACGCCTGGGTCATCAGGTCCATCTGCTGCAATTCGCTGAGGTAGCGCTTGACGTTCTCGATCACTTGCGTCGGCTGGCCCTGCTCGTCGAACATCGCCGAGCCTTCGGTCTCGCTGATCAGGTCACTCGCCTCGTCTATGCAGACCAGGTAGCGGTCGGCGTCTGCCGACTTGGTCAGCGCAAAAGGATAACGCCTGATGATCGCTGGAATATAGCTGGCATCCCAAGCCCCTTGTTCGTTGACAAACAAGTTCTCTCCGGCATCGAGCCCGAGCAAAGCGACCGGCCGGAACATGTCCTGGCCCTTGTCTTCCAGAAACACCAAAGGATAGGTCGCAGCAGCCCGGACAAATTCATGCGCAGTGACATAGGCGATGTGAAAACCGGCTGCGAAATGAAAGTCATTGTTGACCTTGATCTTGGTCTTCGCATGACGGTCTTGATTGACGGGAACGACTTGTTGATACATGGCTATATTACCAATGCGATATGAGGATTAATAAATTTGCCACTAAAATCATTTATAACGCTTCAAAACTTCAATCGCACTAACTGAGCAGTTAATGCGCTAGATCACTAATGCGTGAAAAATGATTGTATCGACAAGGTTGGTGCAAATGTGTGAAATAATATTTCACGGCGGTGTCGGCGACGCTGGCATCTGCAGCAGCGAGTCGACTGGCGCGATTGAGGGGCGAGGGCTTCATCACCTTGACCCCACGGCAAGCGCGTTGGCTCGAGCGCCGCACCGGGATTTGCACGAAGGCATCGCGGTCTCGCGCTGGGCCTGTGGGCCGACGGCAATGGCCAGGGATGCAGGCGCAGCGGCCTGGGTCGAGGACTTCTTCGCGCTCACCAATCGTTCATCGACTGCGTGTCGCGCGACGTCACGACAGGTGACGCTTGCCCTCCAGAAACATCAACGAATGAGTCGCAGCAGTGCGGAGAAATCTATATCTGGTGACAAAGCCCGGGCGGAGACCGGTGGTGAAACAAGAATTACGGCGGAATTTGACTTGCGCCTTCGCATGCAAATATGGGTTGACGCGTACGACTTGCTGGAACATGAAGCATGGCTGCCGATGGTGTGAATGAATCGATCTTGCGCGTGATTTTTTCAAACCATTCACTCATCGCGATGCAAGATTCTGCAGTCTCAGATAGGAATCCTTAAACTGATGAAATTCTTAGAAGTGATGCTACAGCGAACCGAGACTCTCAAGCATGAAAGTTAGTCATGCCGAAGTTCCGCTCAGGGAACGCATCGCTACAATTCGTGCCGGCGCAATTGCGCCAAAAGCGCCAAAAGCGCCAAATACGATCACCTGAGATCGGGTTTCACAGATCTCTCGCCTGTGGTCGGCGCCGACGCGCACAGGCTGAACCACAACACAAGCGAATGATGATGAACGACCTCGACCTGACGTCTCTACGGATCTTCGTCGCCGTCTGCGAAGCGGGAAACATTGCGCGCGTCGCTGAGCGCGAAAACCTGGTGCCGTCTGCCATCAGCAAGCGAATGTCCAAGCTTGAGTCCGACATCGGTGTGCCGTTGTTGACGAAGTTCAGCCGCGGGGTCGGGCCCACCGCCGCCGGTCTGGCCTTGGCTGAGCGGGCCCGCGTGCTGTTGCGCGATGCCCATCGAATCGCCGAGGACATGCAGCTCCACCGCGCCGACGCCGCTGAATTGGTGCAGTTCATGTCCACCGATTCGCCGGCCGCCGGACTGCTGATCGACGACATCAGCGATTTCCTGGGTCAGCCAGCCCACTGCGCAATCCGCCTCAAAATGATCGCCGGGAAGGATCAGGTGGCGGTGCTCCAGGCCGTCAAGGACGGCATCGTGCAATTTGGCGTGCTGTGGGATGCGATAGAGATGGCTGATTTTCAAACCCTGCCTTATCGCGGCGATCAACTGGCCGTCGTTTGCCAAAGAAATCATCCTTTGGCGCAATATCGGCAAGCCACGCTGGCGGACACTCTGAAATTTCAACATATCTTCATCGGTTCGGCCAATGCAGCCGCCACCCTGTTGAACCGAGCCAAGGTCATTGACAACAGCAAGATATCGGTTCGGATTGAAGTCGACAATTTCTATTCCGCATTTCGACTGGTCAGCGCCGAACGCGGGATTTGCGTCGCACCATCGGTCGCGGCGGCCAAATTGGCCGATCTCTTCAATCTCGCGGTCATACCGCTGGCCGACGCTTGGGCATCGCGTCGATACGTCATCGTGTTTCGCCATGAGACTGATTTGACGCCCGCCGCGCGCCTGTTGGTCCAGCATCTGTCGTCCGCAGCGACTCGAGCCGCCACTCAAGCTGCTTGAACTGAAATGCCCCTGACGGCCCATGTTGAAGGACGCAGCCTCATCAGGCATTCTGTGGGTGATCTTCGCCGGTCTCGCCATTGACCAGCTATGCAACAGGCTTGCCCGGGCCAACACAAGAACCCAGTGGCGTGATACAAACGCAACCTTCTCGATGGTCTTGACGACCCCGTCGATGATTGCATTTTGATCCGCCGCCGCTGACGAATATTCCAGACCCCATGCCGCTTGAAACCGGCAGCGCCGGCTCGGACAAAGACGCGAAATTGACAGTGAATGGCGGTATTTTCATGACGATCGCAGGTCGCCGGCCTGTCCTCTCTCTGGTCATCGATTGGTTCAAAGTGATTCGGCAATGACGGCCCCTCTGACACTGGTACTGCAGCAAGACACCGGCATTGACGGCGACAAGATCAGCAGCTCGGGCGCGTTGCGCTTGGTCGGGACTGTGGCGCCAGGCGCCAAGGTCGAGTACCGCATCGACGCCGGCGATGTCTGGTCCAGTGTCTTCACGGCCCAAGAAGGCGATAACACTGTTTGGGTGCGGCAGACAGATGCCACTGGCATCGTCACTGGCGCTATCGCCCCTTTTGAATTCACGCTCGACAAGCAAGTCGCCACACCGACCCTGGCGCTGCGATCGGACAGCGGCACGCCGGGCGACCGCATCAGCAACCGGGGCGATCTTGCGATCGGCGGCCTGGAGGCCGGTGCGACAACCGAGTACAGCCTCGATCTCGGCAAGAGCTGGTCTGGCAGCTTCCAGGCTTTGCCAGGATCCAACGCCGTGTCAGTGCGCCAGACCGACCTGGCTGACAACGTGTCAGCCTGGAGCGCCGAACTGCGCTTCTCTTTGGCGCTGAGCGCCGCCGCACCAATGCTGAGCCTGGTACAGGACACCGGTGCGAGCGAGAGCGACAAGGTCACGGCCGTCGGAACGATCAATGTCGGCGGCATCGAGCCTACATCGACCTGGCAATTCAGCAGCAGCGCGGGCGCCAACGGCTTGCCGGCCTGGCAGGCCGGTGCCGGCAGCAGTTTCGACCTGGCCGAAGGCAGTTACGCCGCCGGGGTCGTGCAAGTGCGGCAGACGGATGGTGCGGGCAACACCGAGATGGCAAGGTTTACAGCCGCGCTTAGCGTCGACAACACCGTGGTCGGACCCACCCCTCGCCTGCTGCACGACACCGGGGTGGCGGGTGACGACCTCAGCAGCGACGGCAGCCTGCGACTCCAGGGCCTGGAGCCTGGCGCCAAGGCCGAGTTCAGCCTCGACGCAGGCGACACCTGGCATGCGAGTTTCATGCCGAAAGAAGGTGATAACCTGGTATGGGCGCGGCAAATCGACCTGGCTGGCAATGTCTCGGGCGCCGGCCCGTTCTTGCCCTTCGTGCTCGACAGCCACGCCAAAGCGCCGACGCTGGCGCTCAAGGTCGACAGCGGCGCCAGCCAGACCGACCGCCTCACCAACGACGGCACGCTGGTCATGGGCGGGGTCGAGCCGGGTGCGAGCCTGCAGTACAACGGCAGCGGCGACGGCTTCGACTGGCTGAGCAAGCCGGCGCTGTCGGACGGCGCCAATGTGGTCTATGTGCGCCAGGTCGACCTGGCCGGCAACGTGTCGGCGGCCAGCGCGCCCTTGAGCTTCACGCTCGAGGTCGGCTCAATGGCCAGGTCTGCCGACATGCTGGCCTATGCGTGGAAATCGCACCGCTTGCTGGACGCGGTCAGCGTCGGTGTCGGATCCCAGGCCGGCGCGACCGACAGCCTGGGCACGACCCAGATCGCGGGCCTGAGCGCTGTCTCGCTGCCGGTGACAGCGACCCGTGCGGTCGCACCCGCAGACTCGGCCAACACAGCCGCTGCGGTGGACCTGCGGGATGCCATCGCCATCCTGAAGCTGATCGTCGGCCTGGAGCTCAAC